>PMBY01000494.1 GCA_003153875.1 Myxococcales bacterium | reverse complement strand
GGCCCGATGGGCGAGAACCAGCGCAGCCCGAAGCCCCAGCTTGAGCGGAGGGTGTTGAGCGGGAATACGGCCTTGCAGGGATCCACGGAGATGTCGGCGGAAGCGGGCTTCACCCCGCAGTACTGACTTTCCAGGTTGTACGCGTTGCCTACGTCGCTGAACACCACGGCGCGGATGTTGAGCTTCTCAAAGATGGGCATTTCGAGCTCGACCTTGCCCACCACCTGCATGTTCCCGCCTATNNCTGGAAGCCGCGCACATCGTAGATGCCGCCCACGAAGTAGCGCTCGAAGATGGGCACGCCTCGCGCCTCGCGGCTGATCACCGCGCCGACGTCGCCCTTCAAGCGCAGCACCAGCGGTCCCCACAGCGGATAGAAATAGCGCGCGGTTCCCTCAAATCGCGAGAACTGGGCTGCCGACAAGAAAGCCGGCTCGGCAAACTCGGCGGAGATTGTGTTGTACCAGCCGCTGCGCGGAAACATGCGGTCGTTGCGCGTGTCGTGCGACAGCGAAATTCGCCAGGACGAGACCAGGCCGGCGTGCAAGAGATTGGCCAGCGAACCTGGTGGCAAGGGGCTACGCTGGCCGCCACTGAACAGACTGCTTTGGCCCCCGGTGCTGACCGCGATGTCCTGCAAGGTATACGTGAGAAACATGCGCAGGCTGTCGGTCAGCATGTAGCCCCAGGTCAGGCTGCCGCCCTTAGACTGGCGCGTGAACCCGAGGTAGTAGCGCTGTTGGTCGAACAGGTTGAAGCCGAAGTGCCAGTTGGTGTCCAAGAAATACGGCTCATCGAACTGCAACATGAAGAGCTGCCGCAGCGACGACATCTGGGCCTGCAGCACCAACGACTGGCCCCGGCCCAGCAGATTGTTCTGCGAGATCTGCGCCTGCGCGATGAAGGATTCGACCGATGAGAAACCCGCGCCGATCTGGAAAGCGCCGGTCTGTCGCTCGGCCACATCCACGTTGACTTCCATGGTGTCGTCGCCCGAGCCGCGCTTGGTGCTGGTTTCCACCTTCTCGAAATACCCCAAGGCATTGACCCGGCGCTTGGACAGGTCCAAGGCGTACTGGCTGAAGCGCTCACCCTCGTAGATGCGCAGCTCGCGTCGAATGACCTTGTCGCGCGTCTTGGAGTTGCCGTGGATGTTGATGCGTTCAAAGGTGACCTCCGAGCCCTTCTGGATGTCGAAGAACAGGCTCACCGTCCGCTGCTTCTCGTTGACGGTGGTCTCGGGGGTGGAGTTCACATAGGCGTAGCCCTTGTCCTTGTAGTAGTCGGCGATGGATTGCACATCCTGCGCCACCTTGGAGCGGTTGAAGATCTCGCCCGGCTTGACCTGCAGCCGTCCCAGAAGCACCTCGGATTTCTCGAGAAGGTCTCCCTTCATTTCGATGCTGCCGATGCGGTACTGCTCGCCCTCGTCGATGGCGATGCTGATGTAGAGCGAGCGCTTGTCGGCGGACAGTTCCAGGCGCGGCTCCGCGACCTTGACGCTGATGTAGCCGCGGTCGAAGTAGTAACCTTGAATCAGCGTCAGGTCGCGCTGGAAAACGTCCTCGCGGTACGTGCCCGACGAGGTCATGGCCGACAAGAGATCGCCGGCCTGGGTGAGCATGACGTCGCGCAGTTCCTGATCCGTCACGTGCTGGTTGCCGGTGAAGTTGACCCGGCGCACTTCCACCTTGCTGTTCTCGTGTACGCGGAAGTAGACGTCCACCTCGCCCGGGCTGTCGCGGCGCAATTCGTAGTCGACATCCGCCATGTAGAAGCCGCGTTGCAAGTAGAGCTCGCGAATCTTCTCCACGTTCTTCTTGACCTTGGCCAGGTCGAGGATCTGTTCCTTCTTGATGTCGAGCACTTCATTGATCTTGGAGAGCCCGACCTCTTCGTGGCCCGATACGTAGATCTTGCGAATGGCGGGCTTCTCTTTGAGCACGAAGGTCACCACCATGCCGCCTGGGGTGTCGGTGCTCTCGACCTGCACGTCCTCGAAGTAGCTCATCTTCCAGATGGCGCGCACATCCTCCTGCAGGATGTCCTTGTTGAGCAGCGAGCCGGGCAGCGTGTGCAGGTTGACGCGGATGGCGTCGTCTTCCACCTTGCGGTTGCCACGGAACTGGAGGCGCACCACCTTCAAACTGGGAACCTTGACGGGCGCCGCCGGCTTGGCCTCGGGCTCCATCGACAGCGAAGGCGCTCGCAGCCGCGGCGCCTGCGAAGCATCGTCATCTTGAGCGTAGGCCGGACCGGACCAAAATGCCGCGCAGACGCAGAAAACGCCGACCAGCCTGATAGGCCGGCGCGCGTGAGCGCGACGGGCGAGCGCGAAGCGCGAGGGGGGGGCGGGGTGGGTTGTCCGTCCCGAAGCCCCTGTGGGGTGAGCGGTAGCGTGAGCGGTGCGCATACTGCGGGTAGCGTGAGCGGCTCCCGTGAGGGTGACGGGCGAGCGCGAAGCGCGAGGGGTGGGAAGGGTGGGCTGTCCGTCCCGAACCCCCCCAGGGGTGAGCGGGGCGCGGTGCCCGGATCGCATTCCGCCAGCCGCCAGACTCCCACGAACTCGCTCACGCTCACGCCCTCGCGCGCCGCGACCCGCGTTCCGCAAGCCGGCCGCCACCGCGAGTCGCGATGGACTCACCCCTCCTCCTGGATGCGACCGTCGACCATGCGCAGCTTGCGGAACGCTCGGCCGGCAAGCTCGTCGTTGTGGGTCACGAGAAGAAGGGTCATTCCCAACTCGCGGTTCAATTCGAAGAACAGATCGTGGATGGCNNTGCTGCTCGCCGCCCGACAGCTCCCCAGGCCGGTGGCGCAGCCGATCCTGCAGGCCCACACGCAGCAAGATGGCCTCGGCGCGCTCGCGGCACTGCTTGCGCGGCTGGCGTGCGATGAGCCCGGGCATCATGACGTTTTCCAACGCGGTGAACTCGGGCAGAAGATGGTGGAACTGGAATACGAACCCGATCTCGCGGTTGCGGAAGGAGGCCAGCTTGGCCGGGGACATATCCGTGACGTTGACACCGTCAAACAGGATCTGCCCCGAGCTGGGGGCATCGAGCGTGCCGAGCAGGTGCAGCAGGGTCGACTTGCCCACGCCTGACGCACCTACCACCGATACCAGCGCGCCCGGCGCCAGATCCAGGTCGATCCCGCGCAGGACTTCGATCGAGCGACCGCCGTGCTCGAACACCTTCCACAGGTCGCGCACCAGCACGCGCGCGCCGCCGCCAGAGGCGGTTGTTGCATCGGACCGAGCTTCTGCAGCGCCGGCTTTCCGGTTTTCCATCGGGACTGGCACCGTAGCGACCGGCTGAGGCGGTGTCAATGCGCTCACTCGTACCTCAACCCGTCGACCGGCCGCATACGTGAAGCCAGCAACGCCGGATACACGGTGGCCAGACAACACAAGGCCATGGCCGAAGCCGCCAACACCAGGATCTCGCTCGGCCGCATCACCACCGGGAGCTTGCTGATGTAGTAGACGTCCGTGGGCAGAGGCAGGCCGTACTTCTCGATTAACTTGCAACCGATCACGCCCGTGGGAACGCCGACCGCCAGACCGATCAAGCCGATGTACACGCCCTCGGCGATGAATACCCGTCGGATGGCGCCACCGGCGGCACCCATGGCCTTGAGAATGGCGACCTCACGCGCTTTCTGGGTGGCCATCATGATGAGGGTCGAGATGATGGAGAAGGATGCCACGAGCGCGATGAAAGTCATCACCACGAACATGGCGATCTTCTCCAGGCGCAGGGCCATGAACAGCCCCCGGTTGAGATCCTCCCACGAGCGAACTTCGTAGCGGGTGCCCAGGGCGGCCTGGACCGCGGTCGCGACCGCAGGGGCGGCGTCGGGGCTACCCGTGCGCAGATCGATGCCGGTGACCTCGCCGGGCGCGCCCAGGAACTTCTGCGCCTCGTCCAGCGCCATGTAGGCCAGTTTGGAGTCGTACTCGTACATCCCGCTGTAGAAGTGTCCCGCGGCACGAAACACCTTGAGGCCGGGCATGGGGCCCGAAGGCCCCATCTTGCACAAGGGGCAGACGACATCGACGTGGCTGCCGCGAAACACGCGCAGGGTGCGCGCGAAAAGCTCCTCGCCCAGCAGGATCGACGGCAGGACCTCGCCGGCGGCCACCGCGGCGGCTGGTGTGCGCTTGCCCCCGTGGGGGGCTGGCTCGTCGTCGCTGGCTGCCTGCTCCCCGGCCTCGCGGGCAAACGGGTCGTCGGCCACCCGCTCGGGGTGCTCCAGATCGTCCACGCTGCCCTCACGCAATGTGCGGCCCAGGTCCAGCACCGAACGCGCGGTTTCCGGATCGATCCCGCGCAGCATGATTCCCGCGGGAGCTGCCCCGGCCCGAATCATGACCTCGGCCTCCAGATAGGGGGTGGCCCCCACCACCCCGGGTTCGCGCAGAACGGTTTCCCGCACCTGGCGCCAGTCGAGAAAAGGCTGATCGTCCGCCGTAGTAATCACGACATCGGCCTTGGCTCCGCGGATCTTGGTCTTGAGGTCCACCTCAAAGCCAGACATCACGGACAGGGCCAGGATGGGCGCGGCCGTGCCCAGAAACACGCCAAAAATCGAGATGGCCGTGAACACCGTGAAAGAGGCAAGCAGCACGCCCATGAAGGTGATCACGGCGCCCGCAATCACGCCGACCGCGCCCGCCATCCACAGTCGTTCGAAGGCCACCGACGGCTGCGGGGTCAGCAAACCCGAGGTGGAGCGCGTGGGATGGCCGAATAGCTTGAGCGCGGCCAGGTCGATGAAGGCGAGCAGCAGGACGGCCAGGCCGAAATACAGGGCGCGGCGCGAGCGGCGCTCAGGATCGCGCAGGTGACGCCAGGCCACGAACCACTCGAACCCAGTGCGAGTCTTTTCACTCATGCGACCATCCAGTGTGCGTCACGGCAGAGAAAAACGCGGGCCTCGATCCAGTGCATGTCGGGGCGCGGCTCGCGGGTCGCGTGAGGGTGAGCGTGAGCGTGTTCGTGTGGGTCTTGCGGGAAGACGGAGAGCGTGTCGCGGGCCGCTCTCGCCCGCGCTCACGCGAGCCGCCCACGCAAGCCGCTCGTCGCTGGTCGCTCACGCTACCGCTCACGCTCACGAGCACGCGGGCCGACCTCTGCCGGCCCGAGATTCCCCGACAGGCTCTAGGTGGTCTCACTACTCCGGCCTCATCAAGGGAAAAAGAATGACGTCGCGGATGGAGGGCTGGTCAGTGAGCAGCATCACCAGGCGATCCACCCCGATGCCTTCGCCCGCAGTCGGCGGCAGGCCATACTCGAGAGCGCGGCAGTAGTCTTCGTCGTAGTCCATAGTTTCTTCAGCGCCGCGCGCCCTGGCCTCGACCTGGCGCTGGAAGCGCGCGCGCTGGTCGACCGGGTCGTTCAGCTCGGAAAAGGCGTTGGCGTGCTCGCGCCCCACGATGAACAGCTCGAACCGATCGACCTTGCCCGGATCCGCGTCGTTGCGTCGCGAGAGCGGCGAAGTTTCCGCAGGATAGTCGATCACGAACACAGGGCGATCCTGCGGCAGCGCCTGCTCGCCGGCGTAGTCGAAGAGCGCGCCCACCCGGTGGCCGTGCGTCTCGCACTTGGACAACGCGGCTGACAGTTCATCCTTGCGATCGAGCACGCCCGAGCCGGCCACCCAGCGCAACAAGGCGGCCTCGTCGTCGAGCATGGGACGTTCCAACCCCGCGGGCAGCTTGCCTGCGACCACCGCCGCCACAATGGCATCCTTCATGGGAATGCGTTCCCACTGTCCCAAATCGACCGACTGGCCCTGATAGGTGATGCGCGTGCCGCCGCAGATCTCGAGTGCCAACTCGCTCAAGAGCTGCTGGGTCAACTCCATCAAATCTTGGTAGGTGGCGTAGGCCTGATAGAACTCCAGCATGGTGAATTCGGGATTGTGCTGGCGCGACAGCCCCTCGTTGCGGAAGTTGCGCCCGATTTCGTAGACCCGATCGAATCCGCCCACCACCAAGCGCTTGAGGTGCAGTTCGGGCGCGATGCGCATGGTGAGGTCGAGAGCCAGCGCATTGTGGTGCGTGCGAAAAGGCCGCGCCGCTGCCCCGCCCAGCACGGTGTGCATCATCGGGGTTTCCACCTCGATGAAGTCACGCTCGTCGAGAAAACGCCGCAGGTGGCGCACGATCTGGGTGCGCTTGCGAAACACCTCGAACACCTCGGGATTGGCCACCAAATCCACGTAGCGTTGCCGGTAGCGAATCTCCATGTCCTGCAGGCCGTGCCACTTCTCGGGCAAGGGACGCGTCGCCTTGGTGAGGATGTGCACGCGGTCGACGACTACGGTGTTCTCGCCAGCCTTAGTCTTGGTCAGCAGGCTCGCGGATCCCTCGACACCGACGAAGTCGCCGCGCTCGACCAGCTTCCACAGGCCAAACACCTGCTCGCCCACCACATCCAACTTGACCCATACCTGGATCTCGCCGGTGCGATCGCGAAGCTTGGCGAAGGCCGCCTTGCCGAAGCTGCGGATCGCGACAATGCGACCGGCCAGCGAGAGCCGGCCGTCATCGCCCGCGCCCGAGGGAGGGTGCTCACGATCCGCCCCACTGGCAAACCAATCGTGAATCGAACGCGCCGTCGAGGTCGGACGAAAGCCGTTGGCGTAGGGATTGTGGCCGGCCGCGCGGAGTTCGGCGACCTTGCGCTCCCGTTCGGCCATCAATTCGCGTTCGTCAGACATGGTTCACCATTGCGTATCTATTGAAGTGTCTCATCTAGACTTCGATGTCGTCCTCGTCCGGCTTGGTCAGCGGCCTCGCTGAAGGATCGCCGGCCATCTGCAGCAGCAACGCGACCATGAATTGATCGAGATCGCCATCCAATACCGCATCCACGTTGCCCACTTTCAGGCCGGTGCGGTGGTCGGACGCCAGCCGATAGGGCGCCAGCACATACGAGCGAATCTGGCTGCCCCATTCGATCGCCTTCTTCTGCGCGTGGATGCCGCCCATTTTCTCGTCCATCTTCTTCTGCTCGACCTCGATGAGCTTGGAACGCAAGATGCGCATGGCGGTGGAGCGGTTCTTGTGCTGGGAGCGTTCCTGCTGGCAGTGCACCGCGATTCCCGTGGGAATATGCGTGATGCGAATGGCGGACTCGGTCTTGTTCACGTGCTGGCCCCCTGCCCCGCCCGAGCGCATGGTTTCCACGCGCAGGTCTTTCTCGTCGATGTCGACCCTCACTGTCTCGTCGATGTCGGGGTACACGAA
>PMBY01000369.1 GCA_003153875.1 Myxococcales bacterium | reverse complement strand
GATTCGCTTTCGGTGATGATCCTGCGCCTGACCTCGGTGATGTGCGTGCCCTTGCTTGAACGCGGCAACTTGATCGGGATCTTCTACGTGGGCATCGACAACGTGGCCCAGCTTTTTGACGAGGCCGCGCTGGAGATCCTGACCATCTTCGCGGCGCAGGCCTCGTTGCTGATTCGCAACGCGCTTCTAGTCAACGAGCTGCAGCTCGACAAGCGATCTCTGCAGGAGCGCATCGAACGCATGCGTTTCGGGGAAATCCTGGGCTCTTCACCGGCCATGCAGGAAGTCTTTCGCAAAGTTGAACGGGTGGCCGGGACGGACATCACGGTGATGGTCACGGGCGAAACCGGCACAGGCAAGGAGCTTATCGCGCGAGAGATCCACAACCGCTCGCCCCGCGCCAAGGGTCCCTTTGTCAGCATCAACTGCGGCGCGATTCCCGAGAATCTGCTGGAATCCGAGCTCTTCGGCCATGTGCGCGGGGCGTTCACCGGCGCGGTGGCCAGCAAGCCCGGCCGCTTCCAGGTGGCCAACAAGGGCACCCTGCTGCTCGACGAGATCGGCGAGATGCCGCTGTCCTTGCAGGTCAAGATCCTGCGCGCTCTGCAGGACCGCACCGTCACCCGTGTGGGCGACACCGCGGCCGAGCCGGTGGACATCCGGATCATCGCCGCGACCAACCGCGATCTCGAGGCCGACACCAAGTCCGGTCACTTCCGCGAGGATCTCTACTACCGGCTCAACGTCGTGCACCTGCACTTGCCGCCTCTGCGCGATCGCGGAGATGACGTGGTGGTGCTGGCGCGCTACCTACTGTCGCGCTACGCGCAGGAGCTGGCCAGCAAGGTGCGCGGGTTTACCGCCAGCGCGATCTCCGCGGTCAAGCGCTACCACTGGCCGGGAAACATTCGCGAGATGGAGAACCGAATCAAGAAGGCGCTGGTGTTGGCTGACAAGGCCCTGCTCGGCCCCGACGACCTCGGCATCAACTCCGACGAGCTGCCCGCCATCCTGACCCTGGCCGAAGCGCGCGAGCGCTGGCAGCGCCAATACATCAATGAAGTGCTCAGCCTCAACGGCGGCAACCGCACCCGCACCGCGCGTGACCTGGGCGTGGATCCGCGCACCATCTTCCGACACCTGGAACGCGAGGAATCGGGCGTGGCTGGCGCCGACGACGTGAACGACATCTTGCCCCCCGGCGACGACCGGTGACCGCTGCCATGACCTGCCAATTGACATGGGAACCCTCGAAGGGTTCGGCCGGCGAGGGCGCGCGCGAAGCGCGGGGGATGGGTAGGGTGGCGGGTTGTCCCGAAGTCCCCGCAGGGGGCGAAGCCGGCCGGCTCCCCACGCGACATCCACGACAAGCCTGGCTGGCCGCCCTGCCCCTCTGGGCCTGCGCTTGCGTGGTTCCGGTGGCGCCGCAGTTCGAGGATCCAGGAGGAAACTACTCACCCTTCGTCGCCAGCAGCATTCCCACCGCAGGCGCGGAGCTGCCAGTTTCCTCAGACAGCACATACACCATTCAAGCCACTGTCGGTGACCCCAACCTGGACGACGTTCTTTGGGCTCGCTGGTTCATCGACTACCCGCCCTACGACCCTTCGGTTTCACGCCAGGCCCGGGAGGACAGACTGCCCCCCAGCGGTACCGTGAACCGGGAACTCATCCGCTTTGCTCCCAGCTGCGCGGACAACCAGATCGTGTCAGGGCTTGCTTCACACCGAGTGACGTTGTCGGTGGCAGACCGGCCCTTTCTGCCCGCTGACCAGGCGCCCCCGGACTTGCAGCTCGATTCCGTGCCCGCAGAGGGCTTCGTGGTGCGGACAACCTGGCTCGTGGAACTGGCGTGCCCGTAGGGAAGGCTAGCCCTTACACCACAGAGGGCGCAGAGGTCACAGAGCCGGAGCGGATTGAAGGAAGGGTTGCCCCAGTCCCTGTCCGGTCCCAAACCCCCTCTTCTTCTCCGACCTCTGTGTTCTCAGTGCTCTCTGTGGTGAAACAGCTAGGCCAAGTTTGACAAGCGGCATAGGGCCGCGTAGCCTTCACCTACTCGTCGGCGCTCCGGCGACGCGCGCTCCTCGCTGGGAGCCCCCTTGACGGGCAGGGGTCGATTTCTCGTCGCCCCCCGAGAACCGTGTCTCTACCTACCAAACCACCACCCCAAGAATTCCGGCAATACCGCAGACTGGTTTCCTGGACGATTCTTCCGATCATCGCGCTCGGCAGCCTGTACCTCCTGCTGTCGGTGAGTGTGAGCCTGTACCGGCGACGTCACGCGCTGCCAGCCGGCGACGCGATCAGCGTCCAGGTTTCCAACGCGGAGATGGCCAGTTGCTTCGGTGAGCTGCGCGAGGTTTCCGTCGCGCTTCGCAAATACCTGGAACGATCCCATCACCTTCTCGCCAACGACGACGCCGATGAACTGCAGCGCTGGGCCGACGAGGGCGCAGTCTGGCGGTCGCAGTGGGTGGGGCTGGGACGACGCTGTCGGCTGGTGGCGGGAACCCTGCACGGGCGCCGGGAGATGGAAGCCCTGGCCGCCACCCATGAGGAACTGGGGAACATCCAAACTACGTACACCGAGGCTCTCAAACGCTTTGCCAAAGAATTGGTTCCGCGTTTGGGCCGCCTCGACAAACGCCTCGAGAAACTCGGCGACGCCATCGGTACGAGCGGCTCGCCATCAGGAGACTAGGAATGATCGATCAAGCAGAAGTCAGAGACAATACCGACGCTCCGTCGCCCGCCGCCGCTGCGGCCGGTGACAGCCCGGTCGAGAAGAAAACTACCTTTGCCGACCTGGGCCTTCGACCCGAGGTCATGCGCGCCTTGACGGACATGGGATTTGTCGAACCCATGGAAGTGCAAACCGCCACCCTTCCGCTGGTGCGCGCGGGCCGCGACATCATGGTCCAGTCGCGCACCGGTTCGGGCAAGACAGCGGCCTTCGGAATTCCCTTTGCCGACGGAATGGTCGACCCCAACCAAAAGTCGGTGCAGGCCATCGTGCTTCTGCCGACGCGCGAGTTGGCGCTGCAAGTGGCGGCCGAGATCGCCCGCATCAGCGCCCAGTCGGGACTGTCAATCGTTCCCGTGTATGGCGGAGCGCCCATGGGACGCCAGATCGAGCAGCTCCGCGCCGGCGGGCAGATCGTCTGCGGCACCCCGGGACGGATCCTCGACCACTTGCGACGCGGAACTCTGCATCTGGACAAGGTCAAGTGCGCCGTGCTCGACGAGTGCGACGAGATGCTCTCCATGGGCTTTCAGGAAGACATCGAGGCCATCCTGGAACGGACGCCCAAGGAGCGCCAGACCATGCTGTTTTCGGCTACCCTGCCCGAAGGCATCCAGCGGCTCGCGCGTCGCTATATGCGCCAACCCGAGATGGTGACCCTGTCGGCCGACTTCGTGGGCGTGCACGAGATTCACCACATCTACTACTCCATACCCGGCGGACAGCGCGAAGCCGAACTCACGCGCGTGCTCGCCTTTGAGAGTCCCGATCGCGCGCTCATCTTCTGCAACACCCGCGAAGAAACCGGCCGGGTGGCCGAGTTCCTGCGCCGGCAGGGACTGGACGCCGAGGCCATCTCGTCGGATCTCTCGCAGTCAGAGCGCGAGAACGTCATGACCCGAATGCGCGCCGGCAGCATCCGTTTTTTGGTGGCCACCGACGTGGCGGCGCGCGGGATCGACATAGAAAACCTGCCCTGCGTGATCAACTACACCTTCCCGGACTCGCCCGAGTCGTACATCCATCGCACTGGTCGCACGGGTCGCGCCGGCCGCTCGGGCCACGCGATATCGCTCATTGGCCCAACCGAGGTTGGGTCGTTCTACTATCTCAAGTTGCTCTACAAGATCCGGCCCGAGGAGCGAGCCCTGCCCTCAGAGGCGGAATTGCGCTCCAAACACGAGGGTGAGAGCGTGTTGCGGCTGCGCAGCCTCTTGCCTGGTGACGCAAGCCCCGAATGGCGCTCGCTGGCCCGGCGGATCATGGGGGCTGGTGACGGTGAACGCCTGGTCGGATGCCTGCTGCGTGGGGCACTGGCCGGGAAAGAGGCTCGTGTCGAACCGCCCAAACCGCTCCATCAGGATAGCGCTGAGCCAGCGGACAAGGCCGGCGACGAACCGGCCCGGCCTGCCCGTGAGCCGGCCGAGTCCCGCCACGGCCATGGCGACTACCGGGATCGCGAACGCTCTGGGCCGAGTCGCGGCCGCCCCCCGCGGGATCGCGAGCGCGCCTCGTCGGATCGCCCGCGCTTCGGTGGCGAGCGTCGCGAGCGAGCCGAGCGAAGCCCCCGCCCCGAGAGAGCCCCAAGCCCTTCGCAGCCAACGACTACTGCCGGAGCGCCGTCGAGCGATGGCCGCGAGTTCTGGGAAGTCTGGAGCGAGGAGGTCGGGCGCACGCCCGCGGCGAGCCCTGCCCCTGCGCCGGAGACCGCCGAGGCGTCCAGCCAAGCGCCGACTGCCGCCAGCCCACCGCCGGCAGCCAGCTACCAAGCTGCGACGCCCAGCTACCAAGCGCCCGCCCCTGGTCAGGTCCGGCTGTATCTCAATCTGGGTCGCAAGGATGGCATCTCAAGTGAAGAGATCGTGTCCCTGCTGGCCAGCACGGGCGTGTCAGTGCCTGCCACGTCCATCGACACGATGAACACGCATACCTACATCAACGTCGATGCCGCCGAAGGTGAAAAGCTGTGTGCCGGCTTGGTCGGCAAGGAACGCAATGGGCGGGCGATCATGTGCGAGCCCGCGAGGCCGCCACGACGGAGGTAGAGGGAGAAGGCGACGCCGGCGCGGAGAGGCTGAGGGGGCTGAGAACACACAGGTGAGAGGTGAGGACAGGAAGGGCCCAGGCGCCAACCGGCATTTTTGACGTAGGGGTGATCTGCGGTCGCCCTTGTGGGCCTGTCGGGCCGCAAGACACCGGCCACGAGGACGTTCGTATCCAAGACCGCGCGAAGTCTTTGGCCAGGCACGGCAAGCTAGCGGCCGGCTTACTGGAGGACGCGGACGAGCGCTGCGCTCGCGGGCGGGACGTACACAGAAACGGTGTTTCCCGATGTCGCCTGAAGGTAGGGTGAATTGCGATTCCACACGCCCGCCGCCGTGACCTGGGCGCCAGCAAGGGTCACGTTCCCTGCCACTGCCGTCAGTGAGTCGGCAGGCGTCCCCTGCAAATAGATCGCGCTCGCGCTGCTCACCGCGGCTCCGAGATCCACTGCGGCGTTGACGCCGCTCGTGTCGTTCCTGTTGTTGAGCACCACGCTGATGAATCCGTTCGCCTTGATGGCCCACGCGGTGAAGTTTTGGGCGCTCGTGGTGACGGTCGTGGAAACCATCGAGCCCACGCCGGCTTGGGTGAATAGGAGCATTCCGTAGTATTCCGGCTCTACCCCCACCACAACGCCATTGGTCTCGTTGATGGGCGTGAAGGAGAAGGGCACCGTTCCATCCATTCCGGTCTCGCCGCCGTGGAAATTGACTCCGCTGCCACCACGCTTGGCAACCTCGAACATGTAATCGATCGCCCAGAGAGCCGAGATGAGCGTGTCGCTTAGGCCCGGCTGACCGTGACCGGAGCAGGTGTTGTTTTCGTCCATGCGCCAGCTTGGGATCTTGTTCTTCGTCGCGGCAGCCTGGATGGTATCGAAGACGCCGGTGAGTTTGAGCGTTGTTATCTGGAGGTTGGCCAGTGAGCATTGCGGCGTACCGGCTCCGGCAACGTAGGAGTGCTGCGTGAGAAGGACGAGCTTGCTCCCAAGGTTCACCGCCTCGGAGTCGGCGAATGAAGGAGTGAACGAACTGGACGATAGGGCGCCTCCAGTGGTGCAACCCGGGCCAGCGATGACAGAACCCGTCGCGGCGTTTAGGATGGCGGTCGCGAACGACTCGTATCGCGGTTGTTCGATGGACCAACTGGTAGCAAACTTGTCGGGCTCGTTGCCGATCTCGATTGCGACGATGCTCGACGGACACTTTCCCATGACGTAGGCCGCCTCTGCCGAGGAGGTAGTCGCGTCGCTCAACTGGAAGTTGACGCCATAGATTGCCTTGGTTCCCGTCGCGGTCAGGAAGCTGCAGAGTTGGTCGATTCCGCCGGTTGTGACGCTCTTGTTGAATGGCGGCCCATTTGGCTGCGAAGGTGCGACCCCTGTGCCAAGCCACGTGCAACTTTCGACATCGTTGCCTCCGAGTTGCATCATCGGAAAACCGAGGAGCTTGTAGAGCGCAATCATGTTCGTGTTGGTGCCAGTGAGCGAGCCATTCATGATGTGCGTCTTTTCGTAGCTGAACCCGGCAAAATCTGGACCGATCGTGCCCACGGTGTTGCCCGAGTCGACGGCCACTCTGGCCGCAAGCCCCGAGCCCGTGGGACCCCCAGTCACGGGCGTTCCCCACGTGCTTGTTCCCGTGCTCCCGGCCGCGCTGGTGGTTCCGCCCGCGGTCGTAGTCCCGCCCACGGTCGTGGTCCCGCCCACTCCGGTCGCGGTCCCGCCCACGGCCGTGGTCCCGCCCACTCCGGTCGCGGTCCCGCCCACGGCCGTGGTCCCGCCCACGGTCGTGGTTCCGCCCACGGTCGTGGTCCCGCCCACGGTCGTGGTCCCGCCCGTGCGGGTCGTAGTCCCACCCGTGCCGGTCGTGGTTCCGCCCACTCCGGTCGCGGTGCCTCCGGTGCCGCCAGCCCCTGTTCCCCCAGTGGCGGCCGGCGCGTCCGCGGCATCCACGCCGCCGGTTGCAACCGGCGCGTCGGTGCTGCCGGCGTCGCCTGTGCCCATCGTACCGCCGGTGCCGGCAAGATCAGAGATGGCATCCAAGCCTGGCGCGCTGGAGTCAAGAACTTGCGCCCCAGGGCGATCAGCGGCGTTGACGTCAGGTCCCTGCCTGACTTCGCTTGCGCTGCTCAGATCCTGGGGGTTGCGGCCATCGGGACTGGCTGCTGGCGCGTCCGTGGGCCTGACATCCATCGCAGCACCATCAGCCGGCCCGAAGCACGCCTCTGTGGGGGACTTGTTGCAGCAGAAGCCCAAGGAGATGTCCGTAGCGCCCACGCACTGGTATCCCGAGGGACAGCCATTGTTGTCTCGACATCTCAGCTTGTCGGGATGGACGCTGGGGTTGTACGTGCAGGCAGCGAAGCCCGTCAGCAAGAGTGCCAACGCGACCGGAAGGGCATTTCGGCAGGGCATGGCTCAGAACCTCCCCTGCAACACAGCGCCGCTTCCGCCCGGCAACAGCACAGGAAGCAGGCTCACGGAATCGGAGGCTGGTGTCTGGGCCGCCCGGTACCCAAGGTAGTAGAGCACCCCGCCGGTCGCGAGCGCAGCCGCGCCCACGCCGTAGCCCACCCACTGCAGCGTCGAACAGAGCTTGCCAAGATCGTCCTTGTTTCGATCATATGTGTTGCGGGCATCATCAGACGAAACCTGCTTGGCGATGCTCCGCGTCTCAATGCTGAAGATCACGCCAGCGACCACGAGCGCAGTTCCGAGCGAGCCAGTCACGATTCCAGCGGTTCGCAGCCCCGCGCCCCCACTGCCCCCAGATGGGTGGTCCAGCGTGGTTACGACATCGGCGCCCGGCTTTGGCAGGACAGCCACCTCGGGCTTGGCAGGCGCCACCGGCTCGATGGGTACGGGCTGGATCCTGGCTGATGGCGGGGACGGAGGGGACGCCAGGCGCCTATTCAATTCGGCCTGGCAGTCATTGATGTGTCCATTTACCTCGGCCTTTTCCTCAGCCGACAGACTCTTGGCCTTGCGCAAGAACTCACGGAAGCGCAGGACGGCCTCTTCAAACTTGCCATTCTGCTCGTAACACCGGCCCTGGTTGTAGATGTAGGTCGCGTCGTTGCTTTCGGCGAACATCTGGGCCAGCGCGTCCACGCCGGCCTGGACCCGGCCAGCCGAACAATCGGCGCGCGCTTGGATTTCCCGCGGATCCGCAGGTTGCGCACGGGCAGGCGCGATCGCCAGCAGCAACACACAGGCCGTGACCGCCGCGCACAGCCTGCACAGGCCAGCGGCCGTCGTGTTCCTGGCATGGCGAGTATGCGTGGTCCTCACCGTTACACGTATAGGCGCGGCGGTCGGTGCGTGTCAAACACGGACGGGTCAGTGCGGAGCGTCTTGACGCGTGCGCGAGAAAGCGGTCAAATCAGCGTCGGCA
>PMBY01000351.1 GCA_003153875.1 Myxococcales bacterium | reverse complement strand
TCTTCTGGTGCTTGGTCACGTTCTGGCCGACGTTGTTCTTGCCGTATTTCTCGGTGACGTAGGCGATCACCTCGTCGCGCCGGTTCATGCAGTAGTCCACGTCGAAGTCCGGCATGGACACGCGTTCCGAGTTGAGGAAGCGCTCGAACAGCAGCTTGTTGACGATGGGATCGATGTCAGTGATGCACACCGAGTACGCCACCAGCGAGCCGGCGCCTGAGCCGCGCCCCGGTCCGACCGGAATTCCGCTCTCTTTGGCAAAACGGATGAAGTCCCAGACGATGAGGAAGTAGCCAGAAAACGCCATCTTCTGGATCACGCCCAGTTCAAGCGCCAGGCGGGCACGGTACTGATCGGGGTCCACCTGCTGGCCATGGGCCTGCATCGCCTGCAGGCGTTTCTCCAGACCCTTTTGCGCCAGCTCGGCCAGGTAACTTTCGGCATCGTAGCCCTCGGGCACCTGGAAGCGCGGCAGGTGGGTCTGGCTTAGATCGAACGTCACCTCGCACGAGTCGGCGATGCGGGCCGCGTTTTCCAGCGCCTGGGGCACGTCGCGGAAGTGCATCGCCATCTCCGAAGGCGACTTCAAGTAGTACGCGTCGGTGTCGTGGTGCAGCCGCTTCTCGTCGCTGAGCGTACGCCCCTGCTCCACGCACATCAGAACCTCCTGGGCGCGCGCATCCTGCCGGTCCAGGTAGTGACAATCGTTGGTGGCCACCAGGGGAATTCCCGTGCGCGCCGACATGGCGATGAGCTCACCGTTGACCTTTTCTTGGTCGGGCAATCCGTTGGGCTGGATCTCCAGAAAAAAGTTCCCCTTGCCCAGAATGTCCTCGTACTCACGCGCCACGACCTCGGCGGGCCCCGCCCCGGCGCGCATGATGGTTTGCGCCACCTCGCCGCCCAAGCACGCCGACATGCCGATCAGCCCCTCACTGTGCGCGCGCAGGAGCTTCTTGTCGATGCGCGGGTTGTAATAGAAGCCTTCCAGGTAGGCCATCGAGTTTAAGTACGCAAGGTTCTTCCAACCCACGTTGTCCTTGGCCAGAAGCACCAAATGATGGCTCTTGCGCTCGGTCTTCTCCAGCCGATCCGGGGCCACGTAGGTTTCGCAGCCCAGGATGGGCTTCACCCCGTGCTTTTTCGCCTTCTCGTAGAACTGCAGAGCTCCGAACAGGTTGCCGTGGTCGGTCATGGCCACCTGTTTCATGCCCAGCGAAAGCAGGCGGGGAAACAGCTCGTCGAGGCGGATCGCCCCGTCCAGCAGGCTGTACTGTGTGTGCAGATGGAGGTGGGCGAACTCGGCCATTTTTCTCGCCCCGGTCTACCCGCCCTGGGCGGCAAGATCAACGACGCGAAGCTGTGGTAGCTTTCGTCCTCGGTCGCATGGGATCCTTCGCAAACCTTCCTGCTCGCGGGCGCGGGGCGCTGCTGGTCGCGCTGGCCGTGGCGTGCTCCAGTCGCACTCTCCTGCCTCTGCCGGATGCAGCAGTGATAGAGCCGGCCTCCATCGAGGCGACGTCAGACACGGTGGCCATCCAACCGTTCGGGAGTCGGCAGCTCGTGTTCCACGTGCGGGGGCTCCAGGGGGAAGCTGTGCCAGGCGCGGTGATGCATTTCTCCATCGTGGACGATCCAAACACGCCCGGCTCCGGGGGCGCGCAGCTCTCGTCTTCCAGTGCCATCACCGACGACGATGGCGCAGTCACCCTGCAGGTCATTGCCGGCCAAGGGCTAACAAAACAGAAACCACTGGCCTTCAAGGTGAGAGCCTCGGCTGGAGACGCCCCGACCCTGGATATCCCGATCTTCGTCACTTCCGTCGCGCTTGCCAGCGTGGAGATCGTGCCCGTCATCCTTGACCAGTCGCCCATCGACCCCGTCGCCAAGATCCGCATCTACTTCTACGACGACACGTTTTGCAGCAAGGTATCGTTGGCACATCCAGCACCTCCCTTGCGCGGGATGCGAACGGTGACTCCCGCAACCTTCACCAATGTTGTCACCAGCGGTGTCCACGCGGTTGTGGGCCAGGCCGTCGACTCCCAAGGCACCGTGGTGAGCGAAGGATGCACGGACGTGTTTGGCGCCAGCTTGTCCGCTCAACAGCCTACGCGTGTCCTGCTGCCGCTGGCACGACTCTACCCCTCGCCCGAGGGCAGGTTTCTCGCCGTGTCCCAGTTTCCCTTCGGAACGCCGCTGCCAGGAACTGGGTCCGCGCAGAAACCGTGGCGCGACCTGTCCAGCGACGCCTGCGACCCGGCGCGATTGTGGCTCGACTGCACCATCGATGCCCTGAGTGGCTCCAGCGCGGAGGATCCGCTTGACTGCCAGCCGGTCGACGGGGGCGAAGGGGAGCTGGGCGCATTGCTGACTGCGCGCCGGGCTGTGACCGATGCATCTTCCGCCTGCGCGGATCGCCTCAGCCTGGACGCAAGAGTCTACGCCCTGTTCCCCGCCGCCTCTCTCGATGCTTGGCGACTGACGGACCTGCCCGATGAACTCGGCCAGTATTTGACCGGTCTCACTGTCGAGTCGACACTCACGGTGACCGCCACCGGCGCCACCAATGTGTTCAACATCGATCATCAACTCACCGCCCTCGCTCTCCCGAGCACCGCCATCCATTCGTCCATCCCCATGTCGGCCCTGGCGCCCCCTGCGCCGGAAGCCGAGTTCGCGTCGGGCGTGTCCCTGGCCGGTGAACTCAATATCAGCGTTCCCCCTGCCCAGCCCCACGGTTTCACCCTGGAACTGGGGTCGGCCGCCCGCTTCGCCTTCGCCGCATACAGCCTGGCACCCCGTTTGGGTGTTCAAGTTGCAGGCGTGAGTGCCTTCGTCGAAGCCCTGGTGAACCTGGCAACGCGCGACGACAGTGGGACCGTGTTGCGAGGCTGCGACGCCTTGGATTCGCTCCTGTGCGCCGAAGTGGAGCAGGCCCCCGGCTGCGTGAGCGCGGCCTGCCTGGCGGGCCTCAAGGCTCTCGTGCAGCGCCTGGACACAAGCTTCTCTGAGCTGGACGGACAGGATCTCGACTTCTTCTTGTCCGGCTCAGCCCCGATTGTCGATCGCGATGGCGACGGCCATGCCGAAGCGCTGGGCAGCACATCCTACGGCTTGGGAGGACCGGGCGTCTGGTCGGCCATCTTCAAGAACCGCAGCGGAAGCGCAATCGTCTATGGCTCGTGGACGGCGGAGCGAGCGGCCGCCCCCAGCCCATGACTGGCGCCGATCAGGGCGACGTGTGATGATGCACTCTGGCGGCGTTTCATGACGGCTCTAGATACGGGTCCGCGACAGATTCAGGTATAATGGCCGTTAGTGCCCAGCGTACCCTTTTCACGAGAACCATCGCGTCTCAAGCAAAGCCGGCCCAACCCATTTTGAGCTTTGGTAAGAGCCATGAAACATTCGCGCGTTTCCCGGTCTTTATCGCTTCCGCTGTCCCTCCTGGTTTGCGGCCTGACGCTTCTCAGCGCTGCGGCCGTTCGCGCGGCCGAGTGCCCGACCAGCTCGCCGGATCGGACTGACGAGCGACGGGCCCTGGCCAAGGAATGGTTCGCACGGGCCGAGGCGGCCGAAAACGCCGGAAACGACGTCGATGCCGTAAAAGCCTATGCCTGCTCCATGAAGATGGTGGCCCACGCCTTCACGGCCTACAATCTCGGACGTGTCGCCGAGCGTTCAGGCGACCTGGAGCTGGCCCTGAGGTCCTACAAGGCCTATCTGACCTTGAAGGCCGACGCCCAGGACAAGGACGAAGTCCAGGCCAAGATCACGGAACTGGAAGCCAAGATCAATCAAGTTAAAGAGTCCATCGTCGGGGGAGAGCCAGCGACCACCGAACCTGCCGCGGGCGAGGAAAAGCCTGAGGTTGCCGTGGAGCCACCCACGAAGATAGAGAAGCCTCTCCCCATCGAGCCGCCGCCTCACGTGACCCAACCGGTCCCTGAACCTCGCGAATCCAGCCACATCGCCGAGTGGGTAGTCGGTGGCGCGGCTGTCGCGGTGTTTGCCGCGGCCTGGATCCCGAACTTCATGGCACGCAGTGATATGAACAAGGCCAACTCCCCCTCGACTGACGTCAACACCGCCAAGTCCTCTTGGGATAGCGCCAAGACCGAAGCGTACGCATCGTACATCATGTTCGGAGTTGCCGGCGCGGTTGCTGCCGTCGAGGCCGTGCTGCTCTATCGCCTCTACTCCAGCGGCGGCAACAGCTCGTCCGACGACACTTCCGTGGGCATGGGTTGGACGCCCGGCGGTTTGACCCTGAGCGCCCGCGGCCGGTTCTGATTGGTCCAGGGTTGCAGCCGCAGCTCGGCGGGCGAGTTCAACGCACTGGCCGCGCGCGGCTGAGGACACAGAGTTGAGAGGAGAGGACACAGAGGGGACGGCGGGCGCCGAACTTTCGATCATCGCCGCGCGAGAGCGGCTGCTGGCGCATGCGCGCGCTTTGGTGGGCGTGACCCTGGCCGAGCTGGCCGATGGACTGGGCTTGCCCGTGCCCGCGGGGCGTGTGCACACCAAGGGTTGGTCAGGACAGATCATCGAGCGTGAGCTGGGGGCGGGCGATGGCCCCGGTCGTGGTCAGGATTTCGCAGCGCTGGGCATCGAACTCAAGACCGTGCCGGTTGACCGCAACTTGGTCTCGCGCGAATCAACCGCCGTGTGCCAGATCGATCCCATCGTGATCGCCGGCGAATCGTGGGAGACAAGCTATCTGCGCAAAAAACTCAGCCAGGTGCTGTGGGTGGGGCTGGAAGTTTCCGGTGACGAGGACTCAGTCGGCGATCGCCGGGTCGTAGCGGTTAGATTGTGGACGCCCTCGGCCGACGAGCAAGCCCTACTGCGCGCGGATTTCGAGCTGTTCGTGCGCAGCTACTTCCGGCGCGGGCGCGGCGCCGCCATCACCGGCCACCAAGGACAAGTCCTGCAAGTGCGCCCCAAGGGTCGCAACGCCGCCGACCGGCGCCGAGCCTTTGGCCCGACCGGCGAGCCCACCCAGATCGGGAAGTGCGGCTTCTATCTGCGTCCCGCGTTCGTAGCGCGAATCCTGCGCGGCAAATGACGCTCGCCTGGCCGGGCCGATGGACGTATGCTCGGCCGCGCCGAGTTCGAACGTCCCCAACGGAGTGCCATCATGAAAAATAGAGTCGTCATCTTCGACACCACCCTGCGCGACGGTGAGCAAGCCTTGCCGGCCAGCTTGTCGGTTCAGCAAAAAATCCGCATCGCGAGGCAGCTCGCCGCTTTGCAGGTGGATGTCATCGAAGCCGGCTTTCCCATTTCCTCGCCGGGCGATTTCGAATCCGTGGAAACCATTGCCCGCGAGATCAAGGGCCCCGCCATTTGCGGTCTGGCCCGCGCGGTGGAAAAGGACATCCTCACCTGCGCCAAGGCGGTCAAGCCCGCCGAACGCCCCCGCATCCATACCTTCATCGGCACCTCGACCATCCACCGGGAAAAGAAGCTGCACCGTACGCCCGACGAAATCCTGGCTCTGGTCACCCAAAGCGTGAAGCTGGCGCGTAGCAAGTGCGACGACGTGCAGTTTTCGGCCGAGGACGCCGGCCGCACCGAGCCCGAATTCCTGTGCCGGGTGGTGGAAACCGCCATCAAGAACGGCGCCAGCACCATCAACATTCCCGACACCGTCGGTTACACCACGCCGGAGATCTTCGGAGCCATCATCGACAACCTGATGAACAACGTGCCCAACGTGGACAAGGCCATCATCGCGGTCCACTGTCACAACGATCTGGGCATGGCCACGGCCAACTCCATCACTGCGGTCAAGCACGGCGCGCGCCAGGTGGAATGCACCATCAACGGCATCGGCGAACGCGCCGGCAACGCGGCCTTGGAAGAGGTCGTAATGATCATGAAGGTGCGCAAGGACTACCTGAATGTGACCTGCAACGTGGCCACCACCGAAATCATGCGCACTAGCCGCCTGGTGCGCGATCTATGCGGCATGCCGGTCCAGCCCAACAAGGCGGTGGTGGGCAGCAACGCCTTCGCGCACTCGTCGGGAATCCATCANNAACAAGATGAACCTGACCAGCCGGTCGGGCAGTCACATGGTGAAGAACCGGCTGGAAAGCTTGGGCTACGCCGAGAAGGACATCAACCTCGAAGATTTCTATCCGCGTTTCAAGGCCCTGGC
>PMBY01000246.1 GCA_003153875.1 Myxococcales bacterium | reverse complement strand
ATCATGGTGCCAAAGCGCGTGGCCATCAGGTAGGTCTTGTCGGGCAGGATCATCAGGCTCAGGTTCTTGGTGGTTCCCGAGGAATCGAGACCGTTGGCGTTTACCGTGATAGATCCCTTGAAGGTCCACGGCCCATCGATGGAACTGGAAGTGAAGATGTCGCCAGGGCGCGTGTCGCTGACGATTACTGTCCAGGTGTTGTCGGGAAGCATTGAGGCAGTGACGTTGTGGCCTTTTCCATTGCTGTCCGTGTAGGCCATACCTTTGTCCACGTAGGGACCGATCATGGTGTCGCTCACGGCATGAACCGCGACGGACTTGCCCCAGCCCGAGTGTCCGCTGCTTTGCGGCCAGCGACTGGCGTACATGTGGTATTTGCCGTCGGGGCCGCGCATGATCTGCCCGTCCCAGTAGCAATAGTTCTTGATGGTGGCGTCCTCGAGGCCGTTGCTGGTGTCGCGCGGACCAACGGCTGCGGCTCCCCAGACGGTAGACGACAGCGAGCCCACGATGGGCGTCGGCTGGAAATACTCGATCAAGTCCTTGGCGGACGCAGGCGTGGAGGCGCCGAGCAAGAACCCAAATGCGGACACCAGGCCGAGCGCGACAGCGACAGTTCGACTCATGGGAGACTCCTTGTCGCCAAAAGGGGGTCGACCCGCCACGATTTGGGTCTAGAAAAGAACGCGACCAGGCTTCCCGCGTTAGCGCGGCCCCCAATCCCGCGATAGCCGCGGAAGGTCGTGGCCGTAAACGTGGGCCTGAAGCGACGGAATCACCGATCGATCATTGCCATGATCGAATCGGGGTAGCGCCGGCCCGAGAACTTTCCTGGCGCCGAGGCGTCGTCGAGAGCCTTGATTTGCGCGGGATCGAGGTCAACCGTCACGGCGGCCAGATTCTCCTCAAGGTACTTCCGGCGCTTGGTGCCGGGGATGGGCACGATGTCGTTGCCCTTGTGCAGCAGCCAGGCAAGCGCGATCTGCCCAGGCTTCGCGTGTTTGGCCGCTGCGATTTCGCGCACGATCTGCGTTGCCTTCACATTGGCGTCGTAATTGGCGCCCTGATAGCGGGGATCGGTCCGTCGCCAGTCACCTGGCGGATATTCCTCCGCGCGCTTCACCTCGCCAGTCAGGAAGCCCCGACCAAGGGGACTGAAGGGCACCAGGCCGATGCCTAGCTCGCGCAGAACCGGGATGATGTCCGCCTCTAGATTGCGCTCCCACAGAGAGTATTCGCTCTGCAGGGCAGTTACGGGATGCACAGCGTGGGCGCGGCGGATGTTGGCGACGCCGGCCTCGGAAAGACCGAAGAATCGCACCTTGCCATGATGGACCAGATTGCTTACCGCGCCGGCCACGTCCTCGATGGGCACGGCCGGATCGATGCGGTGCTGGTAGAGCAGGTCGATATGGTCGGTGCCAAGCCGGCGCAGGGAGCCCTCCACTGCCTCGCGGATATGCGTGGGCCGACTGTCTCTTTCAGTACCGACCTGCTTTCCGCCCTCGATACGAAAGCCGAACTTGGTCGCGATCACCACTTGGTTGCGCCGGCCCTTGAACGCGCGGCCTAGCAATTCCTCGTTGGTGAACGGACCATAGACCTCGGCCGTATCGAAGAAATTGCATCCCAGGTCGATAGCGCGATGAAGGGTTGCGATCGATTCGCCCCCATCCGCCGGACCATAGGACTGACTCATGCCCATGCAGCCAAGGCCGATCCTCGATACCTCAAGCCCCTGACTACCAAGTTTGCATCTGCTCAGAGTCATGACTGTTTTCCTTTCATGGCGGATCTCCGAGATGCTACCGCCGGAACAAAAGCGTGCCAGCCAGAAGGCACGCGACCACCACCGATCGCTCCGAACATTGGGAAGCAGCCCGCATTTTCTTCGACTGCCGCCGCCACGGGCTGACCGTGCGAAGCAGTGTGGATTGCCTAATCGCCGCACATGCCATCGAGGCCAAGGCCACTCTGCTCCACAACGACGAGGACTTCGAGCGAATCAGGAAGGTGCGAAAAGGGTTGCGAACAGAGAGGGGGTAGGTCAGGCCCAGGTGCTGCGCGAGCTCGGCCACGATGTATGCTAGCTCCGAGCCCTACTTCGCGCCTGCTGCGCCTGCCCTGAATCCCCTTGTCCGCACCGCGGCCCGGGGTAACATAAACCTGGCAAAAGCATGGCACTGCAGGCTGGCCGAGTTTTTGGCAACTACCGCATCGTTCGGCTGCTGGGCGAGGGCGGCTTCGGGGAAGTGTACCTGGCCGAGAATCCGCTGCTTGAACGTCGCGCAGCTGTGAAGGTTCTGCACACGGGGCTGGCCCAGGATCCGGAGTTGGTCCGGCGTTTTCTCAACGAAGCGCGGGCCGCCAGCGCCATCCGTCATCCCAACATCATTGAAGTTTTCGACGCCGGCATCACGCCGGAGGGCGCGCCCTACATCCTGATGGAGTTTCTCGAAGGGGTGTCTCTGCAGAAGCGGCTGGCGGACCAAGGGCGGCTTGGCGTCGACCTTGTGTTGGACATCGCACGCCAGGCGGGTTCGGCCCTGGGCGCGGCTCATGCGGCCGGTATCGTGCACCGNNTGGATTTCGGCATCGCCAAGATCAAACGCAGCGCTGCTTCTGGCGGGACGATGCGTACGCAGGCCGGGCTCATCATGGGCAGCCCAGCGTACATGTCGCCCGAGCAGTGCAAGGACAGCGCGGACGTGGATCTTCGGTCGGACATCTACTCGTTCGGCGTGATCATCTACGAGGCGCTGTCGGGAAAACCTCCGTTCTTGGCGGCGTCCGCAACCGAGATCTTGGTCATGCAGCTCACCGCGATCCCCACGCCGTTGTGCGAGGGACTCGCTCATGTGCCGGCCTATGTGGAGGCGGCTGTCATGCGAGCCCTAGCCAAAGAACGCGCCGAGCGGTTTGACAGCGTCGCAGTGTTCGTCAATGCCCTGCGTGGCGAAGGGGTGATAACGAAAGTTGGCTCGGCCCGATCGCCGCTGCCCGAGGCGAGTGCAGCGGCTTCGGGGCAGCCTTCGTCGGACGCCACCATGATGGCCGGGGCCCCAGCCGTCACCACGTTTTCGCGGGCCACTGGTGAGGTCGGGGTGTCGGCCAGCGACGAGGCGTTGCCGACAGTCGCGCGACATCGGCGCTGGCCTGTGCTGGCGTTGGGGGGACTGGCTGTGGTGGGGCTTGCGCTCTTTCTGCTCGTGCGACCCAGCCACCGCCCCACGCCAGGAGAGGTAACTGGCAGCACGGGTGTTGCCGTCCCGGCGGCTTCGGCCGCGCATTCCGCGACCCCGCAGCCACCGTCGCAGCAGGGCGCGGCGGTCTCGGTCCCGCCCAGCGTGCCTGATGCTGGCGCTGCGGCGGTTTCGTCGGCTACCGCACCGCCGACCAGGAAGCCGCTATCTGCGGCGTCGGCTGCAGCGCGGACGGCATCGGCGGCCAAGTCATCACCTCCGGCCACCGAGCGCCGACACCAGGTCGGCAAGAAGAAGGCTGACGACGAGTGGGAGCTGCACTAGCCAGCATCGCTTGGACTGCGGATCGAAGTTAGCTGTTTCACCACAGAGAGCACTGAGGCCACAGAGCCGGATCGGAAGGAGGCAAGGGTGGGCGCGCGTCCTGTCCGAACCCCTCCTTCCTTTCCGCCCTCTGTGTTCTCTGTTCTCTCTGTGGTGGAAAAGCTAGCCAGCATCGCAATGGATCGCGCCCCACGAGATCCCGGTTGGCTTTTCGTCCAGTCTAGGGTCGTCGCCGCAATCGCCGCCACAGGAACGCGGCGCCGAGCAAAGCGAAGGGTAGCTCTGATCTGTCTGCGGGAGTCTGGCCCAGATGGCAGTCGCAACCCGAGCGGTGCAGCTGCGCTGCAGAGCCCGTATCAGTCGCGATCGAATTGCCTCCGCCATCGGGGCCGCCGCTGGCGCCACCCGTGCCAGCGTCTCCACCCGCGCCGCCCACGGCGGTTCCGGCGTATCCGCCAGCGCCGGTCGAGGCCACGCCACCCGCACCGCCGACAATGGTGCCGGCCGTGCCGCCAGCGCCACCGCGGCCGCTCGCTCCACCCGAGGCCACGCCACCCGCGCCGCCGATGACGCTGCCACCGACGCCAGCGTGTCCGCCAGTGCCACCTGAGACCACGCCGCCGGCGCCGCCTGAGGCTAGGCCGCCCACGCCACCCGCACCGCCGATGATGGTGCCGGCCGTGCCGCCTGCGCCAGCGTGTCCACCCGCACCGCCGATGACACTGCCGCCGACGCCAGCGTGTCCGCCGGCGCCGCCTGAAACCAGGCCACCTGCGCCACCCGCACCGCCGATGATGCTGCCGCCGGTGCCAGCATATCCAGCCGCGCCGCCGCCGATGCTGCCACCGATGCTGCTGCCACCCCCGCCAGCGTGTCCACCGGCGCCGCCTGAGACCACGCCACCCGCGCCACCTCCGCCGCTGCCACCTCTGCCGCCCGCGCCACCTCCGCCGAAGCCGCCGGTGCCGCCGGTACTACAATTGTACGGATCGGGATACTGGCACATGCCGTTGCCATCACAGACCTGACAGGGGCCGCAGGGACTTCCGGCCTGCGGATAGTCGCAGGCGCCCGCGCCGTTGCAGGTCGAGCGACAAGCGCCGCCGCCCAGGCCGCATTCATTTTGCGGATCGATGCCCATGGCGTAGGGAGAGCATTTGCCCGCGCGACTGGCCTGGTTGCACGACACACATCTGCCCTCGCACGCGCCGTCGCAGCACACTCCGTCGCTGCAGAAGCCCGAAGCACAGGTGCTCGCGCTGGCACAGGCGGTACCGTTCTTTGCCTTGCACGCGCCGGCGGCAGCGCACGCCTGTCCGTCCAAACAGCTGCCACTGACTTCGGTGCCCGGGGTCGCCAACGCGCAGGTGCCTTCGTGGCTGGCCACGGCGCACGACTGGCAAGTGCCCGCGCAGGATGCGCTCGCACAGCAGACACCGTCTACGCAGAATCCCGAGGCGCAGGTCGGCGCCGTGGCGCCCGTGCACCCCTCGCCGTTGCCGAGATTCGTGACCTTGTACTCCCAGGTCTCGCTCAAGGGCGCGCTATCATTCGGGCCCGAGCCAAACAGCACCATCACGCCGCGCTGGCTGTCGAAGGCCATGGTCGGGTTGGTGACCGAGGTTGGACCCGTGGCCAGATCCCGCACGTACCAGGTTGGGCCCTTGGCGTCCAGCTCCCAGGTCTTGATGGCGCCGTTGGTGTCCGTTGCTGTGGTGGGAAAGACCAGCCGGCGGCGCAAGCTGTCGTAGGCCACGACAGGGTAAGCGTAGCTGCCGAAATCGACGAAGTCGCCACTATCTCGCAATGCCCATCCGGCCGTGACCGGATCCCACTCCCAATAGACGCTGTTGCTGGTGGTACCTTGCCAGGTGCTCTGGCCCCAGAAGAGAAACATCTTCTGGCGACCGTCGTCGAAGGCCAAAGGCGGCTGTCCAAACGCGCCTGGCGTGACCGTGCCGCGGATGGGGGTGCGGTTGGTCCAGTTCGCGGTCGCGCCATCCCACTCCCAGACAGCGTTGTCCGGGCCTTCGCCGGCGAAAAGCAGCACCTTGGCCCGGCCCGAATCGGTGACCATGCCCGACCCGCCCATACAAGGAGGGCTCGACGCGGGAAAGAGCTGGCGCCACGCTCGGGTGCCGCTTTGCCATTCCCAGGTGTCGCAGAGGTACCCGAGTCCGTTAATGCCGCCGAA
Source organism: Myxococcales bacterium (assembly GCA_003153875.1). The sequence continues at coordinate 22,019 of PMBY01000246.1, read as the reverse complement.
GAGAATGAGCGACTTGCGAAACGGGTCGTAGGCCATCGCCGTATCCGCGCGGTTCGAAGGTCGAGCAGCAACCTTGACCTGGGCCCACGAGTTCCCATCCCATTCCCACAGGTCATCGAAGGTCGCGTTGTTTGGGCCCCAACCGCCGAACACGTAGGTCTTGCCGTTGGCCGGGCAATAGGCCATAGCGTTGTTCCAGCGCTGGCTGGGCGAGTTCTGTGCCGGTGAGCGGTTGGTGAAGGTAGCTGAGGCGGGCTCCAATTCCCAGATCTCCTGGGAGGCAGTCGGTTGGTATCCCCCATTCGAATCGTTCGGGTCGAGAGTGATTCCCGACACCATTTCGAGGCGGGCTCGCGCAGCATCGGTGAGGAGTGAGGCGTACATGCGCCCGGTGGGCAGGTTGGCTTCGCTGCCGACAAGTCGCTGCGTCCACGCGCTCGTGGCCGGATTCCAATCCCAGACGTCGGCCAGGGTGAGGTAGGTTTGAAAATCCTTGCCGCCCGTGAGCACGGTCATGTCGCGGCCGGGGTCGTACGCCATGGCATGGCCCCAGCGCGGGCTCGGCTGGTTGCCCGTGGTCGTGCGCAAAGTCCAGTTCGGCGTCGCCGGATCCCATTCCCATATGTCCTGCCGGGGAACGCCGTTCGCGGCAACCTGCGGTTTCATCATTCCACCGAACAAGACGGCGCGGCTGCGCTTGCTGTCCCAGACCAAGGCGGAGTCGTATCGGGCGCTGGGCGCACGCGCGGGAGTGAGCTGGGTCCACGCGCCCGTGCCGGGATTGCGCTCCCAGGTGTCGGCAAATGCGAGCGAGATGCCAGTCCCATCGTACGAAGCCCCAGGGCCGGGACGCTGGTCTGGGTCAGCGTAGTTGAACGTCTCGGGCCAAATGGAGGAACCCGAATCCGCGAGACCGCCCCCGAAGAGCAGCACATTGCCCGTGGACTTTTCGAACACCATGCTGTGCTGACTGCGGGCGCTCGGCCCCGAGGTGCTGCGGTCAGTGAAGGCGCCGCTAGCCGGATCCCATTCCCAGGTGTCCTCGAAGTCGTAGCCGGTGGAGGAGCGTCCACCGAAGATGACGAATACCTTGCGGGTCGAGTCGTAGACCATGCCCGCCCCGGCGCGCGGGCTTGGCTTCACGCCGGCAGGGGTGCGGCTGGTCCATGCGCCGGTCGCCGGATCCCACTCCCAGATATCGGCAGCCCCCTTTTCGAAGCCGCTGCCATCGCCCAACATGCCGCCAAACATGACCAAAACCTTGCGGTCCTCGTCGAAGGCGACCGCCTGCAAGTAGCGCGGTGGCGGAGTCAGCGCGGTGGGGAGCGCGAGGTGCGTCCAGGTGGCGGATTCGGTCGCGGGCACGGAACCCATGGCCAATTGGGTGGGCTCGAGGCGGGGGCCGCTGCCCGGATCGTTCTCGGAGCAAGCGGTGAGCAGGAGCAGTGCAACCAAGGACAGACTGGAATATGCAGTCGAGGGTCGGCCCTGAGTAGGGGCGACCTGCGGTCGCCGAAGTCCCCGCAGGGGGCGCCGCCGCCACAAGAAGGCGGCGCCGAGCAGGGCGAAGGCTAGTCCTGACGTGCCTCTGTTGGTCTGTCCCAGATCGCAGTCGCAACCCGAACGCCGCAGATGTGATGCCGAGCGCGCGTCGGCCGCGATGGCATCTCCCCCGGCATCGGCGCTGCCCGCGTCGGCCGGCGACGAATTTCCTCCGCCATCGGGACTGCCGCTGGCGCCTCCCGATCTGCCGCCGACGCTGCCGCCCGTGCCCCCGGAAGCCAGGCTGCTGGCGCCAACCGTGCCGCCGACGTTGCCGCCCGCACCACCACTACTGATGATGGTGCCGCTCGTGCCGCCGCGTCCACCCGAGCCGCCGATGATGGTGCCGGCTGTGCCGCCGCGTCCCCCAGTGCTGCCGCTGCTGCCGCCGCTGCCACCCGCACCGCCACCGACGATGGTGCCGGCCGTGCCACCTGAGCCACCGATGATTGTGCCGGCCGTGCCCCCGCGTCCACCGGTGCTGCCGCCCAAGCCACCCGCGCTGCCGCCGATGATAGTGCCGCTCGATCCGCCGCGTCCGCCCGCGCCGCCGCTGCTGCCACCCAAGCCACCTGCGCCACCGACGCTGCCGCCCATTCCGCCACTTCCACCGGCGCCGGTGCCGCCGGCTCCGCCCGTGCCGCCCGCGCCGCCTGCGCCGCAGGCGGCCGGATCAAAGTGGTTGCACGTACCGGCGCCGTCACAAGTTGCACAAGGCCCGCAAAGCGTTCCGATTTGCGGAGTATCGCAGCCGCTGGCACCGTTGCAGGTGAAGCGGCAGGGGTCGCTGCCCACGCCACATTCACTCTCTGGGTCGCTGCCCACGGAGTAGGCAGCGCACTTGCCAGGTCGACCGGTCTGGTTGCAGGACACGCAGGTGCCATCGCACGCACTCTCGCAACACACCCCATCCGCGCAAAACCCTGAGGCGCAGACACTCGCGCTCGAACACATGACGCCGTTTTTCCTCTTGCAGCCGCCGCTGCCGTCGCACGCCTGCTGGTCGGCGCAGCTTCCGGGAACTTCCGTGCCCGGTGCCGCCCGGACGCAGGTGCCTTCGCGACCGGGCACAGCGCAAGATTGGCAGGGCCCAGCACAGGACGCGACGGCACAGCAGACGCCGTCCACGCAGAAGCCCGAGGCGCAGGTCGAGGCCGTGGCAGCGGTGCACCCCTCGCCATTGCCGAGATGGGTGACTTTGTATTCCCAGGTGTCGCTGGTGTTCCCCCCATAGCCGGGCCAGCCACCGAAAAACACCGCCACGCCGCGCTGGCTGTCGAAGACCGCGGTCATGTCCGATGTGCTGATGCTCGGGCCGGTTGAGAGATTCCGCTGGTACCAGGTTGGACCCTTGGTGTCCAGCTCCCAGGTTGGGATGGGCGAGTCGCCGGTCGCGTCTCCCCTGGCGATGGGCACAACCTGCCGCCGGCGCAGGCTATCGTAGGCCGCAGGGGTGAACTCAGAGTTGCCGTAGATTGGGACGAGGTCGCCAGCATCGCGAAGCTCCCAGCCGGCTGAGACAGGATCCCACTCCCAGAAAGCGAGGGCGCTGTAGGGGTTGGTTTGCTCGTCGAGCAGGAACATCTTCTGTCGAGCCTCGTCGAAGGTCAGGATCGGGTAGGTGCGCCCGACCGGCGCGCCCATGAACCGGACCGGGGTGCGGTTGGTCCAGGTCGTGTTCGCGCCATCCCACTCCCAGACTGCGTTGCTCAGGGGATCCAGGGTTCTGGGGATTCCCGGGGGCGGGTAGAGGTAGTCGTAGGAGGGCCTTTCGCCGCCGAAGAGCAGCAGCCTGGCTCGAATCGGATCGGTGACTATGGCGTGCGAGTCGCGAGGCTCCGGGCTCGACGTGGGGTGAAGCTGGCTCCACGTGCGGGTGGCGGGGCTCCATTCCCAGGTGTCACCGAGGATCACAGATACCGACCCCGGGCCGGGCGAGTAGTTCATGCCGCCGTAGAGGATGAGGGACTTGCGGAATGGGTCGCAGGCCATCGCCGCTTGCATGCGGGCGGAGGGTCGGACGTCGCTCTGGATCTGGGACCAAGAGGTGCCGTCCCACTCCCACAGGTCGTCCAAGAAAGCGCTGTTGTCGTCCACACCACCGAATACGTAGGTCTTGCCCGTGGCGGGACAGAAAGCCATGGCGTGCACCGAGCGTGGTGAGGGCCATGACTTTGCGGGCGGCGGCGTGCGGTCGGTGAAGGTGGCCGTGTTGGGGTCCAGATCCCAGATCTCCCCGGGGGGCGGGTTCGAATAGCCGAGGGTCAGGCCCCCCACCAGATCGAGGAGGTTTCGCGCGGAGTCGGTGACGAGCGAGCCGAACATGCGCGCCTGGGGCAGGTTGGCTTCGTTGCCGGTCAAGCGCTGCGTCCACACCGCTGTGTTCGGATCCCATTCCCAAACGTCGGCGAGAGCGTTACCGGTTTCGATGTCCCAGCCGCCCACCAGCACGGTTACGCCGCGGCCGGGGTCGTACGCCATGGCATGGGCGTAGCGCGGGCTCGGCCTGTTCCCGCCGAGAGTGCGATTGCTCCAGGCCGCCTTGGAGGGATCCCATTCCCATGTGTCCTGCTTGGGGATGCCATTGAGATCGGCCTGGGTTTTCTCCATGCCGCCGAACAAAACGGCGCGCGCGCGCTTGGCGTCCCAGATCATGGCGGAGGCGTGTCGGGCGCTGGGCGCGACGGCGAGCGTGAACGTGGTCCACTTCCCGGTGGCGGGATTCCACTCCCAGGTATCGCCGAACGCGAGCGACACGCCGGTCCCCTGGTAGGAGTTCACTGCATTCGGATCGGCGAGGCCGCCGCCGAAGAGCAGCACCTTGCCCGTGGATTTTTCGAACACCATCGATTGCTGACCGCGAGCGCTCGGTCCCAGGCCCGAGCTGGTGCGGTCGGTGAAGACGCCGGTTCCCGGATCCCAGTCCCAGATGTCAGCCAAGTTGTCGCCCGCGGTGGTATGCCCGCCGAAGATGACAAACTTGCTGCGAAGCGAGTCGAAGACCATGCTCGCGCCCGCGCGCGGGCTTGGCCCCACGCCGGCGGAAGTGCGGTTGGTCCACGTGCCGGTCGCTGGATTCCACTCCCATAGTTCCTGGGAATCCGTCAGGGTGGAGGAAGGGTACGCCCACGACAGGCCGCTGGACATGACCAGAACCTTGCGGACCTCGTCGAAGGCGGCCGACTGCAGGTAGAGCCATTTGGGGCTATCTGCGGGGGGACCCACGCGAGTCCAGGTGGCGATTTCCGTCGAGGGAACAACGCCCAGGGCCGAGCGGGAGGTAACAGGGTGAGACCCACGGACGTTTTCGGGACTATTCTCGGAGCAGGCGGCGAGCAAGAGCACAGCCCCCACAGCGCTACTTCGCAGTTTCATGACGATACTCCCAGGCTGGCAAGCCGGTTCAGATGCGAACACGCTACAGCATTTCTGCGTTGATGGCACACAACAGTGCCGGTCGTATCACCCTACGCGACTAGCGTCGCCGGGTGCCCCGCGCGCCTACCGCCGCCGGCGCCGCCAAAACAAGGCGACGCCGAGCAACGCCAAGGGTAGCCCTGACCTGTCGGCAGGAGTGTGACCTAGATCACAGTCGCAGCCCTTGTGGCCCAGGCGCCCCGTGCTGCCGGTGTCTGGTACATGCGCGTCTCTCCGCCCGTCGGGCCTGCCCGCGTCGGTCGGGATTGAATCACTGCCGGCGTCGGGGCTGCTGTTGGCGCCGCCGGCGTCGCCGTTGCCGTCTGCGCCGCCGGAAATTGTGCCAGTGTGTCCGCCCGATCCGCCCGAGGTCACACCACCTGCGCCACCCGCGCCCGCGACGCTGGTTCCGGCCACGCCGGAGCTACCACGCCCACCCGCGCCACCTGAGACCGCGCCACCCACACCGCCGACGATGCTGCCGCCGGCGCCGCCTGAAACCAGGCCGCCCGCACCGCCGATAGTGGTGCTGCCAATGATGCTGCCGCCGGAGCCAGCGTGTCCACCGGCGCCGCCTGAAACCAGGCCGCCCGCACCGCCGATAGTGGTGCTGCCAATGATGCTACCGCCGGCGCCGCCTGTGGCCAGGCCGCCCGCGCCTCCGATCGTGGTGCCGCCGATGCTGCTGCCGCCGGAGCCGCCGGCGCCACCTGCGCCTCCCGCGCCACCTCCGCCGGTGCCGCCGGTGTTGCAAAGATAGGGAGTGGAATCGAGCCAGCACACGCCGTTGCCGTCGCATACTTGACAGGGTCCGCAGGGTGTTCCGGATTGCGGATAGTCGCAGGCGCCTGCGCCGTTGCAGGTCGAGCGGCAGACGCCGCTGCCCAGTCCGCATTCCTTCTGTGGGTCGCTGCCGGCAGCGTAGGGAGAGCACTTGCCCGCGCGACTGGCCTGGTTGCACGACACGCAGGTGCCGTCGCACGGGCCGTCGCAACAAACCCCGTCTACGCAGACACCAGAGGCACAGGCACTGGCGCTGGAACAGGGTGTACCGTTCTTGGCCTTGCAGCCGCCACCAGCGGCGCACGCCTGTCCGTCCGCGCAGCTTCCACTCACTTCGGTGCCAGGGGCGGCCGAGGTGCAAATGCCTTCCTTCCCCGCGACGCTGCACGACTGGCACACGCCCAAGCAAGACACAGTTGAGCAGCACACGCCGTCCACGCAGAATCCCGAGGCGCAGTTCGACGCCGTGGCGGCGGTGCACCCCTCGCCGTTGCCCAGACTCTTCACTTTGTATTCCCAGGTTTCGCTCAAGGCCGAACCATCGTTCGGGCCTGCACCGAACAGCACCATCACCCCGCGCTGGCTGTCGAAGGCCATCGTCGCGTTGCTGTAGTACCAGCCTGGGCCTGCGGACACCGTGGTTGGGCCGGTGGCCAGATCGCGCAGGTACCAGGTTGGGCCCTTGCTATCCAGCTCCCAGGTCTTGATGGCCGTGGTGGAGCCAACCACATCCGTCGCGTTGCTGGGCACAACCATCCGGCGACGTAGGCTATCGTAAGCCACGACAGGAAAGGGGGAGGTTCCCAAATCGACGAAGTCGCCACTGTCTCGCAACGCCCATCCTGCCGAGAGCGGATCCCATTCCCAGAAGACGCTGTTGCTGGTGGTACCCTGCCAGGTGCTGTCGCCTTCGAAAAGAAACATCTTCTGGCGACCGTCGTCGAAGGCCATCAGCGGGCCTCCTTCGGTGCCGCCCCTCGATCCTGGCGTGACCGCGCCCGGGGCGGGCGTACGGTTGGTCCAGGTTGTCTTCGCGCCATCCCACTCCCAGACCGCATTGCTGGGGCCGTCGCCGCCGAAGAGCAGCAACCTGGCACGCCCAGAATCGGTAACTATGCCGGCCCCGCCCGTGCACGGGGGGCTGGGCATGGGAAAGAGCTGGCTCCACGCGCGGGTGGCGCTGCTCCACTCCCAGGTGTCACAGAGGTCCAGGGCTGCCTCCGAGAAGGGAGCTGACGGGTAGGTCAGCCCGCCAAACATGATGAGGGACTTGCGAGAAGGGTCATAGGCCATCGCGGGGTTCGCGCGGCGTGTGGGTCGCACATCACCGGGGACCTGGGACCAGGAACTCCCATCCCACTCCCACAGGTCGTTGAGCAAGTCGTAGTTCGGGCTCTGACCCCCGAAAAGGTAGGTCTTGCCGTTGGCTGGACAGAAGGTGATGGCGTTACCCCAGCGCTGGCTCGGCCAGCTCTGCACCGCTGAGCGGTTGGTGAACTTTGCCGAGGCGGGCTCGAATTCCCAAACCTCCCCAGAAGCAGTCGGCTGATATGCTCCGAACGGAAGGCTCGTGCTGAACGTGATGCCCGCCACCAGATCGAGGCGGCTTCGCAGAGAGTCGGAGAGAAGCGAGGCGTACATGCGCCCGGCGGGCACGCCCGACTCGTTGCCAGTCAGTCGCTGCGCCCAGTTTCCCGTGGCCGGATCCCAATCCCAAACTTCGCCCAGGCCAAGGTAGGTTTGCCAGCTCTTGCCGCCCGCGAGCACGATTAGCCCCCGGACGGGATCGTACGCCATGGCGTGGCCCCAGCGCGCCTTGGGCGTGGTTGCCGTGGTCGGGCGCAGATTCCAGGCCTTTGCCGTCGGATTCCATTCCCAGGTGTCTGCCTGGGGGATGCCGTTTTCATCAGCTTGGTCCTTCTGTATGCCGCCGAACAGGACGGCGAGGTTGCGTTTGCTGTCCCATACCAGAGTGGAGTCGTATCGCGCGCTGGGTGTGGCGGTTGGCGTGAGTTGGGTCCAACTCCCCGCGCTGGGATCCCATTCCCAGGTGTCGCCAAATGCCAGCGCGATGCCGGTCCCATCGGGCGAGGCTCCGGAGCGGGGCCGTTGTATCGGGTCACTGTAGAAGTCGGTCTCAGGCCAAATCGAGGAGCCCGCATCGGCGCGACCACCCCCGAAAAGCAGAATCTTGCCTGTGGATTTTTCGAACACCATGGTGTGCTGACTGCGGGCGCTCGGTCCTGATGTAGTGGCGTCAGTGAAGGTTGCGCTCGCTGGATCCCATACCCAGGTGTCCTCGTAGTCGTAGCCGCTGGTCGAGCGCCCGCCGAAGATGACGAAGTTCTTGTGGAGGGAGTCGTAGACCATGGTCGCGCCGGCGCGCGGACTGGGCTTTGTGCCGGCCGGAGTGAGGTTGGTCCATGCGCCGGTCGCGGGATTCCACTCCCAGACATCCTGGGATGCCGCCAGGCCACCATTGTCGCTGGACACGCCAGACCAGCCGCCGAACATGACCAGGACTTGGCGGTCTTCGTCGACGGCGGCCGCTTGCATGTAGCGCGGATTGGGCAGCGGCGAGGACGGGGCGCCGATGCGCGTCCAGGTGGCCGACTCGGTCGCGGGCGCAGTGCCCAGGGCCAAGTGAGGGGACTCAAGGCGAGGGCTGTTGCCCGGATCGTTCTCGCAGGAGGTGGTGAGCAGGAGCAGAGTCGTCGCGGCGCTATTTCGTAGTTTCATAAAGGTTCTCCATGACTGCGACGCCAGGTCAGAATGATTTTGATGTTAGCCTGAGCGACGCCGGCGCAGTCGGTGCCACAAGAGGGCGGCGGCGAGCAAGGCAAAGGGAAGCCCTGGCGTGCCTGGGATGGTTTGGCCCAGATCGCAGCTGCAACCCGAGCGGTGCAACTGCGTCGTGCTGACCCCGTCGGTCGCGTCGGAACCTCGCCTGCCGTCGGGGCTGCCCGCGTCGGCAGGCAACGAACTTCCCCCGCCATCGGGATTGCCACTCACGCCACCCGTGACACTGCTTCCGCCTTCGCCGCTGCCGCCCACCCCGCCGGAGCCACCCGAGCCGCCAATGATGGTCTGGCCACCGGAGCCAGCCGTGCCACCCACGCTGCTGCCCGCCGTGCCGCCTGAACCGCCGGCGCTGCCGATGATGGTGCCACCTGTGGCGACGCTTCCGCCTGTGCCGCCGCTGGTGCCACCTGAGCCACCCCGTCCACTTGTGCCGCCAGTTGTGCCACCAGTGCCACCTGCGCCACCGCGCCCGCCTGCGCCGACGGTGCCGCCTGAGCCACCGCGTCCGCCGGCGCCACCGGCTGAGCCACCCGTGCCGCTGCTACCGCCGGCTCCGCCTGCGCCGGCGTCGCCGGTGCCACACAGGGAAGGATCGGGAGGAGCGCAGGTGCCGTTCCCGTCACAAACCGCACAAGTCCCGCACGGGATTCCGTACTGGGGAGCATCGCAAGCCCCGGCACCATTGCAGACCATACGGCACGGGTCGCTGCCCACGCCGCATTCACTTTCTGGATCGCTGCCGATAGTGTAGGCCGTGCACTTGCCAGCCCGACCGGTCTGGTTGCAGGACACGCAGGCGCCATCGCAGGCGCTCTCGCAACACACCTTATCCACGCAGAAGCCAGAGGCGCAGACACTCGCGCTGGAACAAGCCGTACCGTTTTTCGTCTTGCAGTTTCCGCTGCCGTCGCACGCCTGTGTGACCGCGCAACTACCAGGAACTTCCGCGCCCGGGGCCGCCCGGACGCAGGTGCCTTCTTTGCCCGCGACACTGCACGACTGGCATGCGCCCGAGCAGGACGCGACCGCGCAGCAGACCCCGTCCACGCAGAACCCCGAGGCACAGTTCGACGCCGTGGCAGCGGTGCAGCCTTCGCCGTTGCCGAGATTGGTGACTTTGTATTCCCAGGTGTCGTTCGTAGCCCCGTAGGAAACGCCACCGAACAGCACCAGCACACCGCGCTGGCTGTCGAAGGCCGCACTCACCTGCGAGATGGTTTGGTCTGTGCCAGATAGGGCGCGCATGTACCAGGTTGGAGTCTTGGCATCCAGTTCCCAGGTGTCGATGGTCCCGTCGGGGTTCGGTGCATACACTCCGCCGATGGGCACGATGTGCCGGCGGCGCAGGCTATCGTAGGCGACCGCGCCCGCGCCCAGGTCGTACTGGGCATCGGCTGGGTCGCCGGTGTCGCGAAGCGCCCAGCCGGCCGCGACGGGATCCCAATCCCAGAAGAAACTGTAGCCGCTGATGGGGTCGTAGCCGGAGTCGGCGATGAGGACCATCTTCTGGCGGCCATCGTCGAAGGTGAGCGCCGGGTAGTCGCGCCCGTTCGGCACAACCACCAGCGACACGGGTGTGCGGTTGCTCCAGGTGGTGGTCGTGCCATCCCACTCCCAGACTGCGGTGCTGAAGGGATCCACCGACAAGGGGCTTCCGGGGGTTGGGTAGGTATAGTCGAACGTGGGTCTCTCGCCGCCGAAGAGCAGCAGCTTGGCCCGGCCCGAATCGGTGACCATGGCGTGTCGGTTGCGAGGCTCCGGACTGGACTTGGGAAAGAGCTGACCCCACTTGCGGGTGCTGGGGTTCCATTCCCAGGTATCGCCGAAATTCACATTGGCGTCCCCCCCGACAGGCGGGTTGCCGGTGCCGCCGTATACAATGAGCGACTTGCGGGATGGGTCGTAGGCCATCGCCGTGTCCGTGCGGGCGGCGGGGCGCAGGTCGCTTTCGACCTGGGACCAAGAGCTGCCATCCCACTCCCACAGCTCGTCCAGGAACCCGTAGCCGTTGTCCATCCCTCCGAACATGTAGGTCTTGCCGGTAATCGGACAGAAGGCCATTGCGGGATTGAAGCGCGCGGATGGCCATGCGTGCGGTGGCAGCGGCGTGCGATCGGTGAACGTTGTCGTCGCGGGATTGAACTCCCAGATCTCGCCGTCCCGCAGGTACGAATAGTCATAGGAATAGATTCCGCCGCCCACCAGATCGAGGCGGTCCAGTGCGGAGTCGGTGACCAGCGAGGCGTAGATGCGCGCTGTAGGCAGATTGGGTTCGTTGCCGGTGAGGCTCCGCGACCAGGCACCCGAGGCGGGATCCCATTCCCAAACATCGGCCAAGGCGTAGCCGGTGTCGATGTCGAACCCGCCCACCACCACGGTCACACCGCGGACGGGGTCGTACGCCATAGCGTGTCCGTTGCGCGCGCTCGGCCTGCTCCCCGCGATGGTGCGATTGCTCCAGTTCGACTTGGACGGATCCCATTCCCACGTGTCCTGCTTGGGCACGCCACTCAGACCGGCCTGCGGCTTTTCCATTCCGCCGAACAGGACGGCGCGGCTGCGTTGGTTGTCCCAGACCATCCCGGCAGCATATCGGGCACTGGGCGCAGTCGCGGGCTGAAGCTGGCTCCACTTGCCCTGCGCGGGATCCCACTCCCAGGTGTCGCCAAACGCGACCGAGACACCACCCCATTCGTCATCCTGGACACTCACATCAGGTGTGCCGCCCCCGAAGAGCAGCACCTTGCCCGTGGATTTCTCGAAGACCATGCTCTGCTGGCTGCGATAGCCTGGTCCCTGGCCCGAGTTGGATCTGTCGGTAAAGGCGCCGGTCGCGGGATTCCATTCCCAGAGGTCAGCGTAGTCCACGTACTGGCGGCCGGAGGCCATGCGCCCGCCGAATATGACGAAGTTGTTGTGAATCGAGTCAAAGACCATGCTTGCACCGCCGCGCGGTTTCGGAGGGAGGCCAATTGGGGAGCGTTGGGTCCATGTGCCAGACGCAGGATTCCACTCCCACAGGTCTTGAAGCTCCCCCGCGTCGCCCAGGCCGCCGAACATGACCAGAACCTTGCGGGTCTCGTCAAAGGCGGCTGACTGCATATAGCGCGAGCTGGGGCCCAAGACAGGGGGACCGAGGCGCGTCCAAGTGGCGATTTCACTCGCGGGCACCACGCCCAGGGCCGCGTGGGAAGACTCAAGGCCCGGGCCAGTCGTGTCTCCGGAATGGTCTTGGTTGCAGCTGGCGAGCAGGAGCAGGGCCCCGACAGTGCTTTTTCGCAGGTTCATCAAGGTTCTCCAAGAGTGGTGAGCCAAAACAGGATGAAATCGTGTCCCGGCATCCCCACATTAGTAGCGGACAACAGAGGCGCAAGTACTCTTGACCGAGCAGTGGCTCTGCTTGTCCCCACGGCTCATCCATTCTTGCTGGGCGGACGAGGTGAGACGGAAAGTGGCGATTGCGTAGATCTGAAAGCGCGTCTAGCATAGGGCTCGGCTCGCTTCCAGGGAGTTCACGAATGCGAATTCAAACGACCACTTCCGCATTTCTCTCCGCCCTTCTTCTTGCGACGGGCTCCGCCGTTGCTCAACCCGAAGTCCCAGGGCCCGCCCCTCCTGCGTCCGTTGCGCCTGCGCCCGAAAACGACGCGAGTTTCCGTGGATTCGTTCCTCAGCTAAGTCTCGCTGGGGCGGTTGGACTTCTGCACATGAGCTCTGCCGAAGTCGGCCCGGTTGGCCAACTTCGCCTGGGTTTGCATGGCGAGTTCTTCACTGGCAGCAACGTATTCGTCCAGCGCGTGACTCCGCCGGGAGGTGATCGGGACACCCGTCTGCAAGGGGCTTTGACCTTTGGTATTACGCCGCTCCACTACTTCGAGATATTCGGCGCGGTCTTGGCCTCGGAGAATCGCAATCGCCGTCTTTGTGGCACGAACGCGACTGGCCAGGAGGAGTGTGTGCCCGAGGCCAATCGCACCGATCCCGTAACCATCAAGTCCTTCGGCGATTTGATCCTGGGTGTCAAACTGGCCTATCCGGTTGGGTCAGGTTTTTCCGCCGGTGGTGAGCTCGGGATTCGCATGATGTCCTCCATATCAGGTATTTCCTTTTCGCCTGACTCGACTTCCCTCTGGCTGAGCGCGCTGGCCACACAAGATCTGAAGCCCATCCCACTGCGATTCCATTTGAACATAGGCTACTTTCTGGACAATTCGGGCAATCTGCAGAACTACGATGCGCTTAAGACTTCCGCTGCCACCCGCTACGTTTCCAAGTTTGCCTATGGTATCTCCGAGGACCGTTTCCGGCTGGCACTCGGCGTGGATGCACCCTTCGACGACCTGACCGAGGGATTCTCGCTGCGGCCCCTCATTGAATATCACTTTGAGTACCTGACTGGGTCCAAGGACCAAGCGATCTACAATCAGGAGCACGCGACTTGCGGCACAACGGGCGCCTCCGCTTGCGCAGACAACAAGGACCAGCAGAGCCTGACCCTCGGGGTACAGGCACAGATTGCGCACGGATTGACCTTGACGCTCGGTTTGGATATTGCGCTGCACTCGCCCGGCTATGCCTATGCCCCGTCCCTGGCACCGTGGAATCTGCTATTCGGTGTGGGCTATCCGTTCAGTCTGCTCCCGCGAGTCGTGACGCGTGAGGTGCCGGTCGAAAAGATCGAGGTTCAACCCAAAGGCCTCGTGGCAGGGAGAGTCGTCAGCACGGTCGGGACTCCCATCGAGGGAGCCGCGGTCGGGGTTGCCGGTCGTGCGTATTCTCGTGTCCTGACCGATACCGATGGAACCTTCCAGAGTGTGCCGCTCGCCCCTGGGCCCATCGAACTTGTGATCGTGGCCAATGGTTTCGACACGGTCTCGGCCAAGCTGGACGTCATTGCGGGGCAGGCCGCCAACGTCGTGTTCGCGCTCACTCCGCATGTGCCGGCTGCGCGAGCGGTTGGACACATTGGCGACAGTTCGGGCAAGGGCGTGGCAGCGGCACTCCGACTCGCTGGTCCGCAGATCGCCGAAGGAAGGTCGGATGAATCGGGCNNTGACTGTCGGGGAAGGCCAGGAGAATGCGGTGAAGGTCACACTGCGCGCTCGTCCAGCATTGGCAAATGTGACCTTCAATGATGGGAAGTTCAAACTGCGCCAGCCCGTCGCTTTCACGTCGGCAGGCACGCAGCCATCGACTGAGTTGGCTTCGGGCGCGTTCCAGGTACTTGATGAAGTCATCGACGTCTTGGTCAACCACCCGGAGATTCGCCAGGTGCGGGTTGAGGCACACTGGGGCAGCGGTTTGCCCGCGGCCAAGGCCCAGGAACTGACCGACGCCCAGGCCAAGGCAGTCGCCCAGTACCTGGTCGAGCAAGGCGTGGGCCCCGAGAGAGTGGTGTCCGCGGGGATGGGCGCGACCAAGCCGCTGGTTCCCAACCTGGGCAAGGGTAAGTTGAAGAATCGCCGTATTGAGTTCGTGGTCGCGAATTAACTACGGCTTGTCTTTGCCGGCGCCGTCCTGCGCGGGTGGCTCAGCTTCTTTCAGCTTCTCCAATTCCAATGGGTGATGGTGTTGCATCTCTTCCTCGGTCATCTCCCCGGTGAGCCACACCTTGCTCATGGGCCAGACGTCGGGACTGAAGATGACGGAATACAGGTGCCATATAATGATAGCCAAGAAGGCCAGCGCGGCTTCATAGCCGTGGATGGCAGCGGCCACGTCAAGTCCGAGTTTGGGCATGTGGCGCATGGACCATCCCGGGAACCAGAGCACGAATCCTGTCACACCCATGACGATGGAACCCCAAACCACGGCCAGATACTCGAACTTTTCGATGAAGTTGAATCGCGCATAGGCGGGCCGCTCTTTGGAACGACCCAAGTTGAAAGCGATGAGCTTCCTGAAATCCTTGTAGTCCTTGATCCTCGGCATCATTTCGACGACGTCCTTGCGCGCGCGCCGCGATGACAGCACGAAGACGGTGTGCACCAGCACCAGGGTGATGAGCACAATAGCGGCGCCCCGGTGGATGAGCCCGCGCAATTGGAAGCTGCCAGGCGTGTTGAAGATGCCTTTGAAGAAACTCGATTCCGGGAACAGGATGGGAAGCCCGGTGAAGATGAGCGTCAGGAATGACAGCATCATGATGATGTGCTGGATGCGGTAGCTCACGGGAAAGCGCTGGTAGACCTTGCTCGCCCGTTTCCGTCTGGGTTCAGGATCTCGGCCCTGCAGCCTGGCGAACAGCCTGCGCGCATAGTGGCTGAACAGATCGAGGATGATATAGGCGATAAATCCCCCCACCGTCCCGACGATCAGAATGATGTAGGAAAGCTTGATGAGAAACACCAGCGGGTTGTCTTTGAGAGTCTGGTTCTGATGGATTTTTCCCAGAGCCAGGAACCGGCTCGGGCCGGAATGGCAGTTGCCGCAGGTTTCGCCCAGGTTCTTGGGGTTGACCCTGGACTTCGGGTCATTGGACGGCAGGATGTCGTGCGAGCCGTGGCAGCTTGCGCAGTTGGCCGCGCGTTTGTCGCCGAATCCCTGGGCGATGCCGTGGAAGCTGGACTTGTAGGTCGCCTCGCGGTTGGGCGGCATCTGGTAGCGCGAGCTCAAGAGCGCGTTTTGGTGGCATGCGCTGCAGGTCTTGGTCACGTTTCCTGAATAGACCCGCGAGTTGGGGTCGTCGTGCTTCTGGATGGTGTGTTCGCCGTGGCAATCGGAACAGGTGGGAACGTCTTGATTGCCTTGTGCCAGCAATTTCCCGTGAACACTCGCCTGGTAGGCCTGTGCGATCTTCTGGTGACACTTCGAGCAGGTCTGCGGCAGCTTGTAGCGGTCGACGTAGGATTCCTTCTTGGAGACTTTGGCAATGTCGTGCTCGCCGTGACAGTCGGTGCAGACCGCGGCTGGCAGATTGGTGAACGCCTGATTGAACTTACCGTGGATGCTGGAGGCGTAGGCCTTGACCCGCTCGCTGCTCTTCATTTGCCACGATTTGTCCTCGCGGTCGACGTGGCACGAGACACAAGTGGCGGTGACGTTCTTTCTGGAGACCTGGGATTCCGCTGTGGTGGGCGACAAGATGCGATGGGAGCCGTGGCAGTTCTGGCACTGGGGCGCGCGCGGGTCGTGTTTGCCCAGCTTGGCCACGCCGTGCACGCTGTTGCGATAGAGAAGCGGGATACCCTGGTTCTCCGCCTTGACCATGTTGCTCTGATGGCAGACCGAGCAATCCATCTGCTCGAAAGGCTTGTGCGCGGTGCGGCCCTCGGGAACTTCGGCCGCGGCATCGGGCTTGTGGCAGGCCGTGCATCCCAGCGCCTGGTGGGGCGTGCCCTTGAATAGCTCAGGCGTAACCGCCTTCAGCTCTTTTCCGTCAGTCTCGCTCTGGTCGGTCGCATGGCACTCCGAGCAGGCCGCATCGTCGAGATCCTGCGCACGCGCCTGTGAACTCAGACCGAAGAGCGGCAGGCCCAGTGTCGCGAAGAAGATCGCCGTCCCACGCTTGTGCGAGTGCGAGGGAGCGGATAGACGATTGGCGCCACGGGCACGTTCCTGCGCACTCTGAGGCATCGACCACATATTAGGCCGCGCGTGCGGGCCGCGCGCAAGGAGAAAAGGGGACTTCGTGCGTCCCGTTTCGGCGCAATTCGTGCGCTAGTCCGGCGGCGCGGCGGGCCGACCGCTTCTGTCTAGCAGCCGGAGCAGAATGTCGCGCCAGCGCTCGCCGTAGATGAACAAGTGACCTTCGCCCTCCAGGAAGTGCGTCTGGCAATTCGGGAACTGTCGCGCCATTTCGCGAGCCATTGCCAGCGGTGTGCTCGAATCGAGGATCCCGTGCCAGATGTCAACCGGGCAGCCAATTCCATCCAGGGCAAAGCCCCAAGGCCTTGAAGCCAAACACACTTCTTCGGCGAATGCCTGGATTCCCTGGCGTTGGGACTCCTCGAAATTGCGCAGGTACAGCGCGCGGACATCGGGGCGCGCCAACAGGGCCTGGTCCGCGGCCGGGTTGTGGCGCAGGAAGGCCGCCATGAATCCCTCTGCCCCTTGCTCGGGATTGTCCGTAAGGCGCATGGCCCACTTCATGACAGTTGGATTCGTGTGGCGCGCAATCCAATAGCCGGCTCTGCGTTTCCAATTCGCACCCACGAGCACGCCCTTGGTCCCAAGTGGACCACTGCAGCTCACCAGCGCAAGGGCCAGAACCTGGGCGCCCAGAGTGTGCGCCACCGCCGCCGCATAAGGTCCGCCACCCGAGACTGCTGCCACCGAGAAGCGAGCGATGCCGAGTTCAGCCAAGACCTGCTTTACGTCCGCCGCGAAATCCACAAGCCGCCGCCCGGGCATGGGATCAGAGCGTCCAAACCCCGGCCGGTCGATGACCACCAGATGGGCTCCGAGCGTGGACGTGATGGTTTCATCAGGATGCATAAGGCGAGAACTCGGTGCCCCCTGGCAGAACAAGACCGGGTACCCGCCCTTGCGACCATATTCGCAATACGCGATTCGTCGCCCATCAGGGGCGCGTGTAGTTGCGGGAGTCCCGCTCGTTGGGCAGCCGGTAGCCTCGTTCATGGACAAGACGATAGTCGATCCTGGTTGCTGCGGCATTCGCCAGCGAATCATGCGGACCCTGAAAATCGTCATCGGCCAAAGGCCCGCAGCTTCTTGCCCATGCTGGTCTCATGGAGAGCACGCGCTCTGCCACCCTGGGCGGCGCGCTTTTGTCCCTGGCGCTCATCATGGTGAGCATCGGCACCTACCGCTCCGGACGCCGAGAACTGCGCGCGACTAGCCAGGAAAAACACTAGAACAGATAGTCGGTGCTTATGAAATTCGACGTGCGCCCGAGCAAAATGTCGCGCAGAAGGTCGCGGTTGGTTTCATCCTCGGGCGCGGCTACCATGCTGCGAATCGAGAAGCAGCGTAGGGCATCGGAGATTGACAGAGTGGCCTCGGCGCTGTCTTTGCGGCCCGTGAACGGGTAGGCGTCCGGGCCGCGCTGCGATTGGGCATTCAGGTTCACGCGACAGACCTGATTGGCCAGGACATCCACCAAGGGGCCGACCACCTTGGCGTCGTGGCCGAACACACTGGCTTGCTGCCCATAGTTCGAGTTTTCGATGAAATCCATGACCTCGGCGATGTCGTCGTAGACCGCGACAGGAACCACGGGACCAAATTGCTCGACCGAAAACAGCGACATCTGCAAAGCCCATCAATGCGCGCTTTCACGTCCGCCGCTGCCATGGATGCACCTCGTAGGGTTGAGTCTTGGCAAATGGTATACGGTTTGTTGCCGGAAGTTCAACGCGACAGTGAAGAGATGGCCGTCACGGCCGATCACATCTTGCCCGTGTGGTCACATGGGACTACACTAAGACTATGATCGCGAACGTGCGCACCACCAAGGCCAGACTGTCCGAGTTGCTGGATCGGGCTGCAGCCGGTGAGGAGATTGTGATCACGTCGGACGGCCGGCCCAAGGCCAAGTTGGTGGGCATCCCACCTGTGCGCGCGACCTACCGTGTAAACCGGCGTCTCTTGGCCGTGTCTCCGCGAAAAGCCGGTCCCTCTGCCCAGACCATCATCCGCCAGGACCGCGACGGCCGCGACTAGCATGTATCTCGACAGCGCGATCCTGGTGAAGCTACTGGTGCGTGAGTCCGACAGCGTGTTCTATGCCGATATGGTCGACGGCCAGATCGTTTGGTCGGCCGAGTTGGCCCTGTCTGAGTGCTTTTCGGCTTTGCTGCGCAAGGAACGTGAAGGTTCCATCACGACTCGACATCGCCAGGCAGCTTGGCGGCAGATGGAAGACGATCTGAAGCATCGGCGTCTCAATCTGGTGGCAATCACTCGTTCGATATTCGAGCGCGCCCATGCCATTCTGGCCGGCTGTCACCCGGATGTGGCCCTGCGCTCCCTTGATGCCATCCACCTGGCCGCCGCCGCACAATGCGCTTCCTGGCCCCTGTGCACCAACGACACCCGCATGCGCGACGCCGCGACCCGCATGGGCTTCCCGCTGTCACCGCTTCCCGGTGCAAGGTGAGTCTATTCTTCGCTCACCACCCCATTCACCGCGGCGTCTGCTGATTGTCCTTTGCACACTCGCGTCGCGATGGCATCGAGCGCGGCCACCGACGGCAGCGGCAGCGCGCGCAGTTCCGTGGCACTGACCTGCGTGTTGCCGCTGGAAATTCGGAAGTAGGCATCGATCAGTTCTGAATTGAAAAGGGCAGCCAGTCCCATCGCCTGACGGGGCGATATTTCGCCACCAGGCCGATGGACGAAGTTCACGTGGTTTTCCAGGCCCAGCAGGGCGCCGGGGAGGCTGCCAGCCAGGTACGGGCCTGCCACCAGTCGCCGCGTGTCTTCCTTGGCTGAAAAGCGACGAACGAGAACGTAGGTGCGATTGGGAACAAGGAGCTTCGATCCTGCGCTCCGCTTGATGTGCTCGGGCTTGCGGAAACCATTGTCGAGCGGCCAGGTCACTTGGCCCGGCCGCACATGCTGCAGCCAAAGGAGTGGCACCGTGTTGGTCGAAGATTTCTGGCGCAAGAAATGTTCCGCGCGAAATGGCACCACGGGGCCGGTCGACACTTCGAGCCCCATGGTTGCCAACGTGGCGGTCCATCCGGCAACCAGGTCCATGACCCGAAGGTCGCGGGAATTCGTTGGCAGGAACAAAGACGAGTCACGTGCCTCGGCAATCACGCGGGTGCGCGGCACACTGTGGATTCCGCGCTCTGCCAGGTCCGATTCCCCTTGCGACGACGAAATCAGCACCGAGGCGCTCGGCGCCTGGGTCTTCTTGTACAAGACGATGATGTTTTCCTGGAGTACGCCATCTTGGCGGAAGGCATCGATCCGCGACCCGAACACATGCACGTGATCCAGCCGAGCGACAGAGTGAAGACGTCGTCGGAAGTTCTTGAAGTAGCAGCCGGACGAAAAACTGCGCGGAATGATGAAACAGAGCTGTCCGCCATCGGCAAGCATCCCAAGCGCGACTTCGATGAAACGCGCGTAGGCGTTGGGCGCGTCACCGCCGCGAGCGTCGCTGGGCGACATCTTGAAGTACGGCGGGTTGCCGATGGCGTAGTCGAAGTTCGCGATCTGGCGTTCGCGGCGGGCAAGATCGAGGAAGTCGTCCTCGACCACGTTGTACTGCAAGCGTTCGCCCCAGCGCCGCTGCGCGACCGCCAATGACTTGCGCAGAATCTTGGCCACCCCGAGTTCCTTTTCTACGGCCGTGAGGTGAACCCGCGCAGCGAATCGTCCGAGAATTTCGTTCGTCGCGCAGATCCCAAGGACGCCCGTGCCCGCCCCAGGATCCAGAATGCGCACGGTCCCGCGCCGAGGAGCCTCAAGCAGTGAGGACATGAACGCGGCAATTTGGGGTCCGGTGAAGAACTGCCCCCACGATTTCTTGTGTGCGTCGCCCGTGTGCTTGCGATAGCCAGCAGACAGGGCGGCAAGGGTTTCAACCATGTCGCATGGGTGTAATTGGTCCCCTGAGACACCCCCATGCGTGGCTGTTGCAGGACCCACTTTCTTCATGCCGTCTGCCATCGAAGATGGACGACAAAGAATTCTGCGTAAACCGCCTTTGTGGCATGCGACGGCCGCCCGCAACGCACAGCGTCCTCGCGCCGACACCCGCGCCTCAACCTGGGCGGGTTCTTGGGGGGTTTCTCCCCTATACTCCGCGCTCCCGGCCGCCTGGCCGTTGCGCGTAGCGTATGAAGACCCATCCAAAACACCAGCCCATTGCCGTGGTCGGGGTTGCCGCCCTTTTCCCGGGCTCGATCGAGAAGGACGGCTTCTGGCGCGACATCCTGGCCGGCCGCGATCTCATCACGGATGTGCCGGCCAGCCACTGGCTGATTGACGATTACTACGATCCGGACCCGCGCGCGCGCGACAAGACCTACTGCAAGCGGGGCGCGTTTCTGCCCGAGGTGGACTTCGACCCGGTCGAGTGGGGCGTGCCACCGTCGATTCTTCCCTCCACCGACACCAACCAGCTCCTCGCGCTCATCGTGGCGCAACAGGTTCTGGAAGACGCGTGCGGCGGTTCGTGGAAGGATCTGCCGCGCGACCGCGTGAGCGTGATTCTGGGCGTGACCTCGGCGCAGGAGCTNNCTGCCCGAAGACAAGGTCACCGACGCGTGCGAGCGCATCGCGGCCCACTACGTCGAATGGCAAGAGAGTTCCTTCCCTGGAATCCTGGGCAACGTGGTGGCGGGGCGCATCGCCAACCGGCTGGATTTGGGCGGAACCAACTGCGTGACCGACGCGGCCTGCGCCAGCAGCTTGTCCGCTCTGTCCATGGCCATGGCCGAGCTGCACATGGGTCATTCGGACCTCGTCATCACCGGCGGGGCCGACACCATGAACGACATCTTCATGTACATCTGCTTCAGCAAGACACCGGCGCTGTCGCCGACCGGCGATTGCCGGCCGTTCTCGGATGGCGCGGACGGCACTTTGCTGGGCGAAGGCATCGGCATGGTGGCACTCAAGCGCCTGGCCGATGCCGAGCGCGACGGGGATCGCATCTACGCCGTGGTAGCGGGCCTGGGCAGCTCGTCGGACGGTCGCACCAAGAGCATCTACGCGCCGGCGCCCGCGGGTCAGGCCAAGGCCTTGCGGCGCGCGTACCAGGACGCGGGCTATGGCCCTGACACGGTTGAGCTGGTGGAAGCGCACGGCACAGGCACCAAGGCCGGCGACGCGGCCGAGTTCGAGGGCCTGCGCACCGTCTTCGAGGAGAGCGGGCGCAAGGATCGCGGCTGGTGCGCGCTGGGATCGGTGAAGTCGCAGATCGGGCACACCAAAGCCGCGGCTGGAGCGGCTGGCCTGTTCAAGGCGGTGATGGCGTTGCATCACCAGGTGTTGCCGCCGACCATCAAGGTCGATCGCCCAGACCCCAAGCTGAACGTCGACGAGAGCCCATTCTGCATCAACACAATGGCGCGACCCTGGGTGCGCGACCACCACCATCCGCGCCGCGCATCGGTCAGCTCGTTCGGTTTTGGCGGATCGAACTTCCATGTGGCGCTGCAGGAGTACGCTGGACCGGGAAAGCGCGCTTCGCGTGTGCGCCCAGCCGGCGGTGAGGCTGTGTTGCTAAGTGGCGTCTCGGCCGAGGCCGTGGCCACGCGCTGTCGCGAGATCGCCGTCGACGCTGACAAGGTTCAGATGCTGGCCTTTCTCGCTCGTTCCAGCCAGGAGTCCTTCGACGCCACGGCGCCTGCGCGCCTGGCCGTGTTCGCCGAATCCAGCGCGGATCTCGTCGGGAAACTTAGCAAGGCCGCAGAGCTGCTGGCCGCTGGCAATAGCTTCTCGGTGCCAGGTGGAATCGATTTTTGCGCCGGGCCTGCGGAGGGCAGCGTCGGTTTTCTCTTCCCTGGCCAGGGCAGCCAGTCTTTGTACATGGGCGCGGATGTGGCCATGGCCAG
>PMBY01000108.1:4340-5143 GCA_003153875.1 Myxococcales bacterium | reverse complement strand
ATGCCGCCCCAATCCTGGAGCGAGCCATAGCAGGCCATCAGCACCGGGCCCTCCAGGCGGTACTCGTTCGGGACGCAATCGTTCCACTCGGTGACGACTGTGGCCTTGTCCAAGACCGTACCGGAAGCAATGTGGAAAACCAGCGTATCCTTGAACGGGTTCAGCAACTGCGAAGTGTTGTCGAAAGGCGCATAGTCAGTGCCCCCGTTCGCGTCGACCCTCCAGATCAGGTCCCAATAGGCGTGGGTGTCGATGTGGTCCATCTTGGCGTCGGCGCGCAGGTCGGCCAGGATCGGAAGCCCCTGGTTGCTCATGGTGAAGAGCGACTTCACTCCCAGTGACCGGAGATACTCGCGCATTTCCTGGTTGGTGGCTTCCGTGGTAGCGGCCAGGAAACGCATGCTCTGCTCCGCGTTTTCCAGGTTGCGAACCGGCTTGAGGGATTGCGTGCTCCAGTTCCAGGCGAAACGGGTGATTTTGCCCTTGCCGCCCCAAGCCTGGTAGAGCTTCTGCAGTTCGGCCTCGAAGGCCGGGGGAAAATCCTCCAGCCCGTAACCCGTGAAGATCGAGGACTCGTTCACGAGTTCGGTGCCCATGAAGAAGGGATCCTCGTCCAAGGACTTCCCGGTATACCGGTTCTTGTGGGTCAACAGCGTTTTGGCGTATCGCTTGTTCAACTCGATGACCCGACGGGAAAAATGCGCCACGCCTTTGGCACCATTCCCCAGCAGGGCAAAATCGGCCACACCGTCGCCTTCCCGGAATTTTCGGTGCACGAGGAGGTCGGGGTACACGTAGATGCC
>PMBY01000108.1:0-4326 GCA_003153875.1 Myxococcales bacterium | reverse complement strand
ACGGGGGTACCGTCGGCAAAGACGTAGCGGCCACCCTGGACGGTCGTGAACCCGTGGTTCCCGGCGGGGGTTTCATTGAGCGACGAAAGATCCAGGGCCGTGGCGTCCGCGCCTTGCGCCGGCGCAAAGGCCTGCCAGTCGCGTTGGTCGGTTCTTTGCTCCGAGACGAGCTTGGCCGTCAGGCGTTTTCCCGAGGCGTCCAGCAGGTGGACGGCCAGGTCGTCGAACCAGGCCCGGCCCGTGCAATGGGGCAACCCTGCGCCCACCTCGGCCCGGACCGCCCCTGCGGGGACCGGATATTCCTTTTCATACCTGGTCCAGGGCGTGGTGCCGTCGATGGTTCCGACGCCGCCCTGCCAACCGCCCACCTGCTGATTGTTGGCGTCCCTGAAGTCCACACTGAAACGCGCGGCCATGAAGGGTTCGTCGCCCTTCTTCACGTCCTCGGTCCTGATCCAACCGGACAGCACCAAGGTCGCCGCGCCTTGCCCCTTGAAGTCCACCGTTTGGGTAGAGACGTTCCACTCCGGCTTGCTGTTCTCGAGGAAGAGGCAATGGATGGATTCACGCCCCGGCGTGGCCGGCCGGAAAGCGGACCAATCGGTCGAAACGATGTCCTCGAAGCCTGGATTGAGGAGCCAATTGTCGGTCGGGGTTTGCGAAGAACCTCTTGATCTTGGATGGGTGGCGACGGCCCCAGCGGGCAAGGGCGTCGAATCAAAATCGTATACAAACAGTTTCACCCGGTCGAACCAGACCTTGCCAACGGCATTGCCCAGGTCCAGCGAAATCACCACGGTCGCCGCTCCGGCCGGTACCGCGTAATGATGGGCATAGCTCTTCCAGTCAGTGGTGCCGACCGCGCGGCCCGGATCCTCGGGCCAGCCACCGACTTGGCTCCCCTTTTCATCGAAGAAGGTCACATTCATGCGGGCCAGTTCCCAGGGCCTGGAACCCGGCTTCACATCCTGCGACTTCATGCCGAACGAGACTTCCACCACCGGAGGCGCGGGCTTCGGAAGCGCGATGGATTGCCGGTAGGTGGACCATCGGGGTTGTTGGTTCACCAGCACAGCCGCCCGGCCGCCGTCGCGGCCTGGTTGCACAAACAGGGCATCGCCCGTCCAGGCTTCTCTGGAAGCAAAGTCGCCGTTCTTCACCCAGTTGAGCTCAGCATCAGCGGCAAAGAGAGCCTGTGAAAAGAACAACGGCAGAAACAACATCCAAGGGGTTCGCATAGGGCGGCCTCCACGACGATCGGTTTTGGGGGTCACAATACCTTCTATCTGGGCATTGACAACGTGTAGCCGAGCGGATACACTCTTCTAGTGATTGAGGTCCGCAAGACCGACCTGTTTGCGCATTGGCTCGATGACCTGCGTGACCTTAGAGGCAGAGCGCGAGTCCAAGTCAGGATCGAACGGCTGGCAGCCGGAAACCCCGGGGGATATCAAACCAGTTGGTGAAGGTGTCTCGGAGTTGCGAGTTGACTATGGCCCTGGCTATCGGGTGTATTTCAAGAAGCACGGACGAGAACTGATCATCCTTTTGGCTGCTGGAGACAAGAACACTCAAGCCAAGGACATAAAAGCGGCCTTACGGCTCGCACGGAACCTTCAGGAGTAAGCACAATGGCCAAAACCACCACCACAACGCGCTATGATGTTACTGAACACCTCAGGACCCCTGAGGAAATGGCAGCCTATCTCGAAGCCTGCCTTGAAGAAGCTGACGGGGACGCCGCGTTTATCGCCAAGGCACTTGGCGACATTGCTCGTGCCAGGGGCATGGCGCAGGTCGCGCGAGATGCTGGTCTATCGCGCGAAAGCCTTTACAAGGCGCTTTCCGGTGAGCGCAGTCCTGGCTTCGACACAATTCTCAAGGTCATTGACGCTCTAGGGTTGAAGTTGCATGCGGAAGCCAGTCACAGTTGACTAGTCGTGGGAGAAAGACATCAGGTGCGGCCAGGCAGGACTTCACTGAGGAGTGACAGGCCCTGTTTTCGGCAGCGGGCGAGAGACGTTTCCTGGAAATCAACCTAGGTGGGGGTTCACGGAAGCTTCGGGATCTTGCAGGCTACCTACAAACCACAACCCACCAAGACAACGTTGTCGATGAAGTTCGAGGTGTCGGTGGACGGATCGGCATTGAGAAACTCAACGGAGGTCGCCGACGATGTGGCCGTGAATCGCACAGTAAACTCCTGCCAGCTAAGAGTCGTCGTCCCGGTGCCCTGTGTGTTCTCGGCGGCAAGCAATTGCGTCCCGTTCACCAAGACGTCGACCGTGCTGGTCGTGCCGAAGATCCCGTCGGGGTTGACCACGTTGCCGACCCAGAACGACAATTGATACATCACACCCGGCGTCGTCAAGACCGTCTGCGATACTCCGGTCGCCGAATTGCTGGCCCCGGTCAGATCCAAAGCCTGCGATCCGTCCTCGGCTGGAAAGCTGAAGCCGTTCTGAGTAAAGGTCGTACTGATTGGTGCCACACTTCCCGCTGCGCCGACCACTGTCCAGCCAGACGGCGGGTCGCCTGTGGAAAGCGTCTGGTAGCTCCCGACGGTTACAATGGGCAACTCAAAGCTACCATTTGTGATGAGAGAAACACCGCTGGCTGCGCACGCACCGCTGTCTGGACTGCCACCGGTGCCAGCCGCGCCACCGGTGCCAGTCGCTGGCGCAACGGCACCAACGGTGATGCCATTGTAGTAAGTGTCTCCCGTCGAAGCCGTCCACGAGATGGAACTGAAGGTACCGTTGAATTGGATCAGCCCGTCACTTTCGGCCCCGTGCAAGGTGTTGCCAGTTTGGGTCAGCGCTGGTCCCCCACCCCACCATCCTGGTCCTGTGCTAAGAATCTGAAACGGGGAATCAAAGGCGAAATCCACGTTAACACCGGGAGACCCCTGGCTCATGATCGCCAGGATGGGGTTGGATATCGCCGGCGAAAACGAGATGGTATCAACCGCTGCTCCCCCGACAAAGGTGACCATCCCGGTCAGCGGGGGATTGGGCACGACCGCCGTTGTGTAGGTAGTGGTTGGGCTGTAGTAGTCCGTGCCCGTTCCATTAAGTTGGGTGGTATTGAAGACCTCCCCAGAATAGGTGACGTTCACCGTGACTGCTCCGAAGTTCAACGTACCCGTGACTGAACCGTTGGGATTTCCGACTTGTGCCGATGTCCAATCAGCCCAGACGACGTGGCTGGCGGTCGAGCCATCGGCGGCGGCCGCTGCGTCCCCAGGACTCGTGACAGGTGCGTCAAGACCAACGTCGCTTCCGCCTGAGCCGGTCATGCCGTCCGAACTGCTCACACCGTCCGATCTGGTTGTCGAGCCATCGACTCTAGCCGCGGAGTCCCCGCTAGTCGTGACCGAGGCGTCAACACCTGCGGTGCTCCCGCCTAGGCTGGTCGTGCCGCCCGAGCTGACTGTTGAGCCCCCGGTGCTGGCTGTCGATCCGTCGCTGCTGGCAGTAGAGCCCCCAGTACTCGCGACCGCGGCGTCAACACCTGCGGTGCTCCCGCCCGACTTGGCCGAGGCCGCATCTCCGTTTCCGCCCTGCGCACTATCGTTGTTGGTCGAGGAGCTTGAGCATGCCGCCAAGGTGAGCGTAGCGGACAGGACAAACGCCCGAGGACAGTGGACTTGAAGACAAGTGATGGCCATGAGTTCTCCTTGCTGACCCCCGGTCCGGGTCTCGCAGACTGAAACAACCTATTACCACAACGCAGCAATAGAACATTGAATATCCCCGAACCAGAAAGATGGCAAGGGGAATCTTGGCTGACGCGCTCCCTGGCAATCAAGGCAAAGCAGCCCGAACGGCTACCGGACGGGTCGCGATGGGGATAGTCGTTGGGGACAGCCCCTTGGCGCGCGCGGTGAGCTTGAGCGTGCCCGGCTCTTTCGAGGATTGCACGACGATCTGGGCGAGGCCATTGAAGACGCTGCGGCTCCAGGCTACGGGCGCGGGGTTGTCCTGCATTCGCAAGGCCACGCCCTTGTTGAGTCCGGCGGCGGGGCCGTAGTTCGCCAGCGTGACCGCAATGACGTTTTCACCGGCGCGNNTTCTGGCCATTGAGGAAGACCGCGACGCCGCCGTCGATCTTGCCGAACCAAAGTTCAACCACCGGCATGGCCAGGTCCTTGGCCGAGGCATTGAAACGTGCGCGGAAGATCGCCCTGTCGTGCAGACCGAGGGGACCTCGCTCCTGGTTCACGTTCGCCGCCTCCCAGGCAGAGTCGTCGAATTTCTCGGCAACCTCGGCAATGCTCGCGTCGTAGGCGTTGATGCCTTTCTTGAAGCGCCAGCCGTTGATGGG
>PMBY01000257.1 GCA_003153875.1 Myxococcales bacterium | reverse complement strand
GCTCGATGGCCGGCGCTTCATTGACGACGCGAATGCCAAAGGAGCGGCGGCCGTCCTCACCGAGGAAGGGGGCGCTTCGCCCGATGGTGCAACCGCCCTGGTCATGGTGCCGAACGCCCGACTGGCACTCGGCGTGATCGCCGCCAATCGATACCAGGCGGCGCAGGCTCTCACCCTCACGGCCGTGACCGGCACCAACGGCAAGACCACGACCACGTACTTGATCGAGGCGATTCTGGCCGCCGCCGGCCGCCTTCCCGGCGTCATCGGGACCGTGGGCTACCGTTTTGCCGGCAAGACCCAGGAAGCGCCCCTCACCACGCCCGGCGCTCTGCAACTCCACACCCTCTTCGCCCAGATGAAAAGCGACGGCTGCACGGACGTGGTGCTGGAGGCGTCGTCCATCGCCCTCGATCAGGGCCGGCTGCATGGCTGCAGCTTTCGCGTGGCGGGCCTGTCCAACATCACCCTGGACCACCTCGACTACCACGGGACCATGGAAAGTTACCGGGCGGCCAAGGCGATTCTCTTCCGCGAGCTGTTGTCCACCGAAAAGGGCACGGCGGTGCTTTTCGCCGACGACCAAGACGGCCTTGCCATGCGCCGCGAGGTGCGCGGCCCTGTGCTGACCCTGACGCGACAGCCGCGCGGCGCNNGCCAACATCCTGCTAGCTGCCGGCATGGCCCTTGCCCATGGCATTGACGGCAACGCCATCGCCGCTGGCATCAGCCGGGTGAGCGGGGTTCCGGGCCGCCTGCAGCGTGTGACCAACGCGGCGGGCGTCCTGTGCCTGGTCGATTACGCGCACACGCCCGACGCACTAGAACGGGCGCTCGATGTGTTGCGACCGCTCAGCACCGGCCGCGTTCTGGTGGTCTTCGGGTGTGGCGGCGACCGCGACAAGAGCAAGCGGCCGCGCATGGGCCAAGCCGCCACCGAGCGCGCCGACGTGGTGCTCATCACCTCGGACAACCCGCGCACTGAAGACCCGATCGCCATCCTTGACATGATTGTTGCCGGCGTCGAGAAAACCGGCATCGTGCGCCGGACCGCCTCCGAACTGCGCCAGGGTTTGTCTGGTTTTCACGTGGAGCCCGACCGCCGGACGGCCATCGATCTGGGTGTGGCTCTCGCGCAGCCGGGGGACACGCTCCTGATAGCGGGCAAGGGCCACGAGGACTACCAGATCCTGGGCACGCAGAAGATCCACTTCGACGATCGCGAGGTTGCCGCGGCCGCCTTCGCCACCCGCCAAGGCCGCACGGCTCCCGGAGGTCACAGGTGCTAGCCGCGATTTTGTCTGGATTCGACCGCCAACTGCGCGCTCCGGAGTCTCACCACAGAGAGCACAGAGGCCGTAGAGGCCGGAAAGAACGGGTTCCGGATCCAGGTCCGCACCCTCTTCTTCCTATCCTTCTCTGTGTTCTCTGTGCTCTCTGTGGTGAAATCCGGGGCCGAGGTGCCGCGTGACGGGACCGGCGCAGCGGACCCTGGCGTTTGCGTGCAAAGCCATGGGGGGCCGCGCTGTGGGCGCACGGGCGGCACTGGGGACGATCCGATTTGCCGGAGCCGCCAGCGACAGTCGCGAGGTGAGATCCGGTCGGCTTTTCTTCGCCCTTCCCGGCGAGCGGGTCGACGGCTTCGACTTCTGCGGGGCCGCGGCTCAGGCCGGGGCGGCCGCAGTGGTGGTGGCCGCGAATCGGGGACAGCCGGCCGGCTGCAAAGGAATTCCGGTCATTGCCGTCGCTGATCCGCGCAAGGCGCTGGGGGACTTGGCGGCAGCCGTGCGCAAAGAATATCGGGGTCGCGTAGTGGGCGTCACTGGTTCCAACGGAAANNGCCAGGTGCTGCGTACCCAGGGCAACCTGAACACCGACGTGGGACTGCCCCTGACCGTGCTGGAAGCCACGGGCAAGGAGGCGTTCTGGGTGCTGGAGATGGCCATGCGGGCACCCGGCGAGATCGCGTACCTGGCTCGCATCGCCCAGCCTCATGTGGCGGTGGTGACCAACGTGGCGGCCGCGCACCTGGGACGGCTGGGCTCGCTCGACGCCGTGGCGCGCGCCAAGGGTGAAATCTTTGCCGGCCTTGCTCCTGACGGAATTGCCGTCCTGCCGGTCGACGAACCTCGCCTCGAACCCGAGGTAGCCAAACTGCCCGAGGCGCGCAAGCGACGCTTCGGATTCGGCGGCAGTGCGTCGGCGCGCGCTTTTGTGAGGATCATGGAGTTCATCCCGGATGGCGCGGCGGGCTCGCGCGTCCGCCTGTCGGTCGGGTGCGAACCTGTGGTACTGCGCCTGTCCCTGGCGGGTGAGCACAACGCGCGCAACGCTGCGGCGGCGCTGGCCGTGNNCTGGGCGGACGCACCGTGCTCGACGATTGCTACAATGCCAATCCGACGTCCATGGCGGCGGCCCTGCGCACGCTGGTGGGATCGGCGGGCCGATTCGGTCGAGCCTTCGCCATTCTGGGCGACATGCTGGAATTGGGGGAAGCGGCCGCGGACTTGCACCAGGCCGTCGGCCAAGACGCGGTCAAGATCGGCGTGGCGGGCCTAGCGGTCGTGGGATCGCTGGGCGCCAAGATTGCCGAAGGCGCCAGGACCGCGGGCCTGCCGGCCACCCGCGCAGTGGTTTTCGATGATCCGGAGACAGCCGCGCAAACGGTGTCGACTTGGACTGCGCCGGGCGACTGGATCTTGGTGAAAGCTTCGCGTGGCATGCGTCTCGAACGCGCGGTAGAGGCCTTGCGAAAGAAGTTGTAGTTCATGCTGTTTCATCTCTTTGCACAACTGCGCGGCAACGTCGGGTTCTTCAACGTATTCCGCTACGTCTCGACGCGGACCATGTTGGCGACCATGACCTCGCTGCTCATCACCTTCGCGCTGGCACCCTGGTTCATCCGTCGAGCCCGCGCGCGGCAACTGGGTGAGGTCATCCGCGACGACGGCCCCACCACTCACGCGGCCAAGCAAGGCACCCCGACCATGGGCGGTGCCCTCATCATCATGGCTCTGGTCACGGGAACAGTGCTGTGGTGCGATCTGACCAGCCCGCTGGTGTGGCCGGCGCTGTTCGTGACCGTGGGATACGGCGCGCTGGGCTTCGTCGACGACTACCTGAAGATTACGCGACGAAATAAGCGCGGGGTGCCTGGCAAAATCAAGTTGCTTGTGCAATTCTTGGTGGGGGCCGTGGCGGTGGGATGGCTGTTCTTTGGCGATGCTCTCGATCCGTCGGTGCGACTTCGCCTGGCGGTTCCGCTGCTCAACTTCGAGCGCCATTCCCCGATCATCCCGGGCCTGGCCTATGCCTTGTTTGGACTGGTCCTGGTGGTGATGGGGACCTCCAACGCGGTCAACTTAACCGACGGGCTCGACGGATTGGCCATCGGCCCGGTGATCGCTTGCACCTTCACCTTCATGTTGTTGAGCTATGCCGCCGGCCAGACCCTGGCCGGCTTCAACATCGCCCACTATCTGGGCATGGCCCATGTGCGCGGCGCGGGCGAGCTGACCGTCTTTTGCGGGGCCATCCTGGGCGCCAGCATCGGATTCCTTTGGTACAATACGCACCCCGCGCAGGTCTTCATGGGCGACGTAGGCGCGCTCGCCTTGGGCGGGGCCATCGGTTTTGTCGCCCTGGCGACCAAGACCGAGTTGTCGCTTCCCGTTATCGCCGGCGTCTTCGTGGTGGAGCTGTTCTCCGACGTCATCCAGGTGGGCTACTACAAGATCACGAAGAAGCGCATCTTCTTGATGGCACCCATCCACCACCATTTCGAGAAAATGGGCTGGCCCGAGTCGCGCATCGTGGTGCGCTTCTGGATCGTTTCNNTTCTCCTGCGCCGTCCTGGGCCTGCTGCTTACCCTGAAGGTGCGTTGATGCAGCTCCACCAGCCCGCCCTGCTTGGTAAGAAAGTGCTCGTCGTGGGACTGGGACGATCGGGAGTGGCCGCAGCCCGTCTGTGCGCAGCCCGCGGGGCCCAGGTCACGGTCACCGACAAGCAGCCGGCCGAAGCGCTGAGCGCGGCGCTGGCGCAGCTGCCGCCCACCATCAAGCAGGAGCTGGGCGGGCATCAGGCCGAGACCTTCCTCGCGGCTGACCTCATCGTGTTGTCGCCGGGCGTGTTCGGCTTGCCCGAAGTGGAGGCCGCGCGCAAGCGAGGCATCACGATCACTGGCGAGCTGGAGCTGGCGTCATGGTTCGTGGACGCGCCTGTAGTCGCCATCACCGGCACCAATGGCAAGTCGACCACCACCACCTTGTGCGGGGCCATTCTTGCTGCCAATGGCCGCCCCACCTTCGTGGGCGGCAATTTGGGTGTGCCTTTCGCCGAGGCGGTGGAAACCCCAGCCGGCCAGCCGGGCGGCGTGTGTGTGCTCGAGGTNNGCGGCCAAGGCGCGCATCTTCGCCGCGCAGACCCCAGCGGACTTCGCGGTCCTCAACATCGACGATCCGCTGGTCGAAACAGCGGCCAAGGGGATCCACAGCCACTGCGTGCTGATCTCGACCCGGCGGGCACTGGTCGTGGGCGGCTGGATCGAGAGCGATGCCCTGTGCGTGCGCCTGGCGGGCGGTCCGATCGAATACTATCCCGCTCACCTGCCGGGATTGGTCGGCCGGCACAATCTGGAAAATGCCTTGGCGGCCCTGGTCGCGGGGCGCTTGGCCGGCGCGCTGCCAGTCGAAGCCCGTCATGCTTTGTTGGCCTTTCGGCCGCTGGCGCACCGGATGGAACTGGTGGGCGAGCTGGATGGCGTCTTCTTCTACGACGATTCCAAAGGCACCAACGTGGGCGCGGTGGTGGCGGCGCTCGATCACTTTCCGCGGCCTGTGGTTCTGATTGCTGGCGGCCGCGACAAGGGCGGCTCGTATGAACCGCTGGCCCAGGTGATGAAGCAAGCCGGTCGCGGCGCCGTGCTGATCGGCGAAGCAGCCCCCAAAATGCGCGAGGCCCTGGCACCGGTTGTGCCAGTGGAGATGGCGGCCACCATGGAAGCGGCGGTGGGGCAAGCCACGACCATGGCCCGAAACGGAGATGCCGTGCTGCTGTCTCCCGCCTGCTCCAGCTTCGACATGTTTCGCAGCTACCAACATCGCGCCGAGGTATTTCGGGCCGCAGTCAAGGATCTCATCGCCCAGAAGCGCGGCGGGCACGGAGCCCTGTAGGAGGAATCCCGATGAGCCTGCGTGAAAGCGTGTCGGAATGGGCCAGCCCCAAACGGACTGGCGGCAGCGGGCATTTACCGCAAGGACCGGACCGTTTGCTGGTCGCGACCATACTGGGCCTAACCGGGTTCGGGGTGGTGATGGTGTTCTCGGCGGGCGCGGCCTTCGCGGCCAAGACCTACGGCGACTGGACCTACTTCCTCAAGCGCGAGGCAATCTACAGCGGCGCCGGGTTGCTGGCCTTCCTAGTCGGTATGCGGCTCGACTACTCGTTCTACCGCCGCCTGGCCTATCCCCTGCTGTTCCTGTCCATGGCCATGCTGGCCGCCGTGTTGAAGGTGGGGCCGGCCATCAACGGAGCGGTACGCTGGTTCCGCTGGGGCGCGCTGTCCTTCCAGCCCTCGGAGCTGGCCAAGTTCGCCCTGGCGCTGTACTTGGCGGTGCTGCTCGCGCGCAAGGCCGAGAAGGTCAAGGACTTCCGCATGGGATTCCTTCCTCCTCTGCTAATGACGGGTATTTTCCTTGTACTGCTGCTCAAGCAACCTGATCTGGGCACCGCGGTCATCATTGGGGTCACAGCGCTGGGGCTGCTGTTCGTGGCCGGCACGCGCACCAGCTACATCTTGTTGTCGGTGCTGGTGGCTGCGCCCATCGGTTGGAAGGTCTTCATCGCGGGCGAGCCCTGGCGCATGCGGCGCTTTCTTGCCTTTCTCTATCCCTGGCAGTTTCGCCGCGACACCGGCTACCAGCTCTACGAATCGCTCATCAGCGTGGGCTCGGGCGGCCTGTTTGGCCAAGGGCTGGGCCAAGGCCACCAAAAACTCTTCTTCCTTCCCGAAGCCCACACTGACTTCATTCTGGCCATCATTGGCGAAGAGCTGGGTTTGGTTGGCGTGCTGGCTGTCTTGCTGGCGTTCACGGTGCTGGTGTGGCGCGGTTTGCGTGCGGCCACGCGGGCGCGCGACGCCTTTGGGTGCTACCTGGCCTTTGCTGTGACTCTGTTGTTCGGATTGCAGTCTCTGGTCAACATGGGCGTGGTCTTGGGCCTGCTGCCCACCAAAGGATTGCCCCTTCCTTTTGTCAGCTACGGCGGCACGTCTATGGTCATGAGCTTGTTCATGGCGGGTGTGTTGGCCAATATTTCAGCGCGCAACCCCGAGGCCGCGCCCCTGTCGTTCTGGCAATCGCTGCGCACGAACCGCGCGCGCGTGTCGAAGAACCGCCGCAGCGACGCCTCGGACGTGCAGGTGGTGGTCGAGGCGAAGACGTAAAATGCGCCTGCTGATTGCCGGTGGCGGGACCGGCGGACACCTCTACCCCGGCATGGCGGTTGCGGAGGAAGTCGTCCGGCGCGGCGGCCAGGTGTTGTTCGTGGGAACCTCGCGCGGATTGGAAGCGCGCGCGGTACCTGCCGCCGGCTACCCGCTGGAACTGCTGGAAGTGAGCGGCCTCAAGCGGATGGGGCTAATGGCAATTCTGCGCGGCCTGTTTCGTCTGCCCAAGGCTTTCTTTCGCTCGTTGTCGATTTTGCGGCGCTTCCGTCCTGACGTGGTGCTGGGCGTGGGCGGCTACGCCTCGGGGCCCATGGTGCTGGCCGCGGCGCTTTGGCGTTACCCCACGGCGATTCAAGAACAGAACAGCGTTCCCGGAATGACCAATCGAATTCTTTCGCGCCTGGTTCGCCTGGTTCTCGTGGCCTTTGAAGAGGCACGAAGATTCTTTCCAGCCGCCAAAATCGAGATGGTCGGCAATCCCGTGCGCAGCAAGTTGGTGGCGACCTTGACGGCGGGCGCGGGCAACGACGAGCAAGCGCCCGGCATTCTGGTCGTGGGCGGCAGCCAAGGCGCACGCGCGGTCAATGACCTGGTGCTGGCCGCTGTCGAGGTGCTGGCCAAGAACAGCTCCATGCCCATTATTATCCACCAAACCGGGCCCAGCGATTTCGACCGATGCAAAGAACGCTATCGCGTCCTATGCGTACTCGACCGAGTTGAGGCGCGGCCCTTCATTGACGACATGGCGACCGAATATCATCGCGCCGGCCTGGTGGTGGCGCGCGCTGGCGCCTTGACCCTGGCCGAGCTGGCCATTGCCGGCCGGCCCGCCATTCTGATTCCCCTGCCCACTGCGGCCGACGACCACCA
>PMBY01000196.1 GCA_003153875.1 Myxococcales bacterium | reverse complement strand
AGCAAGGCTATCTATGGCGTCAATTTTCAGTTGGACGACGTGACCGCCTCTTCAAATGAGGCGGCCTATGTCATGAGCCAGTGTCCGTCGAGCATCGTCGGAATCGAGATCGGCAACGAGCCCGACAAATTTGGGAGCTGGGCGGTCCAAACTGCCGACTACGAGCGCTTCGCGGATGCCATCGTCGCCACGCCAGGCGCTCTGTTGGTTGGCCCGGGCTGCATCAGCATAAATGCCGCGTCGTACAGTGCTCCATTTGCTGACACCATAGCGGCGAAATATGGAAGCAAGTTGACCCTTCTGGCGCAGCACTCCTACGTTGCCGCATCCAGTTCGTCGGAATGCTCATTGGCCAACCTCCAGGTAACAACGACCAAACTCACCGGCATCTTTGATACGATCCAGGCCGCGGCGACAAAGAACAACCTCCCAGGCTGGCGCATGGACGAAAACAACACCTGCTCCGGTCACGGTCAGCAGGGCCTAAGCGACACGCTCATTTCGAGTCTTTGGGCGATCGATTACATGTTCGNNGGTTGCCAAGCGTGGCGGCAGCGGCGCCAATTTCGAAAGCGACGAGAATGGAATGGATGGAAAGGTTCCCTTCTACTATGAGCCGCTCAAGGAGAACGGTGGTGTTGTGGTGGCGGTACAGCCGGAATACTACGGCATGCTCCTCTTCGCCCAAGCCGGCCAAGGTCCGATGGTCTCCACGACCCTCACCACGAGCGCCCAGTACTTCACCGCGTGGGCTATCAAGGCGGACGGATTTACCAGCGTGGTGCTCAACAACAGGAACGACGCGAGTGGCGTCAACGCCACCGTGGATCTCGGAGCCGCGGTGAGCGGCGCGAGCGCGATCTATTTGCAGGGCACGCCTGCCGGCTCACTGACGGCAGCGGCAGGGAACGTGACCCTTGCTGGCGCCCAGGTCTCGGTGGCGGGCGACTGGCCTCGCAATGCACCCTACATTCAGACGACGTCGGGGAATACCGTTTCAGCGTACGTTCCGCCCGCGAGCGCAGCGCTCGTCCGCGTTCTGCAGTAAGCGGGCGTGGACGAACTGGCTGGCGATCGAACCTTGGGGCTGAAACTTGCCTGACGACACGCTGGCGCATATCGGCTACAATCGGGCCCTCTTTTGCAAGAAGGACCGAACTCGATGCGCAGTCCTTGTGCCGGCAGAATCTGGGTCGCAGCCGTCTTGCTTGCCGTCGGCTTGGCGGTGGCCCTGACCTCTGCGCCATCGCCAGCGCGCGCGGACGAAGAGGCGACGGAACAAGCGCGGCAGCACTACGCGAAGGGAAAGCAGGCGTTCGACCTGGGCAAGTGGGATGATGCCATTGCGGAGTTCGAAGAAGCCTACAAGCTACGCAGCGATCCGACTTTCCTCTTCAACATGGCACAGGCCTATCGGCGCAAGGGCGATCTGCAGCGTGCCTTGGATCTGTACAAGAACTACCTAATCGAGAATCCCGAGACTCCCAAGCGGGCCGAAATCGAGAAGCGCATCCGGGCGCTCGAGAAGGAGATGAAGAACCCGGCGCGTCGGCAGATCGAAGCACCCGTCGCCCCGGCTCCGGCCTCGGCCCCGGCCTCGGTTCCCCCCTTCGGGGGCTTCGGGACGGACAGCCCACCCAACCTACCCCCGCGGGCCTCGCCCGCGCCCGTCGCGGCTCCGGCCCCGGTTCCGGCACCGTCTCCGGCACCGGCGCCCGCACCGGAGTCCGCCCCGCCCGCCCCAGCCGTTTCCGTTGTTGCCCCGGCACAGCCCGCCGCATTTCCTCAACCGCCGCCCTCGGGCCGCAGTTTGCGGATTGCGGGAATCGTGTGCGGTGCGGCCGGTTTGGCTTCCATCGGCACCGCAGTCTATTTCTACACACGCGCTACCTCGCTCTCGGACAGGATTTCCGGTTCGGACGCGCCCACATCTTCTGACTACCAAGCCGGCAAGGACGCCGAAACCATGCAGTGGGTATTCTACAGCGTAGGGGCCGCGGCGCTCGCAACTGGAACCATCCTCTACTGGTGGGGCTCGTCTTCATCGGCCTCGCAACAGACCCCGACCGCGGTTGCGCCGATGGTTGGACCGGGAATTGCGGGATTCTCAGCCCAAGGAACATTCTGATGCGCGGCCTTTCCGTCGTCGTCGGTCTTCTCGCCCTGGTCTCAAGCTGCGGCTTCAACCCGCATCCCAAGGACGGAAAACTCCCCTGCGACAAAGGCTGTCCATCCGGCTACGCTTGCGGGGCAGGTAATCTCTGCTGGCTCAACGGTACGCTGGCTGCTGACAGTGGCGTCGATGGGGCGCTCGTCGCGAAGGACGGCGCTACGGTCGAGTTTGGCGGTGGTGACTTGGCGAGTGGGCGAGATAGCCTCGCTTCCGAGACCAGTGGTGGCGGAGCGGGTGCCGGGGGAAGTGCCGACGCAAGCAGTGGCGGCAGATCAGGCGATTCGAGCGTTGACGCCCCGTTGGGCACTGGCGGGACTGGCGGCACTATCACTGGCGGAACTATCACTGGCGGCACCGCGGTCATCGGTGGCACGACGAAGACGGGCGGGACAACTGTCATTGGAGGGACCACTGTCACTGGCGGCACTGCGGTCATCGGTGGCACGACGAAGACAGGCGGGACAACCGTTGTTGGCGGAACGACGACCGCCTCAGGCGGAACCACGACCGGCGGGGGGAGCGCAGCGGGTGCGACGGGCGGGGCTGCCGGAGCAGGCACGACGGGCGGCAATACGGCAGCGGGTGGAACGAGCAGCGCAGGGGGCACGATCACCGTCACATGCCCGGCTGGAACCTCGTATCCTGCCTGCACCACGGACGCGGGCGTAGTTGCGGGGAACGCTTGCGCGCCGAATCCGCTGATGTTTGCCTTCGATGCCAATTGCAACATTGGTCTCTGGGCAAGCGATGGCATCTCAAACGGATACTTCTATCAACCGTGGTGCAACAATCTCACCACCACCTGTACTCTGACGATGACCTGCGCCACTAACTCAATGCACATCGCGGGCTCGTATTTGGGCTATAGCGTAGCACCACCCATGGATGGCAATGCCGGATGGGGGGCCAATCTGCAGGTAAACTCCTCCGATGCTGGTCCTGGATGCCAGATGATCGATGGATCAAAGCTAACCGGCCTCACGCTTGACATCAACGTAACGACACTCCCCACCGGCAATTATCTTGATATAGGCATAAATTTGGCCAACGGCAATAGTGCTGACTATCAGGCTGTTCTCACCGCCGGAGCGCAAACTGTCAGAATACCCTGGGCATGCTTCAAGAACGAGAAGGCATGCGGGTCCATTCCAGGACCGGGCATCACGAGTTTCTTCTACGCCTTTGACTGGTTCAATGATGCCGCCACCCACGCGGTGGACATCACCCTCTCCAATATTGGATTCTACTGAGAAACATCAGCAGCTAGGCGTCAGTAGATCACTGGGCGCTCGCCGGATCTCGTGCACTCAATTGGTGCGGTGCTATCGCTTGCGGACGCGCCTAGAAGTCAACTTCGCGATCCCGAGAGCCAGCAGGCACCACCAGCTCAACCCTGCTGCTGGGCTCTTGCCCAAAAGAGAGCATCCGCATCCGCCGCTGCCGCCTGTGCCCGCTGTGCCGGTGGGAGTGGTGGCTCCGCCATCTACGGAACCCGGAATGCTCCAGGGGACGGTGGCGGGCGCTGTTCCAGCATCCCGTGGCCCTACGTCGATCTGCAATGGAGCGTTGGGATTCGTAGGATCGAACTCGATCGCCCCCAAGTCGAGCGCAGCGCCCTTCTGCCCAGTATCGATGCCGAACTTGGCGAGCAATGCCTGCAGCGACGCTGGTAGCTCCACGCCCTGGTCGATCGCCAGGGTGCTGGTAGCCGTCAGCCGGAAGTCCTGCCACCTGCCATCCGTGACGTTGGGATCGTAGCTGGCGAGAGCCGGGTCGCCCTCGACGCCATGGGCTTCCTGGTTGATGGCAGCGCGCACATCGGCCAGCTTGGGCAGCTCTTGGTAGGCATTGCTGGTAACGTCGCCGGCCATGATGCCCGGCGTGTGCTGCGGCCATGCTTCGTAGCCATTGAGATAATAGAGATTGTAGTCGATGCGAGCGCTGCCTTGCAGGATCTGAGGCGCATCAATTGAATGAACGAACCTCCGGTGGTGCAGGAAGATGTTGTTGACCACGTCGAAGCCGGTGTCAGTGGGCGCGTAGGCGCCGCGGCTGCCAATCCCCATGGCATAGGGACTGTCCACGAAGGTATTGTTCGCCATGACCACGGGTTGATCCATCCAACTGCCGCTGGCCATGAAACCTTCGAGTCCGTTGTTGTAGGCGATGTTGCGGAAGAAGTGGATGCCGCCGGCGTAGTCGATGTAGTAGCCCATCCCGCCCTTGCCGTGATAGGTCCAGTTCTGCCGTTTCTCCGACACCCACGTCCAACCCACGTTGTTGCGAGAGATGTTGCCGACCACCAGCACGTCGCGAAACGTATCCGAATGATCCGCGGTGGCGCCCCAGAATTTCAGCCCACCTCCGTCGGCGGCGTTCTGCACGTTGTTCTCGAAGAGGTTGCCGCGCACCAGGATGTCTCCGGTCACGATGTCCTCGGGCGGCAGAGCGTAGCCTTTGCTGGAACGGGTCCTGGCCTGGGAGAAGTGCACGCTGTTGTGAGCGACGTCATGCACGTAGTTACCCTCGAACAGGACGTGATCTGCCTGGTGGAAGGACATGCCTGCTCCGGCTTGCTCCTGGTCGCGGAATCCCAGTCGAGCGAATTCGTTGTGCACGATCCGCAAGTCAGTGACACCCGGCTGGGCGAGATTGGATCCCGACCCAGTCCACGTCCAGATCCCCTCCCCGTCGATGTCGTGGATGCGCGAATCTTGCAGGGTCAAGGTGCGAATCTGACTGTCAGCCGGGGTGCCCTGGATGGGCGCCTGGCCCAAATACAGGCCACTAATCGCCCACGATACGTCCAACCCTTGCAACGTGATCCCGTATGACTTGTCCGCGATGGTGTCGCTGTTGGCAATGCGAATCGCCGTGTCGCCGACCAACAGGATGTCGAGGTTGACCAGGTTCAAGTACGAGCGATGTGACAGGTCGAGCCCAATATCCCGCACAGCGATCTCGACGCCTGCCTGGTCGGGACTGCTGCCGTCGGGGGTCCAAATGTAGAGGAGCTGCTTGGCCTGGTCGAAGTACCACTCGCCGGGGGTGTCCATGAACTTGGATAGCCCCTCGATGAAGTACTTGGAATAGAGCCCGAGCGCAGGTTCGTTCGTGTCGCCGTCGAAGTCGCACAAGCCGCTCCACTGCTCCGGGAACTTCTCGATGCGGATCTTGCCAGGCTCGATGGTCTCGGCCACGTGCTTGCGGTAGGTGTAGTGTCCAGTGATGCAGTCCTTTACGAAGATGGTCGCGCCGGTCACATCCCCCAGCGTCTTCAGGCTGCCAGGTTCCACTCCCACTGGGTCTGCGTCGTCGCTCTTGTCCACCAGGTACTGATCGGAGCGCTCGGGCTTGTCACAGTCGGGCGTTGCCACCGGGTCACAGCTAGAGGGGGAAGATCCTCCTTCGGCGGCCCACCAGAACTGGTGGTATTGGTGGGGCACCGCGACCGTCCAATCCGGCTCGCGAGCCAGAGGCAAGCGGGTAAACACCCCGTCGCTGGTGTGGGTCCCCACGAACCGTGGCGCTTGCTTGAGCCCCCAAGCGCTCACATCCGCCTTCCAGATGGTGGCCTTTGTGATATCCACCCCGGCCGCCAGGGTAATCTCCGAGGGGCTGGAAAGACGCGTCCATTGCACCGAGGCAGCGGATTCCGAGCCGAGGATGCGCACGGTGTGCGGACCGGCGGTGGCCTCGTATCGAATCGGGCTATCGGCGGTGCCATCTACCGGGAAGACGACCGATTCCCGGTATTCGCCTGGAGCGATGTGCACCACCGTGCCCGGCGCAGTGAGTTTCGCCGCTGCACTGATGGTACGCAGCGGTGTGCTGGCCGAGGTGCCGGCTGCCTGGACGTCGCCACTGTTCGCGTCGACCCAGAGCTCCGCGTGGGTCGCGAAGAGCAGGGTAACGTCATCGAAGAAGACCGTGCCCGAAGGGGTGGTGCCGTTCCAGTTGCCATCGCCCTTGCCGATGATGAGAACCTGCACGAAATCTACGGAGTGTTGCACGCCGTGAACCACCCTGGGGGCCCCCGCGTCGACCCACACGCCTATCCAGTCATGCAGCAGGGTGCCCAGCACAATGGCGTGCCAATCGTTGGAAAGCGGAACCGGCACGGAGTCGAGGCTGCCATCGGGGAGTTCCAGCACGGCAGAATACGCAGGACCGTTCTGACTGACACGCAGGCCTGCCAGCACGTTCCAGTTCGCGTCTCGCAACACGACGATCCGGATGGTCTCGCCCGCGGGAATAGAAACCCCGTTGGGATGAAACCAGAAGCGGATGTAAGTGTCGTCGCGAAATTCCAGGTGAGGCCAATCGGTGAGGTTGTAGCGCTGCAGATAGGCTTGGCCCGAGCCGGTCACATTGACGGACAAGCCACCGCTGCTTGGAGGATGCGCAGCACCAGCAGCCACGGCGATCTGTCCGTTGCCTTGGTCCTCCCACATCGCATTGAGGCCAGGGGATTCGAAATCGTCGTGCCAAACCTCCCGAGCTGATGGCCAAGTCGGCTCGGCAGCGCTAGTCACTCGAACCGTAGACCCCCATCCGAGCAGAACCAAACCGACCACGCCGAACGAGCGGGAAACCGTCACCCTGTCACCGGGGTCAGGCCCAGCGCCGCAGCGGCCCGGGTTTGCTGGGCGTCGAAGGTGAGGAACTCGGTGAAGTCATGATGCAAGGCCGTGACCAAGTGAATGCAGTCCGACGAGCGCAGGAAGATCGTCGGAGGCAGCGTGGCGAAGATCTCGGCGGCAGCCCTCAGAACGAAGCCATCGACGGGCAACCAGGTCCAGAAGCCGGCCAAGTCATCGTGTTGGAACTGACGAACCGCTGCGAGGAAATCCTGCCGGCTCCAGCTTGCTTCGCGCAAGCGGCGGTGAAAGACCGCCATGATCTCGGGCCGCACCAGCTCGCACACGCAAACCCGATCCGCCTGCTCAAGCAACCGGCGAATGGACCGAGACTCCCTTTCCGGCACGTAGAACTTGGCCACCGCGGAGGTGTCGCACGCGATCATCGGTCGCCTCGGACCGCGTCCAGATCGGCAAGGACACTGCCCGACGACTTGCGGGAAAGCAGCGCCTTGTACTCGGCCAGCAAGGTGCGGCGTCGGCGCGTGGGTGCCAGTAGGGCGGGGTTGGCCAGCACGGCAACCGGCTTGCCCCGGTCGGTGACGTCGATGGGAGAGCTGGACTGGGCGGCCCGTCGCACATGCACGCCCGTGGTCTGATGAAGCTGCTTGATGCTGATGCTCATCGCCATAGTGTAACAGTGACACCTACTCGAGCCGGGGTCAAGGGCATCACAGGCGTACGTTGACCGCGCCGGACGGCCGCGCGCTGCCGGGCGAGCCGCCGCGGCAGATGGTCCACACCGAGGCCGAACGATGTGTTGCCCTGCGACCTACTGGGGCAGCTTCTTGGTACAGGACGGTTGGCGAGTCCCGTTCGGCCTTCAGGGACAGCCGCCGTCGCTTGCGGCTCCCCCGTCGCCGGAGAGCACGCAGGCACAGTCGTCGGAGGACACCGTCCCGTCCGGGCAGCTCCAGTATCCCCCACCGCAAATCGGCGAGACGGTCTCGGAACCGCATGCGCCGCCGGCCGTGCCGGGGGAGCACGTCGGCTGCCAGTCGAAGCAACCACAGAGACTCGCGGCAATCGTTCCCGTGGGACACTTCCACGTGCTGCCTACGCACTGGGCGTCCGTGAGCGAGTCTCCACACTCTCCGCCCGCCGTCCCGCTGGCACACAGCGGGGCGGTGCCCAGGCAACCGCGCGCATCGATCGTCGCTCCGTCTTGTGCGGACGCGTCTCCTCCTACGTTCGCGGGATAGGGATCGATCTCAGCTTCGGGTATGCCGAGGTCCTGTGCGAGCTGGCTCCAATAGGGGGGGCCCACGGATCGCACGCATGTGCCTGGGATGTTCGCCACCGAGCAGCCGCTCGGGTTCTCTGTCACCGTCGGGTTGCTGCCGTTTGCGAGAAGGAAGGTGAGCTGGTAGGTGACACCTAAGTCTGCGGGGCAATTGTAGGTTCCCGGTGGAAACACCGGCAGTGCTAGNNTCGACGGCAGGAGGTGTCCCTCCGGCCACGCGTGTGCAATTGCCCGAGCCGCCTGAACCGCAGCCAGCCAGTGCGGCGAAGAGAAGAGCGGAGAAAACACAACAACCAGTTGCAGGTCGAATCGAACGAGTCATGGCTGTCTCCGGGCCACTTGCATAGTGCGCATAGCATATCTTGAAACCCCCTTCCCCGGCCTGGTCAAAGAGAAGCCCATCGGTGACGACGAGTATCAATTCGTTGATGACAAGAAATCCGTTCCAAGTTTTCCGCGAAGATAGTGGCGGCCGGGTATTGGGGAGGCTCGGGGATAACTCTCCCGCCCTGGGCCGCCACGCCCTCCTGCCCAGCGGTTCACCCCAGCCGTCGCACAAACTCCGCCCGCACTCGCTCCATGCGATTGCTCAGTTCATAGTCCAGTTGCGCCTCACTCAATCCCAAACTGCGCGCCAGGGGAGAGCGGTCCTCGGTGTGCAAGCGGTCGTCGTGCTGATCGCGCAGCAGCCGCAGGCGCAGACCGGCCCGTTGCAGGAAGCGATAGTCGTCGAGCATGTCGGCGGCGACCTCTCCCTGGTCGGCCATGCGTTGGAGGGCTGCGGGCGGATGGGTGGTGCGCAGGGCCGGGTCGCGCTCGCCCTGGCGAAGCTGGCCCCAGGCTGCGAGAAACTCGAGATCAGTGAGCCCGCCACGCGCAAAGCGCAGGTGCAGCGACTCGTGCGGATCGCCCGCGCGCTCGTTCTCGATGCGCTGGCGCAGGTGCAGCAGGTCTGCGCGCAGGGCATCTTCATTCGGTGGTGTCTGATAGGCGATCCTCTCTAGCCGCCGGGCGAAATCACTTGGCGCGCCCGCGCCCGGCAACACGAACACGGGCCGTGCGCGCAGCAGCGCCATGCGCTCCCAGGGCGCTGCGGATTCGTGATGATAGTCCTCGAAGGCCTGGTAGCTGGTGACCAGCAGCCCCTGCGATCCCGAGGGCCGCAACCTGGTGTCGACGTTGTACAGACGCCCCTCTTCCAGCAAGGCGCCCAGGGCGCTGATCAGCCGCTTGGCCAGGCGGCCAAACCAGTCTTGGTAGTCGAGCCCTGCTGCTGTCGCGCCGGCGTGCTGGTACAGAAAAACCAGTTCCAAGTCCGAGCCGTAGCGCATCTCGCGCGCACCGCAACTGCCCAGAACCAGAATGGTGAGTTCGGCTTCCGGCTTTCCGTAGCGGGTGCTCAACTCGGCCGCCACGCGATTCACGGCCTGGGCCAGGCAGGCCTCGGCCAGCCGGCCCAGTTGGGCCGATACCTCCTCGTGAGGCAGATTGCCGGCCACATCGTGCAGCCCGATGCGCAGGATCTCCTCGGCGTGAAAGCGGCGCATCTCGCGCAGGGCCTCTTCGTAGTCGCATCCCTGCAGGCGCGTGGGCAAACGGGTTTGCCACTCGACCGGATCCGGCCGCGGATCGCCTGGACCCGAGAGCAGATTGGGCCAAGTCGCAGGGTGGGTGAGCAGGTGGCGCGATAGCCGCTCGCTGGTGCCAAACAAAGCAGCCAGGATGGTGAGGAGCTGGCGATCTTCGCGCAGCATGGTTTCCAGCCCGGTCGAGGCGCGCACCGACAGATCGCGAAAGCGATCCAAGGCGCGATCAGGATTGGGCGAGGCGATGGCTTCTTCCAGCCAGATGGGCGGCAGGCGGCCGCGCACCAGGTCCAGGTTTTCCGCGGCCCCTTCAAGGTCGGCAAAGCCGCAGGATTTCAGATCAGCGAAAAGCTCCGGCGGCGGCTGGGCCGGATCGAGCAGGCGCAGCACGATGGCCGACGGTCCTTGTTCCGGCTCGCCCAGGGTATCGGCCACCGCGCTGACCGCCTGGCGCTGCTCAGCCACCAGCGCATCCAGCTCGGCGTGGCCGGCCAGGCCCAGCCGTCGCGCCAGTCGCTCCCGGCCGCTCGGCTCAACCGGCAGCTCATGGGTCTGCGCGCCTTGCTCAAGCTGGATGCGGTGCTCGAGCGCGCGCCACAGGTGATAGGCGTCGGAAAGTGTGCGGACTTCTTGCGCGGTCAGCAGCCCCGCCAGCCCCAGCTTGTGCAGCGCGGGCAGGGTGGTGCGCTCGCGCAGGTCAGGCCGCTTGCCGGCGTAGAGCAACTGCAGCGCTTGCGCCACCAGCTCGACGTCACGAATCCCGCCTTGCCCCAGCTTCACGTTCCAGCCGGGATGACGGGTGCT
This sequence comes from Myxococcales bacterium, assembly GCA_003153875.1. The sequence continues at coordinate 25,888 of PMBY01000196.1, read as the reverse complement.
GTCCACGAACTGCTGGCGCAGCGAGCGGACCTCGTCCAAGGTGCGGGGTCCTGACGAGCGCGGGAACACGAAGGGATCGACGGTCCTGAGAAAGCGCGCGCCCAGGTCGAGATCGCCCGCGGCCGGTCGCGCGCGCAGCAGGGCCTGGCGCTCCCAGGTGCGGCCAAAGGTTTCGTAGTAGCTTTCGGCCGCGGCCAGCGAGTTGCAGATGGCGCCGCTTCCGCCTTCCGGCCGCAAGCGCAAGTCCACGCGAAACACAAAACCCTCGCCGGTGATCTCGGCGACCGCGCGCGTGACCATCTGTGAGAGCCGGCTGTAGTACTCGTGCAGGCTGAGCGAACCCGCGTGTCCCTCGTCGGACGAGTACAGGTAGATGAGGTCAATGTCCGAGGAGAAGTTCAATTCCTCGCCGCCCAGCTTGCCCATGGCCAGCACCACGAAGCCGGGGCTGTCATCGGCACACACTGGGGCGCCGTAGCCGGACTGCAATTGGGATTCGCAGAAAACCACAGATGCCTCCAGACACGCATCCGCCAGGGCCGAGAGATCGCGTGCCACTTCCAGGGTGTTGCCGGGCTTCAGCTCGCGCGCGCCCAGACGCAACATCTCGACCTGCCGATAGCGGCGTAGCCGGCGCTGCAGGTCGGCCAGATCGGCACAGCCGGCCATCGCGGCTTTGACCTCGGTCATGGTGCGCTCGCGTGGCTTGGGGCGGTCGAGAAAACCATCGGCCAGCAACCCGGTCCAACGATCGACATCGGCCAGCAGCAGATCCGTGAGGAAGCTGCCACTCGACAGCAGCGTCGCCAACAGGCCCAGGCCGGCCTCGTCCTCGGGCAGCGAGGCACCGGCCTCGATCAGTCGTTCCAGGCGCGGCCGCGCACCCTCCGGGTCGGAACCCGCGGCCAGCAGGCGATCGAGACTGGGTGAAGTGCGCGTGGGGACAGCGATTAGAGTGGCTCCAAGCGCGCGCACACCACCGTGATGTTGTCGAGGCCGCCGTGAGCATTGGCCGTGGTGATCAGACGTTCACACAGCTTGTCGAGATCGCTCTCGCTGGTCGCGATTTCGGCGAGCTCCGGGTCGGGCACCATGCCCGAGAGACCGTCGGTGCACAGCAGATACAAGTCGCCCAAGCGTGGTTGATCCACAATCACGTCCACCTCGACCGATGGCTTCATGCCGAGGGCGCGCACGATGACGTTCTTGTGCTGAAAATTCGCGATCTCGGCCGCGGAGAGACGCTTCATCTTGATGTAGTCGTTGAGCAGGGAGTGGTCCTGGGTCATCTGCTCAAGCTTGCCGTCGCGCAGACGGTACAGGCGGCTGTCGCCCACGTGGCCGATCAAAAGGGCGCCGCCGGCAAACAGGACGGAGACCACCGTGGTTCCCATGCCGTGGCAGTTGCTGTTGCGTTCCGCCTCGTCGTAGATCTTAAGATTGGCCAGCTTGATGGCACTCACCAGCCGGTTGGTCTGGAAGCGATGACCTCGATCCATCTTGTAGGGCCAGGTCAGCTCCTGTTGGTCCTCGGTGGTCTGAAAGTGGTTGGCGATGGTTTCCACAGCCAGCTTGCTGGCCACCTCGCCCGATGCGTGGCCCCCCATGCCGTCGGCCACGACCGCCAGGCGATCGTGGCTGGGCAGATAGAATGAATCCTCGTTGTGGTCCCGCGTGATCCCCACGTTGGTTTCGCCCGAGAAACGAACGCGCATGCCGTCGAGCGGAAAAGAGGTACTCATGAGAAGGCCAATGGTATCGCCGGGGCGGGGCGCATTTCAACCGCTTCGCGGCCTGATGAACGAAAGAGCGGGTCCCAGCTCCACCGACAGGTTGCCGCGCGCCCGGTAGAGATCGCCGTCTACCGTGTACATGGTTTCGGGCTCGTCTGGCTCGATGACCAGGCGCGTGGCCAGCGCGCTCCAGGCGCGGCGGGGCGAGATGCCGCGGCCCCGGCGCACCGCTGACAGATCCCGGGTCAAGCCCAGCGGCGATGAATGAATCGCGAGGACACTGAAGCGGCCGGGATGATCGTCGGCGCGGTGGTTGAGCTTGAAGCCGAGGCCGACTTCGCTGACCGTGGCCGCGCCCAGACCGAGCAGGGTTGTCCAAGGAAGAATCTGCCCGTCGACGAAGACCCGGCCGTGGAAGCGACGAAAGATGCGTTTGGCGTAGCGCCCGGTGGTGACTTCAGACACCATGGAGCGCAGCAGGAGCCAGATCGCGCGGGTCGTCCCATAGTCACCCTTGGCGTAGTACTCCTCGAGGAAGTTGCTGATGAGGCCAGTCCCGAAAACGAAGCCGTATTCGTCCTGAACCTTCATGCATCGGCGCACCACGACGGAGGGCGAACGGACGTCCCTCTGCTCGGCGGCGATTTGCGCCAGCAGCATTTCGGGCTGCACCAGGATACCCAGTGAGGACGCCACCACGTTCATGGTGCCGCCGGGCAACAGCGCCAGCGGGGGCAAAGGACGCTCGCCGTAGGCGCGCAGCAGCGCCGTGACCGTCCAATGCAGGGTGCCGTCGCCACCGTGCACGCCGATGATCGAAGGCTGGGCCTCTGCCACCTGGCGCGCTTCAGCCGCCAGCGCATCGGAACTAGCCGGGGCCAGTACATGGCCCGTCTCACCCAAAATTCGGGAGAAACGTCGCGCATGGTCCGGATCTCGGCGATTGGCCCGCGATCCCGGATTGACGAATACCACGATAGACACGCACATGAAACTCTACACCCGGAACCGTCCTTCGTCAGAGCTGCCTTGCGGCGGGATTTTGATGTATACGTCTGCACGCTGGGTATGACGGTCCCAAACTCCACAGACTTCGGGAAGCGGTGATGGCCTCGACGCACGAAAAACGCCCCTCTGCGTCCGGATCGTTGCAGGAGCGGCCGGTGGCGCGCCTGCTGCAACAACTATTTCGCAAGCAGGTCACTGGCTGCCTGTGCATCAGCGACGGAACCGGCGATGAGAGTGATATCTATTTGCGCACCGGAATGCCGGTGCACGTGCATCGCCCGGTGGACATCGATCGTCTCGATCGGATGTTGGTCGAATATGGGCTTGTGCCACAAGAGGCCGTGGCGCACGCCGATCCTATGGTCGTTGGCGGGATGCGTCTGGGCGAGGCGCTGGAACGAATGGGCGCTCTCAACAAGGAATCGCTCTCCGCCGTACTCAAGGATCAGATACGGCGCAAGCTCACGCGCCTGTTCTGCGTGGCAGAGGGATCGTTTGCCATCTACCTCGATACGCACAGCTTCGGCGAGGGCGATGACTTGGCCATCATGCGGGTCGATCCGCGCACCTTGTTCTATCCCGCTATCCACTCGGCCTACGACTTGCCCCGCGTCACCCGAGAGTTGTCGCGACTGTGGGGCCAAGAGTTTCGCCTGGCAGCCGTGTCGCCGTCTTTCATCGCCGCCATGGGCATCCCGGCCGACGATCCCATGGTGGCGGCCCTGCGCGCGCGCTGGATGAGCCTGAACGCAATCGATTCCCTGACCGCGCGGCCGCTGGAGTTGCGCACGGCTTTGCTTTCCCTGTACTACGCAGATCTGCTTGAGCGGCAGAACCTTGGCGAAGCTCCGGCGCAGGGCGATCCGGCGCCTGTGATCAAGCTGCGCTACACGTCCTCGGATAGTTTCCCTTCAGCGCTCGGCGGTCCGGCCCAGGCCGAGGTGCCGCCGGCTGCGCCAGCCCCGCGGCCATCGGCGATCATTTCGGTGGCTGCGGCGCCTGCACCGGCTGAAGCGGCGCCTGTCCCGGCGTCCAGCCCGGTGCCGCCGCCCCCCGCGCCCGAGGCTGCGGCGTCGTCGCGTGCCAGAGCAATCCCTAGTCGCTCGTTTCCGACGCCAGAGTCCTCGCCGCGGGTTGTGGGCGCGCGAGCCGTCGCGTCCTCGATCCAGTCCGTGGCAGCGCCTGACGTTGCGCTGCGAACCGCGATCTTGGAGCTGACGGAAAAACTCGACAAGCTGTCGCATTTCGAGCTGTTGGGAGTGTCCGAGTCAGCCGCTGCCGGCGAGGTCAGTTCGGCCTTCATCCGCGCCGCCCGGCGCTACCATCCCGACCGCCTGGCTGGCGCTGGCCTGTCCGAACTGGTGCCCGAGGCCGAGCGCATCCTGGCCCGCATGAGCGAGGCAGCCATGGTTCTGGGCGATCCCACGCGGCGGGCCGAGTACCTGGATGCGCGCAGCGGAAAAAAGCCAGTGGGCAGCACCATTCCCACCGTGCTCGACGCTGAGACGAGCTTCCTCAAGGGGGAAGTCCTGCTCAGACGAGGCGATCACGCCAAGGCCATCGAGTGCTTCGCGGCCGCCAGCAAGGCCAACCCGGGTGAGCCCCAGTATCGGGCCTACTGGGCCTGGGCGCGCTTCGACAATCCGCGCGGGCGCAAGGAAGCCATCGTGCGTGAGGTGCAGCGGATCATTGCGGACGTGGTGGCGGCACAGCCACGCTTCGCGCGCGGCCACTACTGGCTCGGCCAGATCTGGAAATTCCTCAACGAGCCGGCCCGCGCCGAACGCGCCTTCCGCGAGGCGGTCAACCAGGACAAGGAGTTCATCGAGGCGACGCGCGAGATGCGCCTGCTGGAGATGCGGCGGACCCGGGCGAGCGCGGCACACAAGGATCCCGCTCCTCCGCGGGGCGGACTCATGGGTCGGCTGTTCAAGAAGTAGGTCGCCGGCCTGCTGCGAAACCGCAAACTTCTAGGGCGTGACGTAGATGCTCACGTTCTGGAACGAATCGACCAGCCGATAGCCCTTCGTGGGCAGGTAGCCCGCCGCCGGCCACGCTGACCAGTTTCCCCGTACGAACAAAGGCGGAACATGCTGGTCCATCATGCCCACCACCTCGTCGTGAGTGACAATGCCGATGCGGCGCCGCTCCTGGGGCGGCAAGCGGGGAGCCGCCCGAAACCCGAAATCGTTGGCCAAAGTGGAAATCAGGGGCGTTCGAGTCGTGACGAAGTAGCCCGGCCACCAACTGGCGCCCATGGGCTTGCCAGCGGCGTCGATCTTCTGCGCCACAGTCAGCACGGTGGGAATGCTCCAGCGGGCCACCCGATCCTGGGTCCACACGCCTGGCACGGCCTCGCCTGTGGTTGTGTATCGCTTGAGATCGCGCGCCCCAAAGATCAGGTAGGGAATCGCCAGCGCGGCCAACAGGGCCCACGCCTTCCACGCGCGCAACGAGGCCAGGGCCACAACCGCTTCCACCACCAGGAACGGGACTAGCAGACAGAAATACTGTGGATCGGTTGGGCTGGGCAGCAAGCTGGTCAAGAACAACGCCAACCAAAGATAGGTAGCCAGCCGGTTGCGGCCCGAATAGGGAGATACCAAGGCCCAGAGCGCCGCCACCGTCACGACGAGAAACTGCAGGCTGCCCGGCAGCCGTCCCTTGTCGAGGTAGAGAAGCGACCACAATGTCTCCTTCTTGTTGGGCCAGTTATTGATGAAGCCGACTTGTCCGAAATCCCGAAGGCCGTGATAGGTCCAATTGCCGAAATAGGAATTGTGCCAGTCACGCAGAACGTAGGGGAGAAGCAGGAGCACGCCGGTCCCTGCGCCCACAGCCAAGGCCAAAACAAACCTCAGTCCGCGGCGCGAGAACCCATAGCGCCGCAGAAGAAAAAGCAGGGCGCAAGGAAAAGCCACGATGACATACAAGCGACATTCAAAGGCCAGAGCCAGTGCCAACCCACCACAGGCCACCAACAAGGGAGTTTGCGCCGCCTCCAGCAGCAAAACGCCCAGAGACAGCAGAAAGGCGGTGAGACCGTAGGACTTGGCAATGGTGAACCAGCCTGCGGCCAGTCCGGTGACCAGGTACACCGCAGCGCCGACCACGGCCCAGCGCTTGCGCCCGCAAGTCCGCAACAAGATCTCTAGCACCAAGAGGCCGGTGCCCACCGCGAGCAAGCTGGCAAGCAGCCGCGCGCTGTACCAGCCGCGTCCCCATAGCCAGAACCAAGCCGCGTAGACATGGGCCCCAAACGGCATCTGCGGGTAGAAGAAGTCGGTGTAGATACGCTTGCCCTCGGAAACCAGGCGAGCGGCTTGCAAGTAGTACCCTTCGTCTCCGTCAATTAGGCGCAGACGCCCGATGGGAATGAGAAGGGCCGCCAGCCCGAGTGCAACCAACAGCCGCAGCCACCAAATCTTGGCCCCGCGCCCTGGCGGCCCCGGCTGGTCGCCCATCCATCGTCTCATCCTGGCCCAACCGCGCCGGAGAAAGGACGATGCAACACGGCCCGTCTCCGACGGGCGGCCTTTTACACCTTTTCCAGCCCACCGCAAGCTCATCGACACCCCCGTCAACCTACGAGACTCCCTTCCCTTTTCGACGATCCTGTTTTGGTACCAGACGAGCACGAGTCAACCGGAGAGACCCAACCGAATTCTGTGAGATTATCGACCTAGCTTCCCACGATGAAGGAAGACTGTCCCGATCCGACGGTATACGTGGCCTGCACAGTGCTTTCCGACACAAAGGCAGGTTGGCCCGCGCCACTGCCGGAGGTACTTCCCGGCTTGCTGATGGGCAGCACCACGGTTGCGCTCACATTGTCAGGAACGGTCACGTTCAGCGTCAAGCCCCCGCCGGCTGGACGCTTCCAGTCGATCTGCACGGCGCCCCGCTCGGTGCGAACAGTGCCGTTGGCATAGGTGAGACCGACTGCGGGCGGCGCAATGAGAATCGCGGACGCCCCCGGGGCGGTCACCTGCAAACCCAACAATGATTCAACGATGTCGACGATGGCCTGCGCACCCCATCCGTGGGACTCACTATTCCCTTCGCCGGGCGCGGTCCACGATTCCCAGGTGAAGGTCCCCCCCTTTGAGAGAATATTGGCCCATCCCAGCCCAGTCTTGTCCGTCAGGCGCGTTATCATTTGGTCAGTCATGCCAGCATCGCCGAGTGCCTGCAGCAGACAATGCGCGGTCATCGGACCTTGTTGCATGCCGAGGCCAGCCACGTAGGCGCCTATTTGTGACCAGCTCGACGAGGGAGCCACCCCAAACGCAACTGCGTAAGAGTTCGCGATCTGCGAGGCGTGCGTGCTTTGTTTTCCCGCCGACGTTAGACCGTCAATGTAGATTCCGTCGGAGCGTAGCAGTTTTGCGTTGATAGCTGTCGTGAGTTGATCGGCGCGTCCTTTGTAGAGGCTTGTTTCAGTGGCCGGACGCCCCAGAGCTGTGGCAATGGCAGCCATACTTCGCATTGCATCCACGGCCAGAATATTCACGGTCGTTCGAACAGCCGTGGTCATGTCGTAACTGAACCGTTCCCCCGCCGGCCAATCAACGATGCCGTACTGATACTGGCCACTGCCGCCCGCAAGGTTTGTGACCAGCCCGGTCGTGGCATTAACGTATTTCCATATGTATTCGGCGACGTTTTGTGCGGTGTCGTGGGCATCGGCCAACAGTGCGCTGTCACCGGTTGTCTGATAGTATCGAAGAAGCCAATTCGGGAACCTTTCCGTGTAGTCGGGAATGTCGCGCTGACCATCTCCATTGGGATAGACCGCATTGAGGCGGCCATCAGTCCAGTAATGGACCTGAGACGCGATGAACTCCCGCAGCGCCTTGCGTGTCAAAGAGCGCTCCCCCAGTCCCAGCATCGTCGCATAGGAGTCGTTTACCGCGTCCCCCAGGAATTGCCCCTTTTCCCGCGTCGGAGTGTCCACGAACTGCTGTTGCATGGAGTACAGCGCCGAGCGCTGCACCAAAGCAAACACCGCATTGACCGTCGCATCCGAACTCGTGAAGGTCGCGGCGTATTGCGGAGGCGAGTCTGAATGTTCAACAACCGCGGAAATCTGGCTTGCTGAAAGCGTCTCTCCTGGGGCCGATATCTGCAAGTAGCGCCAGCCAAGGTACGTGAAAGGCAAGAACTCCTGCGCCCCGTCGCTTTCAGTGTACGTGAAGGACATGGTAGTTTCTTGAGTCGAATTCACGGCGGCTGACACATGCCCGTCGGAAGTTAGCTCGTAGCCGGTGAGGATATTCAGAGTTCGGCCAGATTTCCCCGACAGGAATTGTACATCGGGTCGTGCCGGTATGACGGTGCCGAAGTCAGCAACCACTGCGCCGTCAGAAAGGGTCTTGACCGAGACGGGCGTCGCCACATTGCGAACAACGCGTGGCTCTTGCCCGGTCACATGCGTGAACACGCTCGCCGGGTGCACGCCCACCACCTGGGCGACAGTCCAGGGTGATGCTGTGTCAACGTAGCCAGGCTGGTCCCAACCGGCTGGCGCTTGGGTGGAGTCGATTTGCTCCACGTACTCTTGGGAAAGATCGAGGAGCAAACTCCGTGTTGGAGCCCCCGTTTGCCATTGAGACGCACGGCGAACGTGCCAGTTCCCGTCCGTCAGGATGACATCCTGTGTGCCGTCGGCGTGCTGAACGACGAATCGACCCAGCAGACCAGGCACTGCCGCCGGGCGACCTTTCCCAGCGCCGTACCAGTGATAAATGATGCCGATGGCAAGCGGGGAGCCCGCCTTCACTTGGCTGGTGATGTCAGTGGCTTGGTAGTAACCTTCCCCCGGATACGAGAAGGCCGGTCCACGATCCACAACAGCCCCATTCAATCGCAGCTCGTACTGGTGATACGCGGACACGTAGGCACGAGCCCTGGTGACCGGACTGGCGCCAATTGTCACCTCGCGCCGGGCAAGCGTGTAGTCGTCAGTCTCCGTGGTGGTTCGTCGAATCCAACTGGCTTTCCAGTCCGCATCACTGAGGCCCGTGTCAAAACTCGCGAGCTCTGCCCAAGGAGAGGCCAGGCCACCGCGATCCCACGTACGAACGGTCCAAGTGTAGCTCGTGCCGGCGGTCAGCGCAGATCCGGAATAGGGGACGAAGGATTGGGAACTAGATGCGGTCTTTCCACTGTCCCAAATCAGCACGCCGTCACTGACGCGTGTCACCTGTATTTGGTAGGCGGACTGAATCTCATTCCCATCCGGATCGTTCGGCACCCATCCGAAGGCCGGAGTTCCCTCCACATTCAGTGGTGCTGCGCGCTCGGCGATGTTGAGGTCGGTTGGCGCCAGGGGAGCGTGCCCACCCGATGACTGCACCGCTGATCCTCCAGTTCCCGTCGAGATTCCCCCAGTGGAAGTCCCGCCCCGCGACGTCACGCCACCCACAGCGCTGCCTCCCACTAGAGTTCCACCTGATGCCCGTGACCCACCACTGGTCGAGCCCCCGCCTGCCGCGGAACCGCCAACACCACCTGAGCCAGCGCGCGAGCCACCGCTCGCTGGCGAGCCACCACTCAAGATCACGCCGCCGCTGCTCGACGCGCCCCCTGCCGAGGAAAAGCCGCCGCTATTTCCTGCCCCTGCCCCGCTGGGAATGCCGCCTGTCGCCGCGGAGCCGCCGGCACCGCCTGGCCGTCCCCCGCTCGACGCGCCGCCGGACGACGAGAAACCGCCCGTGTCGATCATACCTCCGCTCTCCGTGGTCCCGCCCGATGCAGAGGAACCGCCGCCCGCTCCTGCGCCCGCCGAAGCACCACCCAGTGGGGTGCCGCGCGGGCTTCCCGAGCAGGCCGGCCCAAGCGCGAGTATGGCAACGAACACCGACTGCCCGAAGCGAGCTAACTTCCTCATCGACCTACCTTTCCCGAAGTTCTGGCATGCAACCTCGCCATCTTCTTGCTGGGCCCATGATTTCCAAGACGTTCCAAGCTGCAGTTAGGCGATCACCCATCGACCACCTCGGGGCAGGCAGGCCGCACTACGGCGCCGACGAGGGAGGGTTGAAGGCCGCCCCGTTCACCAGCACGCTCGACACGGTCAGACCGCTATAGTGCCCCGATCCCGACGAAAGCACGGGCGTGGCCGACTGGGTTACTGTGATGTTGGCGAGGCTGATGCCGGTGGCCAGCGCGGTGGCGTCGGCGCCTGCCACCAAGAAGGCGCTGCTGCTCGTGCGAGCCACGGTCGCAGTGTCGATATTGATATTACTGAAGGTCGCGTACTTCGTGGGTCCGATCACGGCCCCACTAATGTAGTGACCGGTCATATAGAGAAGATTGCTCACCGTTGCGACGGTCAGCCGTCTGGCGTAGATGTCCTCGATGAACCCGCCGCGGGTGACGGCCGCCTTGATATAGAGCGCATATTGGAGATTTCCGGCTGAATTCGAGAAAGTACTATCCTCGATGTAGATGTTGCGAATGCCGGCGGACATCTCGCTACCCATGGACACCCCGCCCACCTTCGCTGTAAGCGTGCAATTCTGAACCACGATGTTTTGGCTAGGCTTGTAGTAGGTCCACCCGTCCCGATCGCGACCCGCTTTGATCGCGATGGCATCGTCCCCCACTTGGATGGTGGCGTTCTTGACGAGAACGTCCGTGCACGATTCGGGGTCGAATCCATCGGTATTGCCCGCACTGCCCAAGGCGGTAAAGTTGGTCGCGGTGACGTTGGTACTGAGCACCGGGTGAATCGTCCAGAACGGCGAGTTTTTGGCCGTGAACCCGTCGAACAGGATGTTGGTGCAGTTCCTGAATTCGATGAGACCCGGCCTCAAATAGTGGCCTGACCCGTAGATTCTCTGCTCGATGGGCACGCCGTTGGCGTTCTGGGTGCGCAAATTGGTTTGGTCTGTATTCTGCTTCCCAGCCCATGCGTACCAATCGTTGCTGGTCGCGTTTCCATCGATGGTCCCGCCGCCGGTGATCGCAACATTGGTCGCATCGTGGGCCCAAATGAGTGGATGGTAATTATAGAGAAGGCTGCTTTCCCAGGAGACCTCGACCACGGGAAGGTACTTGGTCGCATCGGTCGAGAACTTGAGCGTCGCGCCCGTACCCACGTTCAAATTGATGTTGCTGAGTATCTCGATGGGTCCGGTAAAGAACGTGCCTGCAGGCACGACGACTCGGCCGCCACCTTTTGTGGAACAGTCCGCAATGGCCGCGGCGAACGCTGCCGTGTTGTCAGTGGTCCCGTCGCCTACGCCTCCGTACTTGGTCACATCGCAATCGAGGTTCGGGAATGTCGGCGCGACAATTCGGGCCAGGATGGTGTCGACAGTATTCCACCCGACGCCCGCATCTCCCGCAGGCGGGCTCGCGTCCTTGCCGCCGCCGGTGCCTGCTGCGCCGGCCGCGCCCCCGGTTGCCGAAGCGCCAGTGCCGCCCGTGCCAACCGAGCCGCCTGTCTTGGTGGCGCCGCTGGTGCCGCCGGTGGCAACCGAGCCGCCTGTCTTGGTGGCGCCGCTGGTGCCGCCGGTGGCAACCGAGCCGCCTGTCTTGCTGGCGCCGCCGGTGCCTGGAGTACCGCCTGTGCTGGCAGCGCCGCCGGTGCCTGGAGTGCCGCCCGTGCTGGCAGCGCCGGCCTCACCCCCGGTCTGCGAACTGCTGGCGCCGCCCATGCCCGTTGCACCACCCACACTGCTTGCCCCGCCGTTGCTGGAAGCGCCGGCGCTGCTGGTGACACCGCCGGATGCTACGGTCCCGCCTGACGTTGCCTCGCCACCGACCAACGAAACGCCCCCGCTTTGCGTCGAATCGCCGCCGGTCGTAGCGGGCGAACCACCGCTCACGGTCCCGCCCGCGTGGGTGGCGCCGCCCGAACCCGGCGACCCGGCGGCCGAACTCGAACCTTTGGACGAGCTGCAGCCCCCAAACAGGGTTCCGGCAACAAACAGAAACAAACAGCCGCGCGTCGAAACGTGTATCGCTTTCCGGGTCCTGGTTCGCATCACATCCTCCATGGTACCAATTCGTGCATCGTCGCGAATACGCTTTCTCAACGCCTTGTGGCTATTCCCGATGCGGGCCGAATACTCGTGACCCGGAACATCGTAGCGCATATCTGGCTGTCGATAAACTGCAAAGCTCGCTCAGGGGCCGCTTGCCTCGGACGGGATCGAGCACGGATGGACAGCCAGGTCAACGGTAGTTTCGGACTACAGATCTCATCGCCGTGGTGCCTATGCCGCACCTCGCTGTCGCGATTCCCCCAGATCATCCAGCCGAAGTTGCGCAGCAGACCCGACCAAGCCCACCTAAGTGTCTGGAATCACGTAGTCGATGCTCTTGGGTCTGGACTACAAACGGGCTGGTGGATCTGGTCGGCTCCCACCCGCTCGGGCAGGTGGATGCCGAGGTGAGCAAGCTCATCGGCTTGCGGCCTGTTGGGCCGGCTCACGCGACCAAGACGGCGCTCGCGGCCATCGACCAGCGGCATAGTCACGTCGCCGATCTCGATCATCGAGACGGTCGAGACCGTTTGTCGAGGCCATCCGGGCATCTTGAAGACCAGCGATCAAAATGAGTGGTTCGAGCCAGGAGAGCATTGTAAATTGGCAGAATCCAGTGTCAAACATGGGCTTGTGGAGGAATCGATGAGACACACTGTTCTGGGAGCGGTTTTCGCACTCTCCGTTTCCGCGGCTCTCAGCCTCGGATGCGGCTCAGGTGCCGCGCCGGCTGCCGACTCGTTCACGAAAGTCTACGCGGAAGTCATCCAACCGACCTGCGCCAACGACTATTGCCACTATTACGGCGTGGCCGGCGCGAACGCACTGACCCCCGGCAACAGCGGCCTCGATATGAGTTCGAAGGTGCGCGCGTACTGGAGCCTCGTCGGCCGGCCATGCATTGGGACCAGTTGCAACCAAATGGGAACGCGGGTGGTCCCGGGCGATCCGGGAAGCAGCATGCTGTTCTTGAAGGTCTCACAGCCGACGCCGCCGTGCGGAAGCCAAATGCCGGCCGACATCAACACGTTCTTGACCACCGGGGTCTCAGTGCTCATCTCTGGAACTGCCCTTCCCCAAGAAAAGCAGGATCTCATCCAGAATTGGATCCAGGATGGCGCGCAGAACAATTAAGCCCCGGCATGATTCCGGTTGGATGTGCATCTCGTAGCGCCTCCCTCTTCAACCTCTCAGTCGCCGCCGCCCGCGTCCGCACCCGATTGCCGCCTGGCCAGGGCCAGCGCTAGTCCGGAAACTGGATCCAGTTGAACGGCGGAAAATCGTTGCCAGAACAAGCAATCGTTTTCGGGCACACCGCACCGGGCCAGTACGGCCCTCCGCACGTGCATTGGGTGAAGCCGGTGCCAACGCAAAGAGCGTACGCGATTTTCCCGGTGCAACCTTTGCAGGTGCTGGAGTCGATGGGTTCGTAATACCCAGTTGCGCAGGGAGGCTCATTCCAGCCTGATGGGGGCTCCCATGGTTGAGCGCCAGCGGTGATTGGTTGAAACGAGCTCTCCGAGCATGCCAGGCCGGCGGCAACCGCCATGAACGCTGCAATGCCGACAATCAATGAGGATCGCACTTTGTTCATTTGTACTCGCATGGTTCATCCTCTCGCAGCACCCGGCCAGCTATAGGAAGTGGAGAAAAGTCAGCTCGAAGCGATTGTTGTGGGCGCTCGTGCCGTCTGCCAGATTCTGATCGACCCGTTGATAGGAAAAGCCCGTCCGAATGGCGCGCGTTATGTCGAAGAAGATGTTCCCATCCACGTACCGCGAAGACTGGAAGACGGCCATGGAATTCACCCACGGCTGCGTGGGCGAATTGGGATGATAGAGATTCGCGATATTGTTTGACTTTCCCTGACTGTAGTTTCCGCTGATGAAGACGCGCCCCTTGGGAGGCAGGTAGTACTGGATGCCGACGATAAATGTCTGCCAATTAATGGTGTGAACGCGGTCGTTCCAATCAAACGCCACCAGTCCGGGGTCGACGTTGGGTGTGTACGGGGCGCCGACGAGGGGAGCTGCCCCGGTCGCTGGCTGTGGCGTCGCGGCTCCCGAAGCACTAACCGGGGTGAGGTCAGGCAAGGGGTAAACATTCGGCATGGTCGCGCCTGCAGTCATTCCCGTGTATTGGTCGGCATCCCCGGTACCGGTCACAAACTCTCCGGTTAGAGTCAACGCGTTTCCGCGGTCGGTGCTGTCCTTCGCGGGGATGATGGGAATGAGCGCGTCGACAGCGAGGGCCCACCCGATGAGCGGTATCTGCGGGGCTGGCAGGGGTGCGTGCGGGTCGACCCTTAACGATCGCACCAGACCAGACACACCGATGGAGGCCGCCAGGGCACCCGTTCCACCGCTGCCCGGGGTTGTGATCCCCTTCCAATGGTTGACAGCGAGGCGCAAGCCCCCTTGGCCATCCGGCAGCACGGAATCGCGCTGAACCGGGCGGAACGCCCCCGCCGCGATTTCGAAGTTCATTGGATTCGTCGCGAAGGTGTGGCTCAGGCGAAGCTGCACGGTTCGATTGAACAGTTCATTGGGCAGTCCGGTAAAACCGCACGAGGCTCCGAAGAAGTAATTCTGCCACCCCAGGAGATAGTACGTCTGGCCCACCAGGACGTCGACGAAGTCATCCTCAATCTTGAAGTACGCGTGCCGAACACGGAGGGCTGCATTGTTGAAATACGCGGCTTCGGTCGTGGCGCCGGATCCCCCGCCGCTATTGATGCTCGGCTGATTGCCAAACAAGTCAAACTCGAGCAGGACCGATGAGCGAATGCCGTATAATGCTGGTGTCTCTACTTTGAATCCGAGGCGGCTGTTGCGGATGGTGGCTTGCACGCGTGGTTTGTCACCGGCCTGCGTCTGGGTGTGGGCAACGACGCCGTTGTTCAAGCTGTCGTTGAAACTCCGGGTGGAGTCGAGCATGAAGTCGGCCTCGGCGAAGCCGTAGATCGTCAGCTTCCAGTCGGACCCAGCGCCGGCCGTCAGAACGAAGGGAGACCGAACGAACCATGGATTTACGGGAGTCGGAGAGATGGTTGGTTGGGTTGGCGGGGCGATGGGCGGAGTCAGCGTTGGGGGGCGTTGCTCAGCAGGCTCAGCCGACGGCTCGTCCTTGGATTGTGCATAGGCGGCCGACATGACGAGCAAGCCGGAACCGGCGACCAGGATGGCCAACGAATTTCGAGGCATGATCAGACTGTCCTTTCCGGGCATGAAACTCCCGCAGAGCAACTCATTCTATCGCTTACCGTCTACCTAAACTCCCTTATACTCGAAGGTCGGCCTTCCTGGCCATAGGGTCCGTCAGGGGGGGGTGAGGGGCAATCGAGTTCGCTTCACGCTCCGTACCTAAGCCATTCGAAGGGGTCTTCTTGGGTCGGAGAACCCTGCCTTTGCGGCCGGCGACGGCCACCGACCTGTAGGATCGGGTTAAGTGCTGGGCCATTCGCACGACGGACCACCCGTGGTAAGATACGCCTCTTGCCGCCTGTCTCGGTCTGCAGCGGACTGACGGATCGAAAGGGATCGAAATGGCTAGTCGATGTTCTCTTGCCCTCGCCCTGTTCGCAGCCCCGCTCGTGCTCTTTGGCTGCAGCGGAGGCGGCGGCAAGACGGGCTCGCCGACCCAAGATGGCTCGTCAGTCGCCGCTGATGCCCCGAACGTCCCCGGTCTCGACACGACCAGCGCTGACTTTGCCCCCATCGCACCCACGGACGGTCCTGTCGGCGCGCCGGATGCGCCCGTGACAACGCCGGATGGGGCAACCGACAATCATCCGGCCACGGGTGACAGCCGTCCGGTGGGCACGCCCGATGCGCCGGTCGGTGCGCCCGATGGGGCGGTCGACAGTCGACTGGTGGCAGGCGATACCGGCCCGGCCGCCACGCCGGATGCGGCGGTCGACAATCGCCCGGCGGCAGGCGATACCGGCCCGGTCGTCACGCCCGATGCGGGCTCAGGCACGGTCCTGGAGTCCACCGCGTTGAGGCTGGACCTGACCGCCAGCCCCTACTCCTACAAGGTGACCGAAAAGTCCTCTGGAGAGGTCCTGTTGTTGCAGTCGGCGTCGACCTTCACGGTCGGCGGCACGGCCTACACCACCGCCAGCGCCAGCGGATTCATCACCACCGGCACGACGCTGGATGCAACCTTGGCTTTGAGCGGAACGACAAACACTGCTCATGTCAGATTCACGTTCACCAGCCCAGAGGTGCTGCAGGTTCTGCTGACCTACAACAGCGGCACACCCACCAACGTCAAGGAACAGTTCAACGATCAGAGTGAACACTACTACGGAATCTGGGGCTATCACCTGGGCAGCAGCGGCGCCCTCGACAACCGAGGTGCAGATGCCGATCTGCTCGGGTTCCAGACGAATTCCGATATCAACTACAGCAGCGCGCGGGCGCCGTTCTATGTGACCTCCAAGAAATACGGCATCTACGCCGAATCGGTGGCGAAAGGCCACTATACGGTGGCGGTGAGCAACAAGACCAGTTTCAACTTCGACAGCCCGCAACTGCAATACGACATCATCTACGGTCCTGCCTATGCGGACATCCTGGGTCGCTACAACAGCCTGGCCGGGCCTTCGGTCATGCCTCCGGTCTGGGCCTTTGATTCAATTTGGTGGCGCGATGACAATCATGACGATTGGGCCGCGCAAGGAGTCACCAACAGTCAGGCACTGGTTATCAAGGACGCAGACAACCTGCGGCTCCACCAGATTCCGGCCTCCGCCATATGGATTGACCGGCCGTACGGAACCCCGCTGAATCAGAGCGGTAAGTCGGGGGGATGGGGCAATATGGACTTCGATAGCACCTTCCCCAATCCCGCGCAGATGATCACCGATTTGAATACCAGGGGCATGAAGTTGATCCTTTGGACGGGCAACCGGTGCTTCAACCAGCTCCTGACCGAGGCGAAAGCCAGCAACTACAACTTCGCGGTGAACACCTATACCGACTCCCCGGCGGCGGATGTGCGCCTCCCCGCCGCCTATAGCTGGTTCAAGGGGAAGCTGGATACTTTTGTGAAGCTGGGTGTGCGCGGCTACAAGATCGACCGGGGCGAAGAAGGTGACCAACCGGATTCAGCGCAGAATGAGAATGTCTATCTGTTTAACAAGTTGTCGTATGAAGGGATGTCCGCCGTCAACGGCACTGATTTCTTGATGTTTGCCAGGAACTTGTTCGACAAGTCCCGGCAGTATTCTGCTCATTGGGGTGGCGATCCCAGTGCTAACTTTGCTGGATTGGTCGGGTCGATCAAGGTTGGGCTTCGGGCCGGGGTGATCAACTTCCCGATATTCGGTTCGGACGCGGGTGGGTACAACGGCAACCCGAACAAGGAAGTCCTAGCCCGGTGGCTGCAGTTCGACGCCTACACTTCCATGATGGAAGTGCTGAATGGACCCAACCGAACCGTCTGGACCAGCTTTGATGCGGAATTAGTCAGTATTGCAAAGACGCAAACCCAGGCGCATCACGATCTGATCCCCTATACCCGGTCGTATGCGTACAAGGCCACCCAGACCGGTATGCCCATCATGCGGGCTATGATCCTGGCATATCCGAACGATACCAGCGTCACCGACACCTGGAATCAGTACATGTATGGCGGCGAGATTCTGGTGGCGCCGGTGACGGCCGCCGGCACCACAAGCCGTTCGGTGTACCTGCCGGCCGGCAAATGGATCAACTACAACGACAAGGCCACGACGAGTGCTGGCGGCACAAGCGTCACCGCCACCGCGCCTCTGGCGACCATCCCGTTATTTGTCAAGGAAGGGGCGATCATCCCGCGGGGCGACATCCTGCAATCCAATAACAACTGGACGGCGGGCTGGGCTGCCAACCTCAGGATCGAAATCTTCCCGGCCGCCAGCGGCAGCAGTTCATTTGACTACTACACCGGGAGCGCGGTGCAGACCATCACCTCTTCGCTTGCCGGCGGCACGCTTACCGTCAAGTTCGGCGACCTGGGAACCGATGGAAAGCTAGAGGTGTATTGCAGCGGTAGCTCCGGTGTCATGCGCAACGGAGTGACGCTGACCTCGGGAACAGACTTCACCTACGATGCGGCCAAGAAGCTGCTTACAGTATCGTATTCAGGAGCGACGACTCTCGAGATCGCCGGCACCGGCAGTATTTTCTAGGTTCGGGCAGAGGCAGGGTCCTTCAAGGCAAGGGCACGGTGCCGGTTTGAGGTGCTTCTGTTACAATCAGGCCCAAGGGATAGTGTGAAACGGTGCCAGTTCTTGGAGTGGACGTAGGGAGTGCTCGTTTGCACATCGCGTGCGTGCAGCGGGGTCGCGCCGTGCCGGTATCTGCCACGGATGGGCAGGCGTATGTTGCGTCGGTGGTGGCCCTGGGCCGGAGCGGGCCGCTGGTGGGATCGGCGGCTCGGGCGCACCTGATGGTGTCGCCCGGCGAGGTGCTCTTCGGTCCCGCGCGCCATCTGGGCGGTGGCTCGGTGAGGCTGGGCCAAACCAGCTACCTGCCCGAGGCACTGGTTTCTTGGTTGCTCAAGGAGGCGCTCAGCGCGGGGCGGGCGGCCACCGGGGCGAAGATCGAGGGGGTGGCGCTGTCACGGGCGGCGTGGGCCAGCCCCGAGGCGCGCCNNGCGGCCGCGCACCTGATCGAGCGCGCGCTCACGGGCACCGTCGCGGTGGTGGACGTGGGCAGCTGGAAGCTGGAGGCTGCCATCATCGCGCTGGCGCCCGGCCAGGTGAGGCCCCTGGGCCGCAGCGTGGATGCGACCATCGGCGCCAGCTGGTTGGACGGCCAGCTAGTTCGCGCCATGGCCCACAGCGTGTCCCCTGACCACGAACGCCAGATCCTGAAGAACCGCATCTGCTACGCCCTGCTGCGCGAGCAGTGCGAGAACGCGCGCATCAACCTTTCCACCCTGGCGATGGTGGATGTCAGCATGCCATTTCTGGCGTCCCTCATCGGGGTGACGGGCACGCCGGTGGGCAGTCTCGATCGGCCGCTGGTCGAGAGCGTGGCGCGGCCTCTCTTCGACGCCATCGAAACCGTGTGTCGGGAGGCATCGGTCCAGGCGGGGATCGAACTGACCGAGGTGACCGAGCTGATCCTGGTGGGTGGTCTGGCCCGGATGCCGGCCGTGCGTTCGCAAGTAGCGAGGCTGTTCGGCCGCGAGCCGCACAAAGCGGGCGACGTCGAGGGTGCCGTGGCCCGCGGGGCGGCCTTTTTGGCCGCGGCGGCCACGGGTGAAATTCGCCTCGAGATCCTCGATGCACTGGAACCGTCGACCGACGTGACAGCGGGCGCTGGCTGGGGCCAGCCGGTTCCGCCTCCTGCCTTGACGCCCACGCCGGACCTGATTCTCGAGACGTCCTCTGCCTCGGCCGAACCGGGTTCCGTCTCGGCCGCGAATCCGGACGCCACCGCCGAGGCCGTGCCTGAGATGGTGAGCGACGAGCCCACGGCTCAAGATCCGGTGGTACCCCCGGCCGAAATTGAGTTCGCGCGCGACCTGCGGCCCGCGCCTCGGGAGGGTTCGGCCCAGGTGCGCGAGGCACCCATCATCACGCCCCCGCCCAGTCTCGACGACATGGCTGCCGCCCCTGCTGAGTCCGCCTCGCAGCAAGGGCCGGTTCAGGGGCGCGCTCCCGAGGCCCCTCCGCCCCAGCCTGCCCCGTGGCGATCGGCTCCGGCCGCGAGCCGCTCAGACGCGCCGCCGACTTTGGCGCCCGAACGCCCGATGGCGGCGCCGGCGAACCTGCCCACCTTGCCCTCGGAGGGCGCCTTCAAGAACCCACGCACGGCGCAGGACATGGCAGCGCTGGCGTTGGGCGGGGCGCTGCGCATGCGACCACCCTTACCCATCCCGGTGCTTCTGCTGGCCATCGGCCGGCGTCGCCAGCTGAATGGGACTCTCAAGCTGACCTACCGATCCAGCCGCGCCAACATCGCCATCCTTCGCGGCGGGGTGGGTGGTAGCCCCCTGGAAATGGAGCAGCTTCGCCGCAGTTTCGAGTGGCCCGCAGGCCAGTACAAGATTACCGGCGAGGTGCCCCTGCGGCCGAACATCAAGCGCATTCCCGTGGTCAGCGTAGTCATCCACGGTATCCGCTCGGCGCTACGCTCGCTGAACCTGGCCGACGTCATGAAGATCATCGAGCCCCACCTGGGTGAGGCTCCGCGTGTGGTGCCGAGTCGCTTGCCCATCATCCCGCTGATGGGGCTGTCACCGCGGGAATTGCGCTTCGTGGAGCACGTCATGGATGGGGTGACGTCCGCCTCGGACATTTTCGCCCGCGGCGGGATCGGCAAGGACACCGCCATCCAGATCTTGTTCGTGTTGCATGTTTTCGGTGCGCTGGAATGGCTGCGGGCCGAGCGCACGGGCGGTGAAACCCTGGCTGACCAACTCAACGCACGTGCCGCCAAGATCGATCACGTCGACCACTTCGAGGCCCTGGGGATTCACTGGAGCGTTCCGCGCGCCGATATCGAACGCGCCTATCGCGCTTTACAGGAGATGCTGGGATCTGGCAGCCGGGGCGAGCAGGCGGCGCCCGAGGCAGCGGCCAAGATTCTGGCCCGCGCCGCCAAGGCCTACCAAGTCGTCTCGGTCGATAGCCAACGTCGCAATTACCTGCTGTCGATCCATCCTGACGTGGACTACGAGGCCATCGAGTCGATCGCGGACAGCCAGTCCGAGTGGAACGCCTGGCGCGGCGTCGCCGAGGCGACCCGCGAAACCACGCGGCTGAAGGACGAACTGATCCAACTGGCAAAGATGCAGCACCGCGGGCCCAAGGGCGAGTGAGGCGCATCGGCCGCGCGTATCGCCGGGAGCCGCGCAAGTACTGCACGTTCCGTCGGTGGTACCCCAACGTGCCGACTGGCATCCAACAGTTAAGCAGGCAGAGGATGTGCCTCGGCCGCTGCTGGGGAGCTGGGCCTGCGGAGAGGAGGGTGTCATGGGCAAAGCAGGTGAAAAGTCCGAGGTCAAGCACATCGGCAAGCCAGAGGAGGTACGCGAGTTTCCCAGAGGAAAGGTCGAGTTGGTGACTCTGGGCGGGGCCACGGTGGGGCGGGCCACCTTCCTGCCTGGCTGGCGGTGGTCCACCAGCGTGAAGCCGATCGTCAAGACCGAAAGCTGCGAGGCGCCGCATTTCCAGTACCACTTGTCGGGGACGTTGGCGGTCCGGATGGACGACGGTACCGAGTTCGAGTGCAAGGCCGGGGACGTGTCCATGTTCACAGCAGGCCACGATGCCTGGGTGGTAGGCAACGAACCCGTGGTGGTGGTGGACTTCCAGGGGCTGCGCGACTACGCCAAGCGCTGAAGCGTGTGCATAGAAGAACCTATTGACTCTCGACGGCTCCGATGTCGGGGGCCTGCCCGGCGAATCCATCGTTGATTCCGGGGATGTAGATCCCGCGGTCGATGAGTGGGCTCGACGGGCCGAGGGTGAAGTTCGCCGTGGAAGGCAAAGTGAAAACCGGCGCGGCACTGATGCCGTGGCTCTGCTGGCCGGTGGCGGCCGCGACCTCGGGAATAGTGGCGAGGTGTCTGTTGGTCAGCCCATCCCAATAGACCAGGTAGTCGCCGCCGCTGGCCCAGAGATCGTCGTAGTCCATGTCGAGAGGCTGGCTTGGGTTTGAGTTCTCCATCGCTTGCAGCGTTCCCGACCAGACGTTGTTGCGCGTATAGAGGAGTTGCCAGGTGCCGGGGCCGAGGATCCTGAACCCGTCGTTGCCGGCGCGCTGGGCGTCCACCGTGTTGTGGAACAGATACATAGCCCCTGATGCGCCGTCGCTGCTGTTGAACTTGAAGGGAATCGCGGTGTACCCGGCCTGGCTGTGCCCGGCACCCGCCAGGTAGATCTGGTTGCGCAGGCAGTAGACCGGCCCGTCCCCAACCGGCGCCAGCGAGATTCCTGAGAGCGTGTCATGGAAAATGTTGGACCACAGACGCACGTTGGAACAGCGGCCGTCGGTCTCCACGCCGTCGTCGCCGTTGTTGTAGCTCTGGTTTTCGTAGAAGTCGGTCTCGTTGGTCACTGCCGCTGATTCCGTCGGGCAGATCCCGAGGCCGTCGAAGAAGTCGTGGAACTTGTTGCGCCGGATCACCGTCCCGCGTCCATCATCTGGACTGTAGAAACGGACACCGCCGGTCTCTAGGTTTCCCTCGGCCTTCACGTCTTCCCAGGTCCAGTTGAAGATGGTGTCCGAGAACTCATTGTCCTGGATCACGTTGCGGTCGGTGGTTCCCTTGAGGCCAATGCCAAGATCGTTGGTGATGAAGCGGCAGCCCTGGACCAGGTTGTCGCTGCCGTCGCGGATGTAGATGGCCTTGGCGTAGTCACTTTGGCCGTAGTTTTGGAAAGTGAGGTCGCGGATGAACACAAAGCTGCCGGTGATGGTGAAGGCATAGTTGTAGCGAGAGACGGCCATGGAGACAGTCGTCGGGCTGGCACCGCCGGCCAGGTGCACGCTGAGCGCGGTGCCATTGGCAAAGAGACCGGGCGTGCTGCTGGCGGAAAGAGCGGTGAGCGAGGCGAGATCGCTGTACGGGTAAAGGCGCGCGCCATTGGCGGTGACCAGGTGGGGATCGGGCCGGTTCACGGTGGTGGCAAAGACACCGCCAGTCTGACTGGTCCAGGTGAAGGTCGCAGGATCAGAACCGTCGAGAATCGCGCCGGTGGTTCCACGGATGGAAATGGGCGCGGCCGCTGTGCCTGAGCGCGAGATGGTGAACTCTCCCTGGTAGTAGGTGCCGGCCGCCAGCAGCACCTCGTCGCCGGCCTGGGCCTGGCTGACCGCCTGGGAGAGCGGGCAGGGCGCCGCTGTCGAGCAGGCCGTGCCGGATCCGGTGGGGCTGACCTGCAGGGTGCGTGTCGGCGAGGGGATGGAGATCTCGGCGCGGGTCGAGGCAGTCGCGCCTGCACCGGCGCCGTCCAGCGGCGCGCCGTCAGGATCGGCGTAGCGGACGCGGACATCGTAGCTGGTCCCTGGCACAAGCCAGAACAGGCTGCCCACGAAGCTGGTGGCAGAGACCCGCGTGAGGGGAAATCCGCGCAGGTAGTCGCCGGTGCCCGAGACGCGATACTCGACGTTGGCCACGGCGTTGCTGTTCGCGTCCGTGCCTGCCGGCAGCGTGGCGATCACGCCCATGGCGTGGAATGTCCCGTAGAGTTCAATCGATCCGACGGTCGACCCGAGTGCGCCAGTGCTGGGCGTGCCCGTGGTGCCACCTGGGCCCGCGCCGCCCGTGCCCGTCGTGCTGCCGCCAGCGACCAGCCCGCCGCTCGCGATGACGCCGCCGGTGCCCATGCCGGCTGTGCCCGCAATGCCGCCACTGGAACTTTTCGCGCCACCACTGCAAGCGGAAAGCGCGACCGACAGAAGAATTGCAGCCAGCCTAAAGAACGAGGTCGTCATGGACGCGCGCCTCCTCGACGCGCGTCGATTATAGACCTTCTTGCTTTCCGAACGTACTCGAATAATTATTAGACTATGTCCACGGAAGACTTCCGGCTCAGCTACCACGCCTGTCGGGACGCGCTGGGTAGGCGGCTGGCCGAGCCAGCCCCCGGGCGAATCCAGTTGCTCGCTGGTCCCCGGCAGGTCGGCAAGACCACGCTGCTGCTCGAGATCGCGGAACGGGTGGGCAAGCAGGCGGTGTATGCGGCGGCCGACGCACCTGAGGCTGCGCTGCCAGGCTTTTGGGAACGCCTGCTCGCGCGGGCTGCTGACACCGCCGTTGCCCAGAAGCGCGCAATCCTGCTGCTGGACGAGGCCCACCTGTTGCACGGCTGGGCTGGGCACCTCAAGGGCGCGTGGGACAGCTTCCGGCGCAAGAAGACGCCGATTCACATCGTTGCCACCGGATCTTCTGCACTTCACCTGGCCGTGGGCTCGCGCGAGAGCCTGGCCGGCCGGTTCGAGCGACTAACCCTGACCCACTGGTCGGCGCGCTCGGTCGCGCAAGCCTTCCATGTCCAGCCTGACAGGGCCGCCGACCTGGTCGTGCGCATGGGGTCCTACCCGGGCGCCTTTCCCTTGCACAAGGACGTGTCGCGCTGGTCGGCCTACGTGCGCGACGCCATCCTCGAGCCCGCCATCGGCCGCGACATCCTCGCGCTGGCAGCCGTGCGCCGGCCCGCCCTGCTTCGCCAGGTCTTCGGCGTAGCGGCCTCGTCGCCGGCACAGATCGTGTCTTTGCAGAAAATCCGGGGCCAATTGCAGGATGCCGGCGCCCTCGAGACGGTCGCCAGCTACCTGGCGCTGCTTGAGGAGGCTTTCCTGGTGGCAGCGCTGCCGAAGTACTCGACGCGCGCGGTCCGCCGTAGAGCCGCGCCCCCGAAGCTGGTGACGCTGAACAACGCCCTGGTCGCGGTCATGGCCCCGCAGGGTATCGTCGACGGCACGTCCGATCCGGCGCGCTTCGGCGCCTGGGTCGAGAACGCATGCCTGGCGCACGCGTGGAATTCCGGCCAGGGCGTCTCCTACTGGCGCGAGGAGCCGCTCGATGTCGATGGCATCCTAGAGGGGAGCTGGGGCAAGTGGGCCATCGAGGTAAAGACCGGCAAGTTCCAGATGAACGAACTCACCGGGTTGCTGGAGTTCACGCGCCGTCACCCCGGCTTCCAGCCCCTGGTCGTGTGCAGCGCCGACGGCCGCGCGACCGCCGAGCGCGCGGAGGTGCCGGCCATCACCTGGCAGCAGTTCTTGCTCGATGGACCGCCGGGTACGGCACCTCAATCACTTCCCTGACCGCGAAGCCCCGAGCTCGCGCTTTGGCGGGGGTGCTGAAGGCGCCGGGACAACAGGGGTTGCCTTGCCCAGTGCTAGGCAAAGGCGCCGGAGCTGCGCCACGCGCTTGAGGCGCGCAGTGACCGCATCAGCCGACATATCGACCTTCACGGTTCGACCTCTTCGAGGCGCCGGATGTCGTCCTGATCCTGCCCCGAGCCCCGCAGGCGCTTCAAACTGACCAGCCCCTGCCTCGACACGACCCAAACCTCGCCCCTCTCCCAGCGGACGCGCATTCTTGTCTGCCAGGCGCTTTCGGTAGCCGGAGTCACAAGCAGGAGATCCAAGCTGAGCAGATCGTGCACAGTTGAATCGATCTTGGTCACGCGCCGGATGGGGACTGCACCCGCGGCGAATGTCATCGGCTCGGCAGAAATCGTGTAGCCGAGCCTGTGTGCGACATCGAGCACCTGGTCGCCGGCCTTCGCCGGCGCGATGAGATCAACGTCAATCGTGGCCCTCGGTAGCCCATGGATGGCCATGGCCAGCCCGCCACACACCGCGTACTCTGTCTTGGCGTTTTCCAGCGCGTCGATCAGGACCGCGAATTCCTCGTAGAGATCGAGCATGCGAAATCCATGATGGCCCGCGCACTTGCATGGGTCAACCACGGAACCCGATCGTCTTGACAGGCCAGGCGACTAGCGTTGAATGCGCGCGGAGCCGCCCTTGGCGAAGGCCTTGACCTGTTCCAGCGTTACCATGGTGGTGTCGCCGGGCGTGGTGGTGAGCAGCGCCCCGTGGGCCCAGCCGAGCTTGAGGGCTTCGTCGGCTGATTCGCCGGAAAGCAACCCATAGATGAAGCCGCTGGCAAAGCCGTCGCCGCCGCCCACGCGATCGTGCACATCGAGGTCGCAGGTGGGAGAGACATGCGTCTTTCCGTTCACCCAGGCCACGGCGCCCCAGGCGTGGCGATTGGTGGAGGCAACCTCGCGCAGGGTCGTGCACACGACCTTGACCTGCGGGAACTTGGCCGTGACCTTGTCGATCATGGCGAAGAACGCGCCGGGGTCGAGCTTGGAGCGCTTCTCCACATCCTGACCGGTAATGTTCAGCCCCTTCTGCAGATCTTCCTCGTTGCCCACCAGCACGTCGGCATTGGCCACGATGCGACCGACCACCTCGGCCGCCTTGTGTGCGCCGCCCCAGATGTTCCACAGTTTCTCGCGGAAATTGAGATCGAAGCTGCAGATGGCGCCTGCTGCTTTGGCGGCCTTCATGCCCTCGATGATGACTTCGCCGGTGGTCTCGGACAGTACAGCGAAGAAGCCGCCACTGTGGCACCAGCGGACGCCGATCTTGAAGATGGCGCCCCAATCGAAGTCGCCGGGCTTGAGCT
>PMBY01000060.1:7308-7478 GCA_003153875.1 Myxococcales bacterium | reverse complement strand
GCCATTCCTGCCAACTTGGTTCCTGCCGGCACCAGGACATACCGCCCATCGAGCGATACAAAATCCCGGGATACCATGGCGATAACTGGTGATTCCACCAAGTCCGCACGGACCTGGTTAACCAACACGCAGTCCAGGAATTTCCCCTGCCTCACAATCTGGTCAGGTCC
>PMBY01000060.1:7071-7250 GCA_003153875.1 Myxococcales bacterium | reverse complement strand
TGCTCATCCCCCTGCCCTTCTGCCTGTTCCCCCTGTCTCTCCGCCTCCCGCGCCTTCTCGCCCTTCCCTTTCCCCGAATTTTTGTCAGGTCGGCGATTGGCCCAGGTTGCTTCCTTCACCGTTGAGTACCCGAGCATCGACTGCCCAAGCTCTGACCGAGGTGCCTCTTCCTGGCGGGC
>PMBY01000060.1:6594-7005 GCA_003153875.1 Myxococcales bacterium | reverse complement strand
TGGCGCAGTTTCTGTGCATCGCGGAGCTTGCGCACCTTGGCCTCGTCGGCTCGCTCAGCTAGCCTCTGCTCGTCTGCGGTAGGCTGTGCGCTCGGAGTGGCCTTTGCTGTCGTGGGCTTGGCCAGTTGCCATGCCATTGTGCCGGCGGTTCCTAGTCCAAGTACCGCTCCGACCGCCAGCATGGCGATTTGGGCCTTGGTCAGCGCTGCCTTTCCTATGGTGCTCATGGCGCCTCCTACTTCAGACCGATCCAGGCCTGCTGCTGGCCGAGCACCAGGCGAAACTTCTCCCCATGGTGCAGCACCTTGTTTTGCAGGACATAGGTTCCATTCTCCAGCTCGTAGTTCACCAGCTCGGCCTTGCCCGATTTGTCCACGAACTGCACCACCGCCCGATCGGAGGCCTCCGGCA
>PMBY01000060.1:890-6580 GCA_003153875.1 Myxococcales bacterium | reverse complement strand
TCTTTGTCTGCCATCTGCCGTGCCTGCCTCCGCACGGGATCATTGAGCGCGCTACCTTCCACGTAGATCTCCAGCGCGGCAGCGACGTCTGCTGCCTCCGTCACCCCCTCTACTCTCAAGGACAGCCGATAGTCGCTCGGCTCGGTCTCCACGTGAATAAATCCGCGCCTCCCAATCACATCCTCCGTGCCCAGCGCTCGCAGAAATACCCGCGATGAGCCCGGCGTAGATTCTGCAGACCACCAACGACTGTCAACCCAGATGTTGCGCGCAGTTTCTCCTGCGGGTAGCTCCAGGGCGAACGGCGCGCCGGGAATGAGTCGCACGTCGTATACCTTGCCCACGGTGTACGGCAGCTTCAGAGACACACTCGCAACGCTTGCCGTGCTCTCTCTCCTGCTCTCTCTGTTGCCTCGCGCCTCTGCCACGCCAGCAACGGCCGTGGTCAGAAGTGCCGCAAAAATCACGATTCTGTGCAGCTTTCTAAATGTTTCCCTCATGGACAGCTCCTTGTGAAGTCCGACCGTTGATTCCAACAGTCGCCACTCCCTTATCGACGGAGCCGCCAAGCTGGTTCGGCAAAATCAGGCGATTTTACAGCTGCTCCGAGATCTCCACGTCCACGACCAGCAAACCGTTCGGGTTCCATGATGAACGTGGTACTTCTTTCAGGTGAGTCCGCACAAACGCATGCCCAGCATCTGTCTTGGTTCCGTCTGGAGCTATGCGATACCCATCGAAAGAGACCATCACCTCCAAGGGGCTGGTTCGTGTGATCACGATCTGAGGTTCCTTGCCCACAGCGGGATCGTCGTAGATACGTCCAGAAACGCCGCGTTCCACCAATGCCCGCCGCTCCGCCAACCGCAACCCCGCTTTCACTACGGCCTGGGCTTTGGCATCCACGAGCCGCAGATGACCCTTCAGCCGATCCTCAACGTCAAGTGGCGTCCAGCTCCAGCCGTCCATAATCCAACCCCGTACGAACCCCTTGATTTCGGCTTCCGTACGCCGATCACCCGCGTGCATAAAGCCCGCTGCATTGGCCTGGATCACGTTGCCCAGGCTGTCGCGCACGAAGACCAGGGTTTCCTTCTGCTCGTTCCGATAGACCAGGTATGCCACCAGCACCAGCAGGGCCACGTTCACTACGGATGACGCCATCAACTGGCGTCCACGGCTGCGAACGGCCTCATTTGAGCGGCCCCATGCCAGGATGAAATGGTCCTCACCCCCGAGCTCAGCCAACGGCTCACGCGNNNNAAGACATCCAGGATTGTGGCGTCTTCTTCCTTTTTCACCACCACTTACCTTCCGCGCTTCCAGGCAGGATGCCTGTTTCGTTGGCGGCAACCGTTTCACCCCGCATTTCGGCTGCCATGGGGCCAGAGCTACCCCCACCACTGCTACCAGAGCCCCCACCACTCCCCTCCCCTTTTGCCCCACCAGCCGGAGCCTGCGGCATGTCCGGAGGAGGTGGCGACCCACCGCCGCCCCCACCCCCGCCTTGGGGTCGCATGAGCTGCAANNGCACACAGTGGCCCAAAAATGACCCACAGATAGTGCACGCAAATATCGGTCCCGTCACCGTAGGCCAGGCCAGAGCCCGCCACGAAGGTCGTCATCTGAGCCATGACGATCCCAGCAAACTGCGCAGCCAATCCCAGCAGAGGCATGTACAGCAAGGCCATGAAAACGAAAGCCTTCAGAAAGGACCACGCGTACGACTCCGTCTTCGGGTGTGCCGCGAAAGCGATGCAAACGGGGCCAATTGCCAGCAGGAGCATGTTCAGGCCCAACGCGGTGAACCCTTCCATCAAGATGAACACCGTGATCATAAGACCCACGATTACGGCGAGAAGCCACCCTAGCCCGGTTAGAAGTCCGTCTACGGCGTAGCGTCCGAGCTTCGCGTACCAGGAATCATCATCCTTGCCAGACTTGGTCTGCGACACGTCGGAGTACTTCACATCGCGGTTTTCTGCCTCCGCCTGCTTGAGGTTATCGATGGCATTTGCTTCGGCGTCCCACACGTCATTCCACGTCATGGCGAAATTCGTCATGTATTGAGGCTGCAATTGCGCCACCGTCCCGACCACCACACCCTGGTACCCAGCAAGCAACGCGGCCACCAGAATGATGCGCAGCCACCACTGGCCATGCCAAAGGCGACACGAGCTGGGCGAAACCGCCATTTCCGCAGCGCCCTCGATGATGTGAAAGGCCAGTAGGACCCCAAATATCCCAAGCGCAGGCTTGGTCATCTGCCCCGCCGCAGCGGTTCCCTTTGCCAGGACCGCGCCTACCACGCGATCCATGCCGAATGCTGCTGCCATGAGGTGAACCCTTCCTCAGCGCAGGCCCTTGCCGAAATCTCTTATGCGACTCGAATTCGCTTTTACCCAACCCTGATCCCGTGTCTCCAGATACACGCGCTGCGCGTCCTCCGCTCCAACCATGAACATGAGCGCCTGCTGGTTCTTCAGCATGAGTTCCTGTCCTTTGTATTTTGCTTCGAGCGCTTGCAATTCCGCCTGAAGGCTTGCAACCAGGCCTTGATTCACCGGGCGCTTCTCGCTGTCGGCGGCCTTGTTCTCCGCCTCGATGGCATCGCGAAGCGCCTTCATTTTGGTTATGTCCTTGGTCAATGCAGCGTTCTGGCTCTGCATCTGCCGCATTACAGCCACGCGCGTCGCCCGAGCGCGCTTGGAAGCCTTCGTCATCGAGTCCACCTTGGCGCGAAACCAGGGATCGGTTTTGTACCGGGAACTTTGCGTCCAGTCCGTGTCGAGATTCGACCATAGCTGCGAGAGTTGCCCCCCAGTCATCACGGTCAGGTAGCTCACCTTCCTGATCTCATCAATTCCATCAACCCCATCGAACCATGGTGAGTCCACGATCCCGAGCGTGTCCGCCCAGGTTAGGTTCTTCCAGTCCTTCAAACCTTTGTACGCTTTCTGAAAAGCCGCCAGATGCCCTCTCGCCGTGCTGATGATCGAATTCCATTGGATCAGGATCGTCGCCAACTGCGAAATGCGCTGGGCGAAGGCAGGCGCATCGGTGAAGCCGCCAAATTGAGCTTCAGCGCGCTGCGGGCGCCCTAGCATGGCAATCAGTGTGAGCACTACCACGAATACAAAGCGCTTCATCTTTGCTCTCCTTCGGCCTCTCCGAGGCCATTCTTAGCTGCGTAAGTGCGAACCTTTTGCAACCGCAATTCTCCTGCCGCGATCGTGGCCCCCTCGCATGCGCGAACCAGGTGTTCAATGCCTTCTGCCAGACCCCACTTCTGGCAAAAGCGGTTTCTCCAGTACTTGTCGTCCCCGTCTGTCGTTGCGAACCAGTAGAGCGCTGGCGGAATCTCTACCGACAACACCCGGTTCAGCCCCCCACCAGAGACGTAGTAGACCTCGCGCCTCTGGTCGTCCTCACGCAAACTTTCGTGCAGCTGCCTCTGGTGTGCAGTCAGATGGAGATCTTGCTCCATGAAAACCGGCTCCGAGAAGCCCCGGTAGAGGAAGACCTCGGCCATCGATTGCAGAAGTTTCCTAGCTGCCCCGTCCTTCAGATCCTTCGGGGATTGTGTCGACAACACGATGAACCCGTTGAATTTGCGGATGGTGCGGAACATGTCTTCCACCACCCGAAAGAACGCAGGGTGCGCCAGGAATGACCACGCCTCGTCCACCAGCACGATCTTCTTTTCGCGGATCAGGCGCGGGTTCTGGATCCGTTTCCAGACAGATCCCATCAGGGCAGTTACGAAAGGCACCGCCAGCAAAGGATCGTCCTCCAGCCCAGAAAGCTCGAAGTAGATGTACTTGGCCTGCGCCACGCTATCCGTGCCGCTGTCGAAAAACCTGTCGCGGGGTGCACGCGTCCACAACTCCACCGCTGGCACGAACTCCGGGGCTTCATTCCGCAAGTGTGTCAGCAGGCACGATAGAGGCCGAGGCGGCGGAATGCTCCCAACCCCGCGCAGGTTTTGCCGGCCGGAGAGAAAGCTGCGGCACTGGTTCTCGTAGTCCCGGAAGAAGCCGCCTTGGCCACTTGCGCCTTTTAGCGCCCGATCCAAGCGATTCTTCTGCGTCGGTGTCAGCAGAGCCCCCTGCCCTACCAGCGCGTCTAGCCAAGACTCGAAGAAGGTGCGCGCCTCCTCTACCGGACACCCAACCTGATCCCCTCCCTCTAGGACCATCCGGTAGCTCCCGGCGGCTTCTTGCCGCTCGCGCTCTTCGAGCGCCCACACGAGAGGAAACGGGTTAAACCGAAAGTCACCGCCACGCAGACGCATCACGGCCACCTCTGTGGGCATGTCCGCAGCCAGCAGCTCAAAGACCGGCCCATAGCTGTTGCCCTTGTCCAACACGAAACCCTGAGACGCGAAGTTGGCGTTGCCGAGCAGGAAGCTGTTCATCAGCATCGATTTCCCAGAGCCCGGCAGCCCCAGGACCGCCTTGTTCCAACTCGGCTCTCTGCGCGTGAAAAGCGAGTACCCGAACACCCCACCCTTCCGATCGCCGAATAGGATGAAGGGAGTCTTGTCGCCGGGCGACAGCCGGTAGACCATCGCCAAGTCCCCGATGTTCCGACTNNGTCACCACATTGAACCGCAAGCCGAACTGACCATTGCCCGGCAGGGTCGAAAGCTCGGCCAGCATCCGATTGCCGCGCTCCTCTTGCACCTCGCCGCCCTCCAACATTTTTAGCTGGGTTGCGATCTTGGTAGCCCTGTCTTCCAGTTCAGCGCTGGTGGCCCCCTCTACCAGGACGGAGAAATACCAGTTGTAAGGGCATGCGCCTTCACCGCGCACGGAGTGCAGAAAATCTTGCGCTTCACCGTGATATGCGGCGCTGTCGCGATGACGCCCAGCCAGGGCTGCCGCAAAATTCGCCAGGCGCCCGACCCGTCCACCCACTGCCGAGAAGTCGAGTGCCCGGAAGGTCTGGGACACCGTCACCGGGAACCGGATCTGGTTCTGCATGCGCGCCAGCATGTAGGCCGCCGACACCAAGGGCGGCATCTTCCAGGTCAATACTTTGGTCGGCCGCCCGTTTATGAGGTAGTGCTCCTTGCTGTTGTCCCGCTCCGACACTGCTACTTGCACGCCGAGGGGCAGATCAGGCCGCAAGGGCGGCGGCTCTCCCCAACGACGGTTTATCGTGCGCCATAGCGCGCGGTACGTGGCCGGTTCAGACAGGGGCCGGAACCCAAACCCCATTTTCGGCCTACGTGTCGCAAACGCTGCCATGTTTTCCGTGACGGTCCGCATGGTCCGCCGAAACATCCGTGCCTGAGCTTGGAGATCTGCCAGCTTCATGACCGCTTCGGCCGTTGAATCCCGCAGTTGCCATACGCGCCAGGTGAGTGGATGCCGCTCCCGGAAGTGCGGGATGTACCGGAACACCCACAAAACCTCATCCTCGAAGACCACGCGCGACTGCCAATAGGTATTTGACCCCCTTACCAAGTAGCGCAGGGCCTCCGAGTCTCGCGTGGGCGGCGCCAGCATGGGCGCAGAGCCCAGCGCACGGGTCCAGATGTTCTGCACCTCCCACGTTCCCAGCCTCCACACTCCTTCCTGATTCATCGGATTGAATACGTCCATCGCCCGACGTATGGCCCGACTCGCCCCTTCCAGCCCATCTTCCCCCATCGGCTCTGGATCGAGACCATCCATGGCGTACAC
>PMBY01000060.1:0-882 GCA_003153875.1 Myxococcales bacterium | reverse complement strand
ACTCGCAGATACTGCGGGCAGAAGCTCGTTACATGCCTACAAAACCGGTAGCGCAGCTGCAGTAGCAGGACCGGCACGCGCGTCCGATCCTGGCCGTACACAAGCGCCAGCACCATCCATGCAGCCCCAACCCCCGCCACCACCAGCAGCCCCACCAATTTGCTCACGATCATCCCGCCCAGCCCGAAAACCGTTCCAATCCCCATCAAGACCAGCACGTAATGCGCAGGGATCCCTGCCAACATCGGTGCACCGTGAAGCAGGCGATAAATGCGCGCCGTTCTGACGTCTTCCATGGGCAGCTATAGAATTCCTGCCACCACGCCGCAGATCAGAGCCGCGGCGATCGTCCCTACCAGATAGTGCAGCGCGTGTGGGTCTCGCTGGGTAAACTTGAATGCACACAACACCAATCCACCGACCACGATCACGATCGATGCCACACCGAACACCGTCTTCAGGATGCTCTTGAACTGCGTGGTGGCGGTCGTTACACCGTCGGAAATGTCTTGCGCCATGGCCAGGTGGCCCGCGTTTAAGAGCATCAGAGCTGCTGGCACCACTGCGAGCGCGATCAGCCACCAGTACGTCGATTTCTGCCGTCTTGAAAGCATCGATTATCCTCCTCAGGTCAAGAACGACCCGACAGGGCCGCTTCGGGGGGCTCGGTGAGTCCCCCTACCCTTTTCGACGAATGCGCCCTACTAGTTCCGAGCTTTCCGTCTAGCCGCCCGAACTACCCCAGTCTGTTTGCCGATAACCGGATGTGACCTTCGACGCTCGTATCCGCTGGCAGGGACCAGACCCCACGATTGAGATCGAAACCCGGCATTCAGGCTTTCCTACCCCAGAGGATGCCGCCCTCTTTGCCAACGCCATCCC
>PMBY01000315.1:2683-5650 GCA_003153875.1 Myxococcales bacterium | reverse complement strand
AACGCGCTGGCCAAGCAGTATGAGCGCCTGCTGGATCTCGAGGGCGTTAAGCTGCGTTTCACCGAAGACGCCTTGCGCAGCGTGGCCGAAGAAGCCGCCCGGCGGAAGTCCGGGTCGCGCGGGGTGCGGGCCATCTTGGAAGAAGTGATGCTGGATGTGATGTACGAGATTCCTTCGCTTAGTGGGGTGACAGAATGCGTGGTGACCCGCGAGGTCGTCGTGTCGCGCGGGCGCCCGCAACTCGTGCGGGAGAAGAAGGCATCGTAGGCTTCCGTGCGGGGCGGCTGACTAAACTTGGGGGGCCGGGCTACCGAAGTCTTCTACTAGGCCCGTCGAATGCGAGGAGAACCATGCTGACCGAAAGCGAAAAGGCGCAAATCCGAGAGGTCTTGGAAGGGGCGAAGCAGCGTTTGGCACGCACCGGCCAACACGCCCTCAGCTATTCCATGAACCACGAGCGCAACATCGGCCGCGATTCCATCGATGAGTCGATGGAGGAGGAGATTTTCTCCACCGAAATGCGGCTGCATGATCGCGAGAAGTACCTGTTCGGCAAGATCGACAAGCAGCTGGCTCGCCTGGAGAGCGGGGCTATCGACACCTGTGAGTCGTGCGGCGAGGTCATCTCGTTTAAGCGCTTGCTTGCGCGACCCGTAACCACGCTGTGCATCGACTGCAAAGAACAGCACGAGCGCGAAGAGGCAGCGGTTGAACAGGCTGGTCGGGGCGGCGCCCTCGATGGGAACGCGGGTGAGGAGATGGGCGGAGCGGGTGCAACCAGCGACGAGTAGGCCCCGTTCTCTTCGGGATCGGGACAGCCTGGAGCGGGCGGGTTCCGGCTGGCTATGCTTGCCTGTCGACTACCAACCTCCTCTGCTATATAGTTTTCACTCTTCAATCGCACGGCCCGCCTGATGTCCGAAAGCCGCTATCGCATCACTGAGCGCATTGCCGCCGGTGGTATGGCCGAGGTGTTCAAGGGCGTCGCTGAGTCTCTGCACGGCTTCCGCAAGACTGTCGCCATCAAGCGGATCCTGCCGAATCTGACCAAGAACGAGAAGTTCGTGACCATGTTCTTGGACGAGGCGCGGCTATCGCTCTTCCTGCAGCACGCGAACATCGTCCAAGTCTTCGACATCGGACGCGTCGACGACACCTACTTCATCGTCATGGAGTTCGTCGACGGGGTCGACCTCAAAGCCATCTTTGAATGGCGGCGCCGCATCCGCAAGCGGCTGACCGTGGGCCAGACCATCTACATGATCATGGAGGTCTGCAAGGGCCTGGCCTATGCGCACGATCTCACCAATCCCGAGACCGGGCGACCGCTGGGCATCGTCCACCGCGACATCTCGCCTGCGAATGTGCTCATGTCGCGCAACGGGGAGATCAAGCTGGCTGACTTCGGACTGGCCAAAGCCGCCAGCCAGGTGGAAGCCACCGACCCGGGCGTGGTCAAGGGCAAGATGAGCTACCTGTCGCCCGAGGCAGCCCGCGGTGAGAATGTGGATCATCGGTCCGACATCTTCGCGGTCGGCATCCTGCTGTATGAGGCCCTGACCAGCAAACGTCTGTTCTACGGCGAGAGCGACTACCAAACGGTGGAGATGGTCCGCAACGCCAAGGTTCCACCTATCGGACAGCAGAACCCGGAGGTGGAGTCCGAGTTCGAAGAGATCGTTCGCAAGGCGCTCGCCCGACGCGTGGAGGACCGTTTTCAGTCGGCGACCGACTTGCAGGACGCGCTGGCGCACTACTGGTTCTCGCGCGGTCTCAAGATGATCCAGCGCGACATCGCGGATCTGGTGCGCGCCTGCCAGGAAGAACAAACCACGGCGTCGACCAGCGGCCAGGTCAAGAGGCCCAACCTCATCGACACCATCTTGCACGAGGAGCTGAACGCCTTCACTTCGGTCGGCTTCGACGGGCAACCCCTGACCCCTGGGCCGGTCGTGGTCAACCCTGCGCCGGTTCATCGGCCCACCGGCGGGTTCATCGACCCGCGGGCGTGGTCCCAGGAAACCGACTGGCCCGCTCGCCGCACCGACGCGCAGCCGATCGAGCGTATGCCTCGTGACACGCTGGCGGATATGGCCGCTGCCCGAGCCAGCGCGTCGCTGCCCGTGGCGGGCCTGCCGCCTGCAGGGGCGGCGGGGCAAGGCCGGTCCACACCGTCGGGTTTCTCGGCCCCGGAGTCCGGGCGTAGCGCCGCCTCCCTGGCCGCGGTTTCCGGTCTTGAAACTCAGCCCATGGACTTGCCCCAGTCCATGAAGCCTATGTTCGGTCGCGGCGCGCTCATGGCGAGCCCCGCGAAGGGACTGCTCATTGGCGTGATGCTGGCCGCGGTGGCGGCTGGTGCGCTGCTGGCGTGGATCCTAGTCGGGCGCTAGGTACTACAACGCCTTCTTCACCAGATCCTGGATACGCGATCGAGGCACGGCGCCTACGACCTGGCCCACCACCTGGCCGGCCTTGAACATGAGCAGGGTCGGGATGCTGCGAATCTCGAGTTGGGTCGGAACCATGGGGTTTGCGTCGATGTCGCACTTGCCCACGCGAATCTTGCCGGCGTACTCCTGCGCCAGAGCCTCTACATGCGGCGCAAGAGCAAGGCACGGGGTGCACCAGGTGGCCCAGAAGTCCACGAGAATGGGCAGCGAAGACTTGATGACCTCGCTCTCGAAGTTGCTATCCGTGACGACAACGATGTTCTGGCTCGCCATGGTCGGGTCCTCTACCACAGTCATTGGGGTCACGGGAGCCCGAATCGGCAACGGCGTCCTGTCGTGCCGGAATTCAGGTCAGTTCAGCGGGCCGGGACGGAAACGGTGACGATGACGGGCGCCAGACGGAGGGAGGGGATCACCCCTCCGTAGATGACGCCATCTGGACGCAGACCGCGACGACTTCCATGGCCTTGCGGACTTGGTCGACCGGCGGCCGCGTGGGCGAGATGCGGATGTTGCG
>PMBY01000315.1:0-2669 GCA_003153875.1 Myxococcales bacterium | reverse complement strand
TTTCGATGTCGAGGCTGATGAAGTATCCGCCCTTGGGCTTCGTCCAGCGCGCCAGGTTCTTGCCGCCGAGCTCGCGTGACAGCACCTCGTCGACCACCGCGAACTTCGGGGCGAGCAGCTTCGCGTGCGCCTTCATGATGCCGCCGATGCCGCCGGGATAGCGGCCGAGGAAAAGCACGTGCCGGTACTGCTCGACCTTGTTGGGCGTGATCATCTGCGTGCCCATGAGCTCACCGATCCACCCCACGGTTTCCTTGCTACCCGCGAGGAAGCTGACCCCGGCGCCGGCGAAGGTGATCTTCGAGGTCGAGCCAAACAGGATCACGCGCGTCGGATTTCCCGCCTTCTTGGCCGCGCCCAGCAGATCGGGATGCGCGGGCGGCGTGCCGTCCAAGTGGTGCACGGCGTACGCATCGTCGGCGAAGATGGTGAAGTCGGGCGCCGCTGTCTGCATGCGGCCCAGGCGATCGGCGACCGCCTGCGAGGTCGTGTCGCCGGTCGGGTTGCTGTAGGTCGGCACGTAGAGCAGGCCCTTGACACTCGCATCGGACGCAACCAGCTTCTCGATGGCCGCGATGTCCGGGCCGTCGGAATTCATGCTCACGGGAACCATGGTGAAGCCCAGGCGTTCGAGCATGAGGAAGTGCCGGTCGTAGCCGGGCACGGTCACGATGATCTTCGCCTCGTCCTTGCACCACGGCGCCATGCTGCCGGGTACGCCCCTCAGCATGGCCCACATCAACACCTGGCCGAGCAACGAAAGGCTGGCGTTGTTGCCCACGATGATCTCGCTGGGCTCGACCCCGAGCACGGGGGCGAACAGCTCGCGCGCCTCCTTGAGGCCGGCGATGCCGCCGGGGTAGTTGCGCAGAGAAACGCCGCTGGGCGTGACCAGCGACTTGTCGTCGACGATGGTCAGCATGGCGTTCGAGAGATCGAAGTTGTCGTCACCGGGCTGCCCGCGGGTCAGATCCAGCTTCAGACCGAGGGCGCGCAGGGCATGGTAGCGTTCTCGTGTCGTGGTCATAGCCATCTTCATTGCCCGATCACGCGAAAAGAAGCCAGCCCCGAGATGCGCACGGAAGCCGGGGTGGAACCCACCGCGCATGCTGTTGTCGGCGCGCGCCATCATCCGCGCTGAGCCCCAGTCACCGTCACCGTCTCCGTCCCAGCCACCCACTCCGAATTCCGGTGTTTGCGTTGCGGTTTGTGGCCGCCGCGAAGGGGTGCTATTTTGGAAACAGCGTTCCCCCGCGCAGGCCCAAGGCGACATGCCCGTGAAGTTTTTCATCCCCCAGGAGACGATTGACTCCTGGCTCTCTGTCGAACGGGTGAACCTTGAGGGCGAGATGCTGCAACTTCTGGGGGGAAGCCTCGTCTTGCGCCTGGTCCCTGGCTGCCATTTCGTGAGCGTCCAGGCGGGCAGCGATCAGCCCTTCAATCTTCTCGGCAGGGTGAAGACGAAAGCCGCGGTTTCCGCTCTGGGGGCCGAGGTGTACCTGAACTCGGTCATCCTTGGCGAAACCGCCTACGAGGTCGAGGTCGGGTTCGTGGCCAAACCGGTGGGTGGCGCGCTGCCGGACGCGTCGGTGGTGGCCGCGGTCGCCAGTATCTAGAAGATTGTCGCGTGGGCCCCGATCGCGTTGTCATCGGCACGAGGGGCAGTGTCCTGGCACTGTGGCAGGCCGATCACGTGGCGGCTCTGCTGCGCGCAGCCCACCCCGGCCTGGTGGTCGAGCGCAANNGTGTGGGTCAAGGAGATCGAGGCGGCTCTTCTCGCGGGTGAGATCGATCTTGCGGTTCACAGTCTGAAAGATGTGCCCGCTGAGTTGGCTCCTGGGCTTGTGCTGGCTGCAATCCCCACCCGCGCCGACGTGCGCGATGCCCTGGTCAGCCGCGACGGGTCCACTCTGGACAACCTGCCGGTCGGCGCAAGCGTGGGCACGACCAGCCTGCGCCGCATCTGCCAGGTCAAGGCACTGCGGCCGGACCTGCGTCTTGTCCCCCTGCGCGGCAACCTCGACACGCGGTTGCGCAAGGTGGCCGACGGGCGAGTGGACGCGGCTGTGCTCGCTTGTGCGGGGCTGGACCGTCTCGGCTTGTCCCAGCACATTGCCGAGCGGATTGCGACAGAGCGCATTTTGCCCGCCATTGGCCAGGGCGCGCTCGCGATCGAAACCCGAGCCGCTGACGAACCCCTGCGCGTCCTCTGTCGCGTTCTGGCGAGCGAAGACGCGGAAATCACCGTCACGGCCGAACGCACACTCCTGCAGCACCTGGGGGCTGGTTGTCGCACGCCCGTGGCAGGAACCGCCCAGGTGCAGGAGGGGAAACTGGAGGTGTGGGGTTTGGTAGGAACTCCCGACGGGGCGACCATGCTGCGCGAGCACGTCTCAGGGGCGCCGCCTACTGCCCAAGCTCTGGGCAGGGCGCTGGCCGAGGCACTTATTGCGCGCGGCGCCGATCGCATCCTTGCCGAGTTTCGCTAGTCACTAGCGCGTGGGGAGCCCGCCGGCTCTGCCGGCGCCGCGCGTGGCGTACCATCGAGGGAGGGCATGGCGAGGCCGAGCGCGAGGGCGCGAGCGAAGCGAGCGGGTGTGGTGGGGAAGGTGCAGGTCTCGTAGTCCCCGAAGGGGGAAGCGAGCGGGGAGCTGGTGGCGGGTGGGGGG
>PMBY01000452.1 GCA_003153875.1 Myxococcales bacterium | reverse complement strand
TTGTCAGACGAAACCGGGAACAAGGCCCCGGTGTTGCTCATGCGCCATCCTCGTCGTCGCTGGACTCGTCGTCGTCGTCGCCGTCGGTGGTGCTGACGTCCTCCCAAAAACGATCCCACGCCTCGCTGGTCGAGGTCAGCGCGACGGCCATGCCTGGCGACAAGGCGCCCTCGTGGCTGCCCTCCAGATCGGAGAAACAGCGTACCACCACGCCCACGGCAAACACGGCCTCGCCGCGCGGGCCCAGCACGCGCACGCGCAGCAAGGTTCCCACCCGTCGCGTTTCGGCAGACGCCACGAAGAGGCCGCCCCGGCTCACGTCCACACTGCGGCCCAAGAAAGTGCTGACCATGTCCGCAAGTTGCATCCGCACCTGGATGGGATTGCGCCGCGAGGCCCGACGCTCTGGCACGACTGGCGGGGTGGGTTCTTTGGGAGACACGGGGGCTACTCCGTCGGCGCTCCTGCAGCGCCACCAGCCTTGCCGGCTTTCGCAGATCGGCCGGCCATTGTTTCTTTGAGAAAATCCTTGGCCTCTTTGTCCCACGCATCGCCGAAGGTCTGCGCGTAGCCCACGGCCTCCTCGCGGCTACCGGCCGTGGCGGCTCCCAGGTTGGTCGCCTGAGCGGGAACCCGGCCCACGAGGGCCGCGCCGAAGTGGGAATTGGCGTCGAGAGCCCGCAGCAGCGCGGCCTGAGCGGCAGCCCGATCACCCGCGCCAAACTGGGCCAGACCCAGGCTCATGAGTGCGCGCCCGGCCCCGGCTTCTGACTTGCTGGCCACTTCCAGAACCGGCACGGCGTCGGCCGGCCGCTTGAGCTTGAGCAGGGCGGCACCAGCGATGAGGCGGGCCTCGGTGCCCACCGCGGCCTGGTCCACCGAATACACGCGTTCGAGATCCACCAAAGCATCCTGGTAGCGTTCCTGGTCGAAGGCCAGGCACCCGAGCGCGTGGCTGGCGCGCAGGTAGGCCTGCGCCTCCTTGCGGGAAAATGCGTCTTTGGCCCCTGACTCGCGCAGCTCGGTGGCCAGTTTTTCTGACACGCGCAGAACCTCGTTGAACTCCTTGCGCGCAGCATCCTGGTCGCCCGATCGCAGGCGCGCCAGGCCGATGGCGACCAGCGCGTCCGCCCAGTCAGGCTTGAGGGCCAGGGCAGCCCGGAACTCTTTTTCGGCAGCCGCCGGCCTACGCTGTTCGAAAAGCCGCCAGCCCTCGGCGAGCATCTCGTCCGGGTCAGGCGCCTGGGGCGGCGCCAAAGCGGCTGCCTCGTCGTCGGCCAGGTGGCACTTCTTGTACTTCTTGCCGGAGCCGCAGAAGCACGGATCATTGCGTCCGGTGCTGGCCAGACGGGCGCGCGCGGCTTCGACCTTTTCGTCTCGGTTGCTTTCTTGTTTCTCGGGCTTCGCAGTCACCGCCCTAGTTTACCGATCACGGCCCCAGTTCGACAGTGAGAATTGTCTTATCGTCCGAATGGACTCAGCCGGGCGACTTCGGCCTGCAGGCGCGCCAGCACGACCTTGTCCACGTCGGACAGGCGAACCCCGAGTCGGTGTTCTTGTTTGGCCACCACCTTGCCTTTGCCGGTGAACAAGGCATGACCCTCGAAGCTCTCGATCACCACATCGAAGACCGCGCCCAGGGGCACGTTCTCTTCGCTGGGAACCACGAAGCCGCCCAAGCGCATGTTGAGCAGAGGGTTGTTGGTGAAGTAGCCGACCGTCGCGGGCGTGAGCTTGACGTGGAGGTCGCGCCCACTGACCAGTAGGCCCGGTTGCAGCGTGGTGGCGCCCCGCAAAGGGCCGTACCGGGATGACACCCCGGGGTTGGAGGATTGCGAGGCAGCGGGTGCATTGGCAAAATCGAGCGAAACCGCCGGCGAGCGTCCTTCCTCTTCATTGACCTGAACGATGCGGTCGAGGAAGCGGCGGGCCTCTTGGTCAAGCTCACGGAAGCGCACGCCCATGCCCGCGACGGGTCCGCTGGTCACGCGCACGACCTCACCCTTGCCCCGAAGCAGCGACAGGCCGTCGGCCAGCGCCAGCTCGAAGTCGACCATGGTGCCCACCGGCCGTGGATCGGCAGACGACAAGAACATGCCCGAACGGCTGATGTTGACCGACTGGGTCCCGTGAAAATCGAGAATGCTTTCGTAGCGAATCTTCACCGGGACACTGACCGCCACGCGCAAATCGCGCGCCTGCTGGTCACCACGCTGCGAGCCACCTTCGGGCGTGAAGAACGAGCCCGAAGGCCGCCGTGCCGGCTGCTCGCTGGTTATGGGAATGGCCCCCGTGTTACGGCGTCCCTTGTCGTCAGGCATGGCGAGCTGTCACGACTTAGGTGCCACGAACTCGGGCGGGTTACGGCCTCCCGCACCGAAGAAGAACTGCTCGGCCTGCTCAAGCAGAACCTTCTGCCCCACGGGCGAGGTTAGGTCGAGACGGAACTCGTTGACGATCCGCTTGGAGTATTCNNTTGTTGAAGGGCTTGTAGATGACCCCGGGCAGTTCCTGCCCGAGTCTTGCGCACTTGACCATGCGAGGCATTGGATTGGATCGTCTCCGGAGGATGGTATTGTAGCACCATCGTCTGCCGCCGTGCCGCGCTCATCTAGCGGGCCTGTGCTGCGACGGGCTTCCCGGTTTTCTTCTTCGGGACAACACAAAAGGTCCCGAGTACCCGGTCGACCAGCTACCGTTGCTCCCTTCCGGGCCTGGCGGGGTTCGCAAGTGTTCCGTCACCCGGGACCAGCCTCCCTTTTGGCATAGCCCGCGGTCGGGCGCCAGAGAGAAGATCGGGCTTGTCTGTACCTGATCGGACCGGCGAGCTAGAGAGTGCCGCCGGTGGACTGGGTCGCGTCCATGTGCGCGCGGGCTGGAACCACGCGCATGATCTTGCCGTTCAGATCCTCAAGCACCAGATTCTCGCCGGCCTCACGATAGCGGTAGCTCGGCTTGCCGTCGATGGTGACCTCGACCCGTCCGTCGGCCAAGCGTTGCAGGTGATAGGCGTGGTCAGCATAGCGGGTGTCCACGGATCCATCCTGGTTCATCGCGACCGGATTGCTTCCCGAGTAGAACTCGATGGTGTTGAAGATGAGGTAGTCGCCCAGCGTGACGAGCTCATAGACTGGGATCACAATCAGTGCGAACAGAATGGCCGAGTTGACAAAGCGGTTCGATGTGACGCTGCCGTTCCAATTGTAGATCTTGCGGGTCAGCGCGAACTGCCCGTAGCACCCCGCCAAGCCCAGACACCCCACCGTGGAAAGAGCAATCAGTTTTCTGCGCAGCGATTTTGACATGAACGTGCCTCCGCAAGAAAAGTGCGGGTAGCATTCTGATGCACATGCGACCGGTTGTGTCTCAAGAAAAGACAAGGAAGCAGACCCATGGCAGCACGCGCCCCGCGCGGTTCACGACCTGTCTCCGCAACCCAGGCCGTTCGTCCGCTACGGCTTGTCGCCTGATATTCCCTGCCGTCGCAGGAAGTCGACGTAGTACTCCACCGGCTGCCGTTCGAGCAGTTCGCCGCGCTCGATGGCGTCTTCGCACAGCTTGCGCAACTCGCCCACCCGGCGCGAGGGCGGAATGGCAAAGGCTTCCATGATGGCATTGCCCACCCCCGGTGGCAGAGGTGGCACACGGGCGTCGAGCTCGCGCACGGCCGCGATTCTTTGCAACAGTGCCTCGATGTTGCGGGCCGCTTCCTGACGTCGGCCGGGCCGTGCCGAGGTGACGTCGGCCCGTGACAGCTCGACCAGATCGGGGAGCGCGTCGCCCATCTCGTGATCGAAGCGGCGNNACGGCTGCGTCGGTCCATTCCGGCTCGTAGGCGTTGGCGCGCAGGTGGTTGACGATGAGAAAGCGGATGCGCTTGCGCTCGGCGCGGGGAAAACCCAGGCGGCGGGCGAGAGTTTCAAACAAACGCGCGCCCACCTCGGCGTGGCGGTGGAAGGTCACCTTGCCGTCGCTGAGCATCACCCGGGTGTCCATCTTGCCGATGTCGTGCAGCAGGGCAGCCCAGCGCACGATGGACTGCGCAGGCGACTGCATGACCACCTGCTTGGTGTGTTCCCATACGTCCTTGTGCCGGCGTCCTGCCTCTTGCGAGAAGTTCACCGTGGCGTCCAGCTCCGGCACCACCTGATCCAGTGCGCCTGCCTCGTGTAGCCACTGCAAGCCGTCGTCGGCGTGCGGGCCTGTGATGATTCTCTCCAGCGCGGCCCGTACCTCGTCGGGCGGAAACGACCTCAGCTCACCGGCCACCGCACGCGCTGCCTCGGTGATCTCGACGGGAAGGGAGCCTCCACTCTCGGCCACGCGGCAGGCGATATCAAAGACCCCAGCGGGGGTGGCGCCAAACGGCACGACCTCGGAACTTGGCGCCATCCGGATCCCTATCCTAGTGTGGGGTGATCTTCTTCTTGTCCTGGTCCCACTTCCGTTGCAGGTGGTCCAGGATAGGCTGGGCCTGCTTGAGCCGTCCCTCCAGGGTCTTCTCGCTGATCGGATAGTTGGTGCCGAACTTCAGTCCCTCGTCGTAGAGGAGTGTGCCGACCTCCTCGTCGTCGACGAACATGGGGATCTTCTTGCGCGCGTACACGGCCTTGCGCAGGACAGCCCAACGGCTGTCGAGCCAGGCCACCAGATCCTTGCCGCAGGCCCGATCGAGCAACTCCAACTCCTGGCCCAGGCGGCTGAGATCTTCGGCGAAGCGTTCCCGGAATGCCGGCGCCCCTTCGCCTGCTTGGGTCAAGATCTGGCGCAGGGCGAGACGAAGGACCAGCACGTCCTCGCTGTATCGGATGTACGGCTCGATGTTCCCCTCGCGGGGCGCGATGATGTACACAACCGCAGCCACTGCGACTTCACGCGCGCCGTGGTCCAGGTTGGGGTCGGAC
Organism: Myxococcales bacterium; assembly: GCA_003153875.1. The sequence continues at coordinate 6,335 of PMBY01000452.1, read as the reverse complement.
ACCGCTTCGAGCAGGATCTTGAGGTCGAAGGGGAGCGAAACCAGGGTCCGCGCAAGAATCTCCAGGAAACTGCGCTCGAGGTCCTTCTCCATTGTCGTCAGGGGGCAGGGGGTTCTTGGGGTTTGTCGGCCAGGCCCGGTCGGACCTGGTAGCGGTCAACGGGGGACATACTACCCAATTCTCAGCCGATTGACAGGGGCTGCCGCTCCTCACAGGCTCGCGATAGCCGCACAAGGTCGTGGCCCTGGACGCGGCCGTTCACTCGCGTGGGGAGCCGGCGAGCTTTGCTCGCCGTGTACCATCGCGGGAGGGCATGGGAACCCTTTCAGGGTTCCCATTTCAGACGGACCCGCAAAATCAGCGTCGAAGGGATTGCCGGCACTTGCCTCCGCCTGCGGCTTGACCGAATCTTGACTCATGAAGATCACCCTACGTGAGGCCAGGGACGAAGCGCGTCGTTTCCGCCGCAATGGCGATCACCCACACGCCCTGCGCGCATACCAGAGAATTCTGGCCGCGCTCCCACTTGACTACGAGACCCGGCTTGCCATCGCGGACGTGCTGGCGGAAGCAGGGCAGACCGACGCGGCGGCCGAAGTCTACCGAAGCGTGGCCATCCACAATGTTCGCGCCGGCCACCCCCTGCCGGCCATCGTGGCGGCCTATGCTCTCGGCAAGCTGGGCCAACCGGTGGACGACATCTTTGCCTTGCTGGTCAAGACCTACGCCTCGGGTTCGCCGCTGCTTGCGCGTTTTGCGGTACGCACGGCACCGGTCGATCCGTCGACGGTCTTGGAAGTCGGGGATATTGGCCACACCGGTTCTCTGGCGCACGTCATCGAACAGGCGCGCAAGACCGCGCTCGATCTCTCGGTGTTCGTGGGCTATCAGGAGCAGTATCACCCGTTGCCCTTCCTGTCCGAGTTGGGCCCCGAGTCGCTCGCGGCCGTGCTGCGCTCGCTGACCGTGCTCCGCCTCACCGACGGGCAACTGGTCGTGCGTCAGGGCGACGCGGGCGACACGCTCTTTCTGGTGGCAGACGGCGAGCTGCGGGTCTTTGTCAACACGCCGGCCGGGGACAAGGATGTGGCACGCCTCTTCGAAAACACGCTCTTCGGAGAAATGGCGCTCATCACCGGCCAGCCGCGTACCGCCTCGGTGGCCGCGGCCGGCGATGCTGACGTCATCGGGGTCAGCAGGGCAGCTTTGGCCCTTGTCATTGCCAAGCTGCCCACCATCCGCGCCGCACTCGATCAGTTTTCACGCGAGCGCTTGATCAAGAACCTGCTGCAGACGTCGCCGCTCTTCGTGCCGTTCACCAAGTCCCAACAAGGCGAGCTGCTTCGTCGCTTCGAGGGTCACGAGGTCGAGGCTGGGACCGAGTTGATCCACGAGGGTGAGCGAGGCAGGGGTCTCTTTCTCGTGCTGGCCGGCGAGGTCGAGGTGGTCGCACGCGCAGATACGCCCGAGGCCGTATCGCTGGCGCGGCTCAAGCCGGGTGACATTTTCGGCGAGATGTCGCTGGTCACGGATCAGCCCACCTCCGCCACGGTGCGCGCCACCATGCGCAGCTCCGTGCTTTTCCTGGCGCGCGAATATGTAGAGCGGCTGGCTGAGGCCATTCCCCAGGTGCAGGCCTACTTCGAACAGGTGGCGCTCAACCGCGCGCGCGACAACACCATGCGCTTCGACCGCGGCGCCCTGCCCAGCGAAGCCATTGAGGTTGACTTGTCAGACGTGGTGTTGGTCTAGAGAGCCGACCAGTTTTCCTCCCGTCGTGAAATCGCGCATTTGNNACGTCGAGTATTCTCCCTCCTCGCGCCTTGGTCCGCTCGCAACTGCACAATTTCACTCGGTCCGGCAAACTGGTCGGCTCTCTAGAAATCCAGGACCGACAGGATCTCGTCCCTGTCCGGGCGTGACCCGACAAGAATGGGTCGGGGCAGGCAGGTGCCGAGGGGGGCTTGCCGCCGGCGCCTTCGTTCCGCAAGCGCCATGGCCAATGCCTCATTGACGATCTGGCTGACCGAAACGCGCTCGCTTCGTCCGATGCGCTCCACCTCGGAAAGAAGGGTGGGCTCGATGTCAACGCGTCTGCGCGGCATGCATAACCTCCGGTTCACTGGTCCATGCGGGAAGCGGCCTGGGTCACGGCCGCGGGCTTTCCCTGAGCTTGACGAACACCTCGGCGCGGACGCGCGGGTCGGGATCCCGCAGGGACCGGACAAGCCGATCGTGCGCCAGGCGCGCGGCGCTTCGCCGTTCACTTTCGGGTGTATTGTCGACAGCAGGTACGATGGGACGCGGTCCGTTGGGCGCCCGCGCCGCGGAGAGATGCTCGCCGGCCGATTGGCTGCCCTGGGGGTCCGGCGAAATGCGCACAAGGCGCGCGGCGCGGATCACACGCGCAGCCAAGACGTCGTCGCGCTTGGACCAGAAGCGGTAGACCCGCTCCGCGCGAGCAATGTTGATCTTCGTTTCGGTGACGAGATCGACTGCGGTGCGCGACCGTCCCGATGCCGTCGGGTGCTGCAAGAACGCGATGAGATCGGCGTCTGACCAGCGCCCCGGTGCAGAGCGGGGCGGAGCCACCAGCTCGGCCCTCAGCGCCAGCACTTCGGACTCGGGGTAGAAGGCCGTGCTCATGCGGCCCCGAACCGCGTGCAGTCGGCCGTCGCGTTCAAACTGACGAATCTTGAACTCACTCCTCAGGCCAAGCTGGATCGCCGCTTCCCGCCGGGTCAGGTGTCCCTCGCAACCCGCGGGAGGCTTTACGGTCTTGCGTCTTGCCGAGATCGGGTAGCCCATCGACACCGACGGTATACTCCTGGCGGAGGTCAGCAAGTTTTCCACATCGCGCTTCTCATCAGGCCGGCATCAGTCAGCCATCGGACCTTCATCCGACTTTCATCAGAGCCCCATCAGGGTTTCAATCAGACTTGGCATCAGGGTTATCTGTCTGAAATCCCGCGGATATTCCTCACGGTGATAGCCCGCCATCACCTGTCCCGTACCGCTGATCGGCAACTGACCAGGCCGCGAGGGGCGCAGCCTCTTGCCGCTGGTCGACGCAGTTCGTAAATGATCTTTGCCTTCGCGCTCGGGCGCCGCTAGGCTACGAGACACGTGCGGGGATCGTCTATGAAATCCATACGCCGTCTGGCCATTGTCTTGTTGTTGTCGGCTGTGCTACCTGGCCTGGCCCTGGCCGGCCCCCGATCAGGCGCCAGCTTCAGTGGCCGCAGTGGATTTCGCTCGGGCGCGGGCAGCCTCTCGCGCAGCTACGGTTCGGGGCGCAGCGGGTATGGAGGGGGCTCCAGCTTCTTCTTCTTGCCCAGCTTCGGCTGGGGCTTTGGCGGCTATGGCGGCGGCATGGGCCTAATGGGTAGCCTGGTGCTTCTGGGAATCGTCGGCCTGGGCACGGTCGCCGTCATGCGCGCTATTCGTCGAGCAACCCGTCGGGGCACGCCCAGCGCCTGGTCCGATGATGATGCTGACGAGGGCCTGGATTCCGCCTACGTGTACCAGGTCCAGGTCGGCCTCGGTCGTTCGGCCCGCCACATTCAGGGTCGGCTGGCCGACTTCGCCAGCCAGGGCGACACATCGAGTGAAGCGGGCCTGGCCGAGCTTCTCCGTCAGACGGCGCTCGAGCTGCTGCGCGAGAAGGATTCGATCCGCTACGGCTTCGCTCAAGCGAGCGGGCCCATGAGCCTGACCAATGGTGAAACCAAGTTGAATGCCGCTGCCATGGCCGAGCGTGCGCGCTTCGAGGTGGAGCGCATTCGGGTCGCCGACGGCTCCATGCGCCGGGCACAGACAGCCGCCACCGTGGGAGCCGAGGCGCTTGAGTATCTGGTGGTGACGGTGATTGTGGCCACGCGGGCTCCCCTCGCGCGGATCCAGGCGCCCAGAGACCGCGAAAGCCTGGAGGCTGCACTGAGCGAGCTCGGCGCAATCTCGTCCCACACTCTGCTGGGCCTTGAGGTAGTGTGGACCCCTGCCGATCCCGAAGATTCCCTCACCGAGACGGACCTGATGACCACCTACCCAGAGCTAAGGAGCCTGTAGAGAATGCCACCCATGGTGCCCATCCCCCTTTGGCGACTGGTTCTTGACGCATCGGTTCTCGGTCTGGCGGGGATCGCGATGCTCATCATCGGCTACTACATCTGGGAGTTGGTGACCCCCTACAACCTGCGCCGCGAGCTGCAAGAAAACAAGAACGTGGCTGTCGCCGTCGTGGTGGCGGCCTTCATCGTGGGCATGGCAATCGTCATTGGGGCTGCGTTGATTTTGATCAAGTAACTGAACCTGAGCCACTCCAACGCTTGATCCCACTTGAGGCTGCGGCTAGAGTCATTTCTGGCGAGGCACCCGTACTCCCATGCAGAAACTCCTCATCGAGGATGACGAAGGCAAGACCGTTGTTGTCCCGCTGATCCGCGACGAGATCACGATCGGCCGACAGGAGGGCAACACGATCCGCCTGAGCGAGCAGAACGTCTCGCGGCGCCACGCGCGGCTGGTGCGACGACAGGGTGCCCTGCTGCTGGAAGATCTCTCCAGCTACAACGGAACCAAGCTCAACGGTGCGGTTTTGTCGGCGTCCGCGCCGCTCAAAGACGGTGATGTCATCCTCATCGGCGACTACCGGATGGCCATCAAAGAGGAGCGTCCAAGCGCGGCCCTGCCTGTCGCCGCGCATGCGCCCGTGGCCTCTGCCGCCGCCGCGTCTCCGGTCCAGGCGGGGGCCGCTGCGCCGCCCACGGCCGAGGTGCAGGATGCTATCGAAGCGCAGCCCACGATTCCGCTGCACAGCTTGGTCGACCAAGCCTCGGCTCTTGACCCTGCTTCTCTGCCGCCGCGCCTGGTTATTGTGGGCCGATTTATGGCGGGGCGCGAGTTCATGCTCGACCGCCCGTCGCTGGTCATCGGACGCACGTCGGAGAACGACATCGTCATCGAGCATAAATCCATATCCCGCCACCACGCACGCATCGTCCGCGAAGGCAACCAGTATTACGCCGTGGACCTGGAGAGCGCCAACGGCGTTCGCGTGAACGGCGTGGACCACGATCGCGTGCTGCTCAGCCCGGGCGACCAAATCGAGCTTGGGCAGGTGCAACTGCGCTTCGTCACCGAAGAGGGCGGGAGTGATCTCGAACCCGGACTTGGTCGTCTGAGCAAGGGCAAGATTTTCGGGATCGTGGGCGGCGGCGTGGTGGTCGTGGCATTGGTCGTGGCCTTCGCGCTTTCAGGTGGCCGGTCACGGCCGCGGCCTCCCCCGCCCGCTCCGCCGGTTGTCGCCCAGCCCTTGCCTCCGCCGCCTCCGCCGCCTCCGCCGCCTCCGCCGCAGGAGACCTTGGCGGATCTGCTGGCCGCCGCGAAGGCGGCGCAGGCAAGCGAGAAGTGGGACGAGGCTTTGGCCGCGGCCAACAAAGCCGTCGCCGCAGCGCCCGATTCGAGCGAGGCAGCCGAATTGCGCAAGCTCGCCGAGGACGAGAAGGGCAATGCCGAGCGCTTTGCCGCCTTGAAAGAGGCGGCAGACAAGTCGAACTTCGAGGCCGTTCTGCGCGGAGCGGGCGAGATCCCGGAAACCAGCGTGTACAAGGAACGCGCATCGGTTCTTGAGAAGTCCGCGCGTGCCGACTACGTCAAACTGCACGTGGACGCGGCGTCGAGCAAGGCAAGCGTCGGCGCGTGCGACGAAGCCAAGAGCGAGGCCGAGTTGGTGTTGGCGGTGGACCGCAACAACAAGATGGCGCACTGGATTGTCGGTCGCTGCGCGGTGCTGGCGAAGAAGGCGAGCCCGAAGCCCGAGGTGAAGAAGCCGGCTCAGACCCCGAAGCCCGTGGCCGCTGCCCAGTCCAAGCCAGGCGCCTCCCCTCCTGGACAGGTGGAGTCCAGCGTGGATCCCGACAAGCTGATCCAGCAGGCTCGTGAGGCGTGGTTGCGCGGGCAGTACATATTGGCCATAGACTCGGCGCGCAGGGCGTTGCGAGCCAAGCCGGACCTCACCAGCGCCTACCAGATCATCGCGATCTGCTCATGCTCGTTGCACGATTCAGACGCGGCACTGCGCGCCTATGAGAAGCTGGACGAACGCAACAGGCAACTGGTGCGGTCGGCCTGCCAGAAGAACGGAATCTCCTTCTAGTCGCGTGGGGAGCCCGCCGGCTCCCCCTACGGGGACTTCGGGACCGACAGCCCACCCCGCCCGCCCCGCGCTTCGCGCGCCCTCGTCGCTGGCGGCGCACCATCGTGCGAGACCGAGCGCGAGGGCGCGAGCGTAGCGAGCGGGTGTGGTGAGGCAGGTGCAGGTCCCGAAGTCCCCG
>PMBY01000130.1 GCA_003153875.1 Myxococcales bacterium | reverse complement strand
GAAACCAACGGCGAAAATCGGTGGGATTGCGAGTAATCAGCCCCTGCTGCCTGCACGCGAAGGCGCCAATGAGCAAGTCGGCCAGCGGGCGCTTCGGGGTATCGCTTCCGCGGCGAGCCTGCACGTAGAGATTCCAGGCGCGATACGCGCATTCGGTGTCCGCAAAAGTCCAGCCCTCGGTGAAATCGACGCCCACTTGGTCGAGAAAGTGCTTCTGAATTTCCAGGTTGCCGGCGAAGGCCGGGGACAATTCAACCATGGTGATTGGACAAAGCACCAGGCCGTCCCGCAGTGACTTCTCCAGCACGTCCGCCGATGCACGTCCGAAACTGGGATCGTCTTCGAGTACGTCGATGACGACGCAGGTGTCAACCACCCAGCTCATCGGGTCTTTTCACCAGCGCGCAGATCCCTCATCCAGTCGGCGGTTCGCCGGGGCCTGCGAAAGGTCTTGGCGAATCCCAGCATGGCCTTGGGCCCGGCGACCTGCTTCCCCGATTCGACCAGCAGCCGGACCTCGCACGACGAGAGCTTCTGCCAGCGCAGCCGATGTCCCGGCCTGAGCCCCATTTCTTTGCGCAACGAGGCGGGCAGAGAAGCCTGGCCGCGTTCGGTCAGGGTTGTGACGAGGCTCTTCATCTCTTTAATGTATCATGTAAAAATATCATGTCAATCAGCCCGCTCGTGACCCAGACGGTGTACGCCCGCCTTCTCGACTTGGCTTGGAAAGCACTTGCACGCCACGGCAAGGCTTGGGTTAGTGCCGCCAGCAGTTCGCTCAAGCGCATGGATGCGGAACTCGTCGCCGATCTCCGCCGCCTCGGCGCCGGGGGATAGGCAGCACTGCGCGTGCGCCAGGGCTTGGTGCGCACGCATCACCCACGCCGGTCCATCAGTTCCACGAACTGGCGTGGCGAGAGGATACGGATACCGTCGTGCTCGCCCAGGAGGAGCAGATCGCGATCCCCGGTCAGGATGATGTCAGCCTGCCCGGCGACTGCGGTTTGCAAGACCTTGTCGTCGCTTTCATGCCGTCCGAGGACGACGCCACGGAAATCCGGACCCGAGGGGCACCGACCAGCACCCGCCGGCAACCGTACTGGCTTAATAGGCTGCGCTGCGCGTGCTACTTCGGTAATTTCATCAGGGTGCCGCCGCCGTAGTTCGTCCAGTAGACAAACGTGGCGTCAACGACGATGCCAAAGGGGTTGTCCTGGCCTGAGGCGAGAGTGGTGGGGGTGCCGCCGCCGGTGGGCACCTTCATCACAGCGCCGCTGCCATAATTCGTCCAGTAGACACTCGTGGCGTCAACGGCGATGCCGTCGGCATCGCTCGGGCCTGAGTCTGATGCGAGAGTGGTGGGGGTGCCGCCGCCGGTGGGAACCTTCATCACCGTGCCGCCCAAGTTCACCCAGTAGACACTCGTGGCGTCAACGGCGATGCCGTCGGGGTGGAACTGGCCTGAGGCGAGAGTGGTGGGGGTGCCGCCGCCGGTGGAAACCTTCATCACCGTGCCGCTGTTCTCTTTGCCGCTGTTCTCTTTGTTCGTCCAGTAGACGCTCGTGGCGTCAACGGCGATGCCGGTGGGTCCGCTCTGGCCTGAGGCGAGAGTGGTGGGGGTGCCGCCGCCGGTGGAAACCTTCATCACCGTGCCGCTGCCATAATTCGTCCAGTAGACGCTCGTGGCGTCAACGGCGATGCCTTCGGGTCCGCTCTGGCCTGAGGCGAGCGTTTCTGGCGGGGTCACGACGCAAGTCCCGTAGCCACCGTCGTTATAGCCAGCCACACAGGTTCCGTTCGCCGCGCAGGTCCCACCGCCGCCGTCGTGGAAGCCGGCAGCGCAGCCCGCTTGCACGCAGATTCCTTCGCCGTTGTCGTGGTCGCCCGCCAGGCAGGTTCCGCTGGCCACACAGGCCCCGCCGCCGTCGTGGAAGCCCAGGGCGCATCCCGCCTGCACGCAGGGCCCCGTGCCATCGTCGTGATACCCCCCGACGCAGGTTCCGGTGGGCTGGCAGGTCCCGTCCCCGCCGTTGTGATAACCGGAAGCACAGCCGGTCTGCACGCAGGTCCCGGTGCCGTTGTCGTGGAATCCAAGCGCGCAGCCCGTGCCCGTCGGCACGCAGGTCCCGGTCCCGTTGTCGTGGAAGCCCGTCAAGCAGGTCCCCTCCGCCACGCAAGCTCCGCCGCCGTCGTGATAGCCGAGGGCGCAGCCTTCCTGAACGCAAGCCCCGGTGCCGTCGTCGTGATACCCCCCGACGCATGTTCCGGTGGGCTGGCAGGTCCCGTCCCCGCCGTTGTGATAGCCGGTGGCACAGCCCGTTGGCAGGCATGTCCCGGTGCCGTTGTCGTGAAGGCCGCCCGAACATCCAACATTCGTTCCGTTGCACACATAGAGGGTGTGTTGGACCTCGGTGGACTGCAGGATGCCGTCGTTGTTCAGGTCGAGGCCGGTCTGCACAGCCACTCCGCCGTTGGCGCAATTGGCTCCGGCTGGCTCGGGCGTGGTCGCGATCAGCGAGGTCAAGCCGTTTTGCCCGTTGCTTCCGTTCTGGCCATTTGCACCGTTCTGGCCGTTGCAGGTGTAGCTCGTCTGCGTGACCTCGTTCGCCTCAAGTATTCCGTTGCCGTTCAGGTCGAGCCCGCTCTCGATGCGGACCCCGCCCGTGGGGCAGTTCGCCCCCGGGGCTTCAATGTCCTGCTGGATCAGCGAGTTCACACCGTTCGCGCCGGTTGCGCCCGTCGCGCCGGTTGCGCCCGTCGCGCCCGTCGCTCCTGTCGCGCCGGTTGCGCCTGTCGCCCCAGTCGCGCCCTTTGGACCCGGAATCCCCTGCGGTCCCTGCGCCCCGGTGCTGCCATTGCACACCACGGTCGTGGATGTCACTTCCGACGGGTCAAGTTTGCCGTTTCCGTTCTGATCGAGGCCGAACGCGATGCTCGATCCACCTGTCGGGCACTGGCTGCCCGGACTCACGGCTGTCACGCTAACAGCGGCGTTCAGGCCGTTCAGGTTGGTCTGGACCCAGGTTCTTGTGCTGCCGTTGCAAACGTAGAACTTGGAATTGCTCCACACGTACCAGACGGCACCGTCGGCGGAGGGACCACAGGGTGGCAAACTCGAACTGGTCAGGGCGAATTGCGCGGCGCTTACGCCTGCAGAAGAGGGCGTGGCCGCCTTGTTCTGACCCGAACAAGCCGCCGCGCCGGCCAGCAAGCCCATCATTACCAACACAGCATGATTTCGACTGCGACCGCAGATCTTCGCCGTCGTGAACCTCATCAGCTTCCTCCATTGCTCAAGGTGAAATCAGGCGCCGTCTGCGGCCAGTCACTGCCATCAGAATTACCCCACGCCCAACACGCGATCTCCTGCACCGGTGGGGTAATTCTCATGGCAGTGCTCGCCGCAATGCCGGGGACACTGTATGAATCTGACGTCCGCGCGGTCCATAGTAAGTTCGTCGAGACGCTCGCACGACGCCGAGCGACAGAAAGATCGAAATGGCTGCGCCTCCTTCGCATTCCCCAAACAGGCCGTCGCGCGCTCGCCCGCGCAGGACGCAGGCGATGCAAGAGGGTCTTCGCGTGGCGCAGTTCCGCGTGGGCGGCGACGAATTCGTGGTGGTCAGCGAGCCGATAGTCGGCGCTGCTGACCTTGCCGCCCTCACTCAGGCGGAGCGCGAAGTGGCGCGCCTGGTGGCAGATGGGTCTTCGAACCAGGCCATCGCGGCGAAACGGGGCGCGCGCCCACAAACTGTCGCCAATCAACTGGCCGCGATCTATCGAAAGCTCGCGGTTTCGTCGCGGTCAGGGTTGATCGCCCGGCTTGTCGACTTGCAGGCCGAACGACGTGGTCACCAGCGCCGCCCGTGACGGCAGGCCCAGCTTGCGCAAGGCGCCCGACAGATGGGTCGCCACCGACGACGGCGACAGCCCTAGGGTGTAGGCGATTTCCTTGTTCGACTGGCCGAGCTGTGCGAAGGCGGCGACGCTCGCCTCTCGTTGCGACAGCCCGCGCAGGTCCGGCAGGTGCGGCTGATTCCGGTGCGCGATGAGAAAGCGGCGACCGTCGGATTCAAAGCGATCGACCAGCGACCAACGTCCGGCGCACAGGGCACGCCAAAGTTCGAGCGCCTCTTGCGGGTCGTTTCTGCGCAGGGGCCCGCGCGCCCGATCCATCGCGCGCGCCGCGGCCC
>PMBY01000051.1 GCA_003153875.1 Myxococcales bacterium | reverse complement strand
TACGTCGACGATTGTGCCATCAGCCGCACCCGCGTCGGTACCACCGGCCTGCTGACAGAGTAGTCAGCCTGCAGCCCCGATCCAGTACTGATCGGTCTGAAAATCGATCACAAATGAACCCGAACGGAAGCGCTGACTATTGAGACGCATCGGTCGGGCACCCGAAGCGGCCGCGATCCATTCCAGCAACACGGCGCTCATCGCCCCTGGCAAGAAGGCCACGTCCATGGTGCCCTCCATCGACCGGCAGAACCCGGACCAGTTTCCCGCCAGCCGACCGTCCGTCAGGCGTTGCCCCTGCGTGGCTAGGTAGTCCAGGGCGCCCACCAGCGCGCGCTGGCGTTGCTCGAGTTCGGTGAGACGCCGGTCCTTGTCCAGCACGCGCTTCACCAGCGTCGGCAACAACCGGCCCATCCACAAATTGCCCGCGAGATCGCGCTGCAGTTTCTCACGATCCAGCACCGCGACCTCGACCGCGTCGAGGGCCCGCACCATGGCGGTCCGGCGGCCCTCGGGGACCAGCGCCAGCTCGCCAAACACATCGCCAGGTCCCAGAATCGCCAACTGCTTCTCTTGTCCGCTCATTGTGGTCCGCACGACCTCGCAGCGACCGGCGATGATCAGAAAGATCGTGGTGGCCGGTTCGTCCTGGCGGATGATGATGTCACCCTCGGCGTAGACACATCGATTGAGCTTCCACACGTTGTCGACAAAGGCCTGCAGGTCATGCTGCAAGGCCTTGACCGACTGATAGCGCTGCTCGGGCTCGCGGGCCATGGCCCTCACGATGATCTGGCGCAACCATGCCGGCAGCGCCGGCGCCTGGTCCAGTTTGCTTTCGAACTGGCAGCGGCTCGCCTCGACCAGGGCCTCGTTGGCACTGGGTGCCTCGAACGGCGGACTGCCGGTCGCGATCTCGAAAAGCAGGGCGCCCGCGCCAAACACATCCGTGCGGCAAGAGACTTTGTCAGCCCGCCCTTGAGCTTGCTCGGGTGAGGCGAAGGACGGCGTGCAGGGCAGCGGTTCCAGGCGCTGGCGGCCGTGGGCGGCCGGCCGGGCTCGGTCTCGTGTGATGCGGTCCGGCTGTCGTGCCATCCTGGAAATGCCCCAGTCGATGAGATGGACTTCGCCATGATCGCCCACCATCACGTTCTCTGACTTGACATCCAGATGCAGGATGTTGCGCGCGTGGGCGAAATCGAGGGCGTCGCACACGGCGATGACAATGCGCAGACAGCTCAACAATTCACCTGGTGCGCGCTGGTCCGGCGGATTGCTGGCCAGTCGATCGCTGAGCCGCTGCCCGGCCAACAGCTTCATGGTGTAGAAGCGGCGGCCCTGGGCGTCGATGCCCGAGTCATGCACGGGCACGATGTTGGGGTGCTCCAGGGCAGCCAGCAGCCTGGCCTCTTGGCCAACCAGCTCGGACAATTCTCCCTCCAGGGCGCGCGTGTCCTTCACCCGCTTGAGTGCCACGTGTCGGTCGAGTTCACGGTCGTAGGCCTGGAANNTGTCCCGCCCTCTCCGGCCAGTGATTCCTCAAGGTAGCGCTCGCTGTTGGTCATGGTGGCACAGTCTTACCACGCGATCCTCGGGAAAACTCAGCAGCACCTCTCGTGCTCGCTACGGCCCGGAACCGCCCGATCCTGTTGCTGTCTTCAGGCGCTGGAGGCGACCCGTGATGTCGCGCAAGCGTTGCGCCAGACCGTGAGTGAGAAGCGAGGAAGCCTGGGCATCGGGCGGTGATTGTCGATCCTTGGGTTGGGCCTGCGCGGTCACAGTGGGCGCAGATTCCTTCCCGGCGATCTGCTCACTCGGAACTGGGGCCGCCACGCGCTCCACTGGCGGCCGTCGCAGCAGAAGCTTGGGCACTGAGCGCCCAGTCGCGAAACCAAGAGAGCTACCCGTTGCATCGCTGGCCTGCTGTATCGACTGGACGCCAGAGGTATTGGGTCTCCCCCCCAGCACGATGGCGAGTGTCACAGTGATGCCGGCCGCGACGGCCAGCAAACCCAGCCACAATCCCCACCGATGGCCTACGCGTGCACTCATCGGCAAACGCTAGAGCAGTTCGCTTCCAGGCAATGAGCATAGTTCATGAAACGTCTGCGGATACTTGGGCCATTGCCTCCACAAGTCAAGCGCAAACTCGAGCACAGGCTGACGGAAACCCTCTCGATGGCTTCGACGTCAGCGGGGCGCTCAAGAAAGGCGAGGCAACGGCCGAGAAATAGTCTGCTGGGGCAATGAGCAGGAAGACCGGGCTGCGCCGCAGGCAAAACGCGGTGAAGGAAAATCCTGCGTTGAAGGCGGCGAAGCTGTGCCGAGCCGCCAAGCTGGCGATAGCCCAAGGCAACCTGAACCTGGCGGAAGAGTCCTATGGCGCAGCCATTGAATGCGGCACCCTGGACCCCGAAGCATTCAACGATCTGGCGACGATCTACGACAAGAAGGGCGTCAAGGCCGAAGAGCGTTTCGAGCTACTCAGCAAGGCTTTCGCATTGGCGCCAGAACGCCCGGTGATCCGGCGCAACTTCCTCAACCTGCTGCAAAGGCTGCTGGCGGCCCTTGAAGAGGCTGGGCGCTTCCGCGAAGCGCTGCCCCTGCACTTGCGCCGGGTGGCCATTGAACCAGACTCCGCTCCGGCCCAGCGTGCCCTGGGCTATTGCTATGGCAAGCTCGGCCAGAGCGAAGCGGCGGTTGCACATTTCACCCGGGCGCTCGATCTAGACCCCAACAATCCGGGCTATTATAACGATCTCGGCCTAGCGTGGCTCGAATTGCATCAATTGTCGGAGGCGCGGGCCGCGTTCCAGCGGGTTCTCGAACTGGACCCGCAGTCGGTCAGGGCCTTCCTCCATTTGGGCATTCTCGCCAACATCACTGGGCTAACCGACGTGGCGGTCAATATGATGCGCCGAGCGTTGCAGGTGGACCCCAACTGCGTGGAGGCACACAACAACCTCGCGATGTTCTTGCGCGATCAGGGCGAGCTGGCGGAATGCAGGCGCCACTATCAGCATGCCCTTCGCCTCAAGCCTGATCAGGCAAGCGTCTTCTCCGGGTACCTGCTTTCCCTCAACGATGATCCCGCCGCAGAGCCCAACTGGGTCGCGGCCGAACACCGCCGCTTCAATGAAATCGTCAAGCCGAGTCCTCGGCCACTGGCACCGCGATCAATGGGCCCCGAAAAGAGGCTGCGCATTGCCTACCTGTCGCCGGATTTTCGCACTCACTCAGTTGCCCACTTCATTGCGCCGCTTCTCGAGGCTCACGATCGCTCCGTGGTTGAGGTCACGTGCTATGCGACCTGCAACGTGGAAGATGCAATGACGGAACGGATCCGCCAGGCCACAGACCGCTGGCGTCCCGTGTTCCGGATGAGTGACGACGACCTTGCCGCGCTCATTCAAGATGATCAAATTGATGTGCTGATAGAACTCTCGGGCCATACCGCTGACAATCGCTTGCCCATGCTGGCGGAGCGCGTGGCTCCGGTGCAGATAACCTATCTCGGCTATCCCAACACCACGGGACTTGCCAGCATGGACTACCGAATCACCGACGCTGTGGCAGATCCTCCTGGAGTTGCCGACGCGTGGCATAGCGAGAAGCTTCTGCGAATCGACGGGGGCTTTCTTGCCTACTCGGTTCCGCCCTTCGCCAGGGAGATACCGGTTGCCGAGTCGCCTGTGTGCAAGACCGGTCACATGACCTTTGGCAGCTTCAACAATATGGCAAAGACAAACGACACGCTCTTGCAGATCTGGGCCGCGATTATGGCCCGGGTGCCCGGAAGCAGGCTTCTTCTCAAGGCGCACGGGCTGCGAAATGAAGGGGTCAAGCGGCGCATTCTCAGAACGCTTGCCGCGCACGGAGGAATTGCACCAGAGCGTGTGTGCTTCATGGGCCATGAGCAATCGGCCGCAGACCATCTGCAGCGCTACCATGAGGTGGACTTGGCGCTGGACACGTTCCCCTACAACGGAACCACCACGACTTGCGAAGCGCTGTGGATGGGAGTGCCTGTTCTTACTTTGCAGGGACGCTGTCACGCAGGCAGAGTCGGCGCGAGTCTGTTGAGCCGAGTGGGCCTGCAGGAGTTGGTTGCCAAGGATCAGTCGGACTATGCGGACAAGGCTGTGGCTTGGGCGGGGAAGCGGGACAGTTTGGGCGAGTTGCGCTCAGGGTTGCGCCGCAGACTTCTGGCTTCGCCTTTGATGGACGCTGGGCCTTTGACGCGTGGGCTAGAAGCCGCCTTTCGTGAGGCATGGCGGGCCTACTGTCGCGGCCGCTGATCTCAAGGAGATGCTAGAGCCAGCAGTCGCGTGCACACCTGGTCCACTTCCTCTTCAGCCAGTGTCGGCGATGCAGGCAGGCTGATGATCTGCGAAGCCAGGCGTTCGCTGTTGCCCACGGGCGGGCCGGCAAAGGGTGGCTGTGCGGACGCCGGATAGAATCCCGGGCGGGTCTCGATTCCGTCGGCGAGCAGCCGCGCAATGAGGGCGTCGCGGCCCATGCGAATCCGGTTTGGGTCCAGTCGTATGGCCACCGCCCACATCACCGGGACGACCTCGGCGCAAATGCGCGGGAAGCGCAAACCAGGATGGTCGGCCAACGCCGTCAGATCGCACAGGTTGCCGTAGCTAGAGTCTGTCGGGTAATTGCGGGCCGCCCGAAGGGCCGGCCCGCGGGTCGCGGGTCGCGTGGGCGTGAGCGAGTTCGTGGGCGTCTTGTGTGCAAGCGGGAAGATGGGTGACGTTTTAGACCGGGCACATGGGTAACACTTCTTCTGGATGTTGAGCGCTCCACCGCGCGTGCGGAATGCAATGAGTTCGGGGTGATCACGACGTAGTTGGCTTGAAGATGCCCAGCTTCGGGTCGTAGGTGCCCAGGTCCAACACCAGGAGGGAGTGTCGTCGTGCAGAGGATAGACGGGGTCAGCCAGCTTCTCGGGGAAGGGTCGCGGCGATGGCGTGTACACCTTGGCAGGGCCTTTGCCGTCCAGCGCCTCATGCGGCCTCTCGTTGTTGCACTCCTCGCGAAAAGCGTCGAAGCGTTCTTGCTGCTCCAGCGAATGCTGTCCTGCAGGTCGCGTGGTTTCGGCCTTCAGTGTCCGATGCATCCGCTCGTGTTGGCCGTTCTGCTCCGGGTGCCCAGGATCGATGCGTTCGTGCACAATCCCCAGTCGCATCCACCACACGGACAGCCTCGTGAGCCCGTGCAGCCCTTGCGACGCAAACGGTGGTCCATTGTCCGACCGTATGAACAGCGGCAACCTGCTGCAATCAACTCAGCTCGCTACACCGTGCTGGGAGTCCCGCCAGGATCTGCTTCACGTGCGGGCGAGACGTCGGTGGTGCGTACGAGAGAAGCCTGATTGTGCTGCGCGCGAACGAAGGCGAGTCCTTGCTGTGCCAGGTTGTTAGAAGGGTCAAGGCGGTGGACCCGATCGAAGAATTTCTCTGCATCGGCGATCTCACCCAGGGCGACACTAGCGTTGCCGAGCGCGAGAAGGACTTCGATGTCGTCGGGCGCACGCGAAGCCAGGTCGAGGTAGATTGAAACAGCTTCGACAATCCTTCCGAATGAAAGATAAAGGACGTCGGCAAGGTTCTTGAGGAAATTGACGTTGCCCGGGGCCAGTTCGACTGCGAGGCGGCAGTGCTTCAGGGCTGTGTCCTTGTTGCCGCAAGCGTAGGCAAGAACGCCGAGATCGTTGTGGGCGTGAGCAAACGTCGGGAATTCGTCGGCCAGAGCTACGAGAGCTCGGTAGACTTCGTTCATGCGATCAGCGGCAACGGATGCGTGGATCTCACGGTAGCGCTGTTCGGCGACAAGGCGGGCTTGGTGTTCGCCCGTGGGCGTTCCGTAACCGGCTTCTTGGAGTGCCCTCTGTCGTAGCTGGACCATCGTCGCGACATCAAGACCCGTTGGGATGAAAACAGGGGTCTGGTGGGTGTAGTCGTCGTAGTTCGTGGAAACAACGGTGCCGTAACGGCTCGCGCTCTTATGGAAACGGGAGCCTGGAAAGGGCGTCGCAAATTGGAACCAGTTGAAGCCTGCCCGCTTGCCGTTGACAAAGACGGGATTGTAGGTGCTCGCAAACTTGATCGTGTCTTCAATGGTTTCTTTCGTCTCACCGACATTGCCGATCATGAACAGCCCTTCGACAAGAAGGCCCGCCTGCTTCGCGAGGTTGATGGCGCGGATTGCCCGTCGGCGGGTGATGCGCTTATTGATCTTCTTCAAGATCTCATCGTTCCCCGACTCGATGCCGAGCGCGACGATGGTGAAGCCAGCCTCTCTCATGGCGCGGAATGTGGCCTCGTCGGCAGTGTTGACGTGCGTGAGGCAGGTGAGGTTGAGCTTCATCTTGCGTTTTCGAATCTCGTCACAGAAGGCGACAACCCGCTGCTTGCAGGAAGCAAAGGTGTCGTCCATGACCCGAAAATTGGTGAACCCGTAGACCTCCTGTAAGTATTCCATCAGCCGGAACGTGTATTGGAGAGAGAAGGTTCTGACTTTTCGGCGGGATAGCGTCGGTGCTGCGCAGAATTGGCAGTCGAAAGGGCATCCGCGACCGGTCATGACGCTAACGGCTCGTTCTCCTGTGATCAGGAAGTCGTTGTATTGCTTGACGTCGAGAAGGTCGTACGCAGGCAAGGGAAGCGCGTCGAGGTCCTCGATGAATGGTCTGGACTCAGAACGAACCATGGTGTCGCCGACTTTGCAGCAAAGGCCAGGGATGTCAGCATAGACCTGCGCTTCCCGCGATCCGCCGCGACCTCGAAATCGGTTGCAGATGTCAAGGAAGGTGCTCTCCCCTTCCCCAATGACGAGCAAATCGAAGAGATCGATGCCGTCATCCGGCAGGAGGGTAAAGTGAACTCCGCCACCAATCAACAGTGCGTCGCGAACGCTCGAGGAGCGGATGAGCCGGACGATCCGGAGGGTGTCGCTCATTTGCAACGTCATGCCGCCCGTCCCAACGATTGCCGGCCTGTAGCTCTCGATCTGCTGCAACAGGGCCGCATCGCCAAGAGCGTGCAAAGCATTGTCGATGATCTTGACTTCGAAACCCTCTCTGCGCAGCAGGGCGGCCAAGTAGCCCTTGCCGATAGGTATCCAGGGAAGCGCCTCCTTGGAGGCGTACTTGGGTTCGATGAGAAGCACCTTGACCGGATCCTTGGCCGTGTGCCGCCGTCTCGGTCGCTTGCATATCGCCATGAGGCCGAACGCTTGGTCGAGTGCCGCAGGGTCTGGTTCTTCAACAAAGGCAATGTCTGCGTCGTCGAGAAGCAAGGGCGGAGAAGGCTTGGAGGCTTCGTAGTTCCTCACGCGCGCGGCTTCCCGTTTGGCCGGATCGAAAAAGTCCTGGGACACAAGAGTCACGTCCTCGAAATAGTCCTGGAGTATTTCGCGGAACTGCCGTGGTCCGAATTCCTGCTTGTGAAAAGGATTCCAAGTCCGGTTCCAGTTGAGCGTCTGGAGTCGGTTGGGGCAGCCAATAAGCAGGGCACCATCCGTTTTGAGGAGCCGGACGACGTTTGCGAGATACCCTCGATACGCCGAGATGTGTTCAATGACGTCGAAGGAGGTGATGAGATCGTAGGTGTCGGGTTGGAGAACGTCGAGTATTTCTTGTGCCGACGATGCGTCCGCCCGAAAGAAGGCGACATTCTCTTTCGCGTATTGAGTCGCAGCATAGGCGACCGCTTGCGCGGGATAGTCGATTCCGTGAACGAGAGCCGCGCGGGAACCCAGGAGATGGGTGCCGTAGCCGGACCCGCTGCCGAAATCGAGAACCGTCTTGCCCTCAAGCTCCTGATTGCGGAGAACCCAGGCATAGCGGCTTTCATGGGCTACGCTGCAAAAGGTTCGTGCCGACGGCGGCGTCGAGACGTAGCGGACATCATTATCGGCGTACCAGACTTCGCTAGGAGACGGCAGAGACTCGGGGTTCTTGGAATTGCTATTGTTCATGGCGTCCCAGAATTGACTCGCGTCCACCGCGCAAATGCATCCAATGGTTCCTCGGAGGATTGCCTAGGCCACTTGAGGCGCTGACGCTTCGGTCAATCTTTGGGCAGCACGATGTTCGCGGACTAGCCTTTCGAGGAGAATGCTCAGCTGACGACCGTAGGCGCCGGGATCGATGAAGCGAGGGCGGCGCGCCATTCGTTCGGCGATGGTTGTCTTCAAGCGGTCGCGGAATGCGTTATCGCATGCGAGAGCGACCGACTGGTCAATGTAGCTGTCTTGATCGGTGGCAATGAGCTCGGGTAGGTCGAGCTCGCGCAGCAAGGCAGAGGCCATGCGTGAACGGTGCGTTTCGCCTTCCCACACAACGGTGGGAAGGCCGAGTTCCAGCGCATCGATCACCGAGATGCTTCCCGAGAAGGGGAACGTATCCAGATAGATGTCAGCGAGTGCCTCGACGCTTTTGACATCGCTGCGGGTTGGCAGAGACGGGGCAAGGCTCACTCTGTCACTTGAAAGGCCGTGACGTCGAAGAACGCGCGACAGGGAAGACTCAAACTGCTTGACGGGAAATGTCCTTGACCAATTGGGATTGAATGGGAGGAGGAGGAGGCGTGCATGCGGAATGGCAGCTAGGATCTTCGTCCACGTGTCCTGCATCTCCGGCAGGATCTTGAAGCATGCGGCGGCGTTCACAAACACGACCGCGTCGTCTGGAAGTCCCAGGTCGCATCGCCTGATCGTCTTCAGGGTTCCCTGTGGCTCGATTGAATAGTCGAGGCAGCCGGGGGGGCCATCGCAATAACAGAGTTTCTCGGAGAAGTGCTCATCCAGGCCAGAGTGATGGTTGAGCGTTCCCGAGATGTATCCGTCAATGTTCCGCATCCCGGTGCTGACAGGGGAGCAGTAGGTGACAAGCTGGATTGGCGCAAGCCGATGCGACGCGATGAGAGACACCTGGTTGGTGACAGCTGTCACGTTGGTGCCAACGATGATGACGTCGAGGTTGGCCGCACGGAGAGTGCGAACCTGAGCGTCGAGAGCCGGAGGCAGAAGTGTGTAGGCGTCGGCAAGGGAGCGGCAGTAGGTTTCGACCGCGCCAGGATTACTGAGAAGAGAGAAGAGGCAGACCTCGAACCTGTCGCGATCGAGCCTAAACGTAGGGAGGGCGACGTGGGTCTCAGTCTGCTGGCCAAAGTGAGCATTGAGAAAGCCGACTCGAGTCTTTCTGGAGACGGTGCTCTCGATGGAAAAACTGGCGTCTATGGCAGCGCCCTGGCTACGCAAGAAATGCTCAATTATCGAGGCCCGAAGGGTTGCCAGTTCGCGGGTGTTGCTGTTTGCGAAGTACAGGGGAATGAAATTGGCTTTCGCGATGAAGGCGTGAGCCGCGCGGCGAGTGCGCGGCTGATCGGGGGCACGCGAGATTTCGTCCCAAAGTGCTCGGAGACACGACTGCATGTGCGCGGCGTAGTCGTCGGCTTCGGTAGCATGGAGAAAGACCGGGGGAGCCTGCAGAAGGTAGGCTAGGTAGTCGTCGAAGAGCCAATCGGGCACGGAGCGCAGCAGATTCGGTAGCTTGATTTGGTGGGCTTGAATGAGCAGCATGCAGGAAAGAAGCGGGCGAACATCGAAAGAAGAGTCTGACTGAGCCAGGCAGCTCTCGGCGAGTTTGGCGGATGACGCCGCTGCCTGGCTATCGGGCGGCGACGTCGAAAAGTTTGCCGCGACCAGGGCGCGAAAAACGGACCCAAACGTGCCTTGGAAAAGCGATTGGATCTGGTTGGGCCCGCAAGCTTGAAGAAGGTCCACCATCTGGCGACGAAATGCGAGAACCTGACTCGCTAGAGAATCGTCTTCAGGTGAGTTCAGATGGGCGTTTAGAAGGTGCTCGAACGTCTTGACTTGACTCGAAGTGAAGAGGTCGGAGGCTGGGCTCGTTGTCATGGTAGGCACGCGACGGAACGAGGCTTCAGGTCGGTGCGAAAAAGGCGTTGGATACTTGCAGCTCGAATTCGTGCAGTTCGTTCGCGATCCGTTGGCGATAGGCCCCCTGCGCCGCCAGATGCTTCTCTCTCTCCGCGAGGATCGTCCGTACGAGCCCGGCCAGCGCGCCGGTCTCGATGCTCTTTTGCGTGAACAGGTAGCGCTGGTCGAGCGGGTGGTCGAGGTAGAAATTCGCGGCGCCGACCTGGTGCAGAAGAACGACTGCACCCGCGACAGAGGCCTCACGTGGCACGCGATCCTTTCCTGGGTGATGGCCGAAGTCAATATAGATGGCGGACGTCGCTAGAGCTTGAGACACTTGCGCCCGCGTCATGTTGGCGATGGGCATCGGTTGAAGGTCGGGTGCGCGCTCGAAGAAGCTTTTCGCCAGCTCTCCCCCTTTGGAGGGGAAGAATGCAATCTTCTCGCGTGGAGACGGCTCGCCGGGATCTGCGAAGCGAAATTCCGATGACACGTAGTCGAACAGCGGATAGACCGTCTGGGCGCCATTCTGGCGCAAAAAGTCGTGAGCATAGTAGGACTGAAAGAAGTGGATGAGCTCGGTGTTGGCGAAATAGAGCTTGCGAGAGCTGGGATAGGTCAGATTCACGTTCTGGCGAAGAGCGTTGTCCACGGAAAGCCACCAGACGGCCGTGGCTACGCCGCGAACTCCGGCAGCCAACTCGGCAAGGATCTCGGGGAAGACAAGCAGAATATCGGTGTCAAGCTTGATCTCGGTGATCACGGTGGGGTTGTAGGCTGCATATGCCGAAAGTGGTTCACAGTTGGGGTCGAGCTCGCAAAGAAGTCGGTCCTTGTCGATCTGAAGTTTGCAGCGTCCCCCAAAGTAGGCGAAACGGGCGTCTCCGCCGAGTTTGTTCACCATATGACCAAGCTGGTGAAGTGCTTCGGGCCCGCCTGTCACGGAATTCGGGCAAATGAGGATTACCTGACGCCAACGCTTCTTCATAGCGTGTTCTCGTTTGCCGAAGATGAAGACAAAGCCGCGACCGCCGGATCCACGGGACCACAGTAGTGGAGGGCGGCGCCGATCACTTGGTCCATATCGTAATACCGGTATTGGGCAAGTCTTCCTCCAAAGTGTACCTTGGGGTGAAGGGCCAGAGCGTCTCGTTGATAGGCGCGAAGTAGAGCCTTGTTCTTCGAATCGTTCACCGGATAGTATTCGGGTAGGCCGGATTGCCAGTCGAGCGGGAATTCGCGGGTGATAAGCGTCTGGCTGCTTGTGTTCGATGGGCCAAAGTGCTTGTGCTCGACAATCCGTGTCCACGGCGTTTCACGGTCCGTGTAGTTGATTACGGCGTTGCCCTGAAAGTCGTTTGAGTCGAGAAGGGTCGTCTCAAAGCGCAGCGAGCGATACTCGAGTGCGCCGCGAGAGTGGCGGAAGAAGGCGTCAATAGGGCCGGTGTATATTGTTAGATCGTGCCTATCTATGTTTTCGTCTCGAGCCGTAAGGAAATCGACGTCGAGCTCGACCGGGATGCCCTCGAGTAGACGCTCGAAGAGCGCCGTGTAGCCGTTGCTCGGGATGCCCTGG
Source organism: Myxococcales bacterium (assembly GCA_003153875.1). The sequence goes on along the minus strand of PMBY01000051.1, from coordinate 9,811 downwards.
TACGTGTCGTTGTAGTAATTGTCGTTGAAATCCATCCGAATCGGGAGGCGCTTGATGATGTGGGCGGGGAGCTCGCGCGGGTGACGGTTCCACTGCTTCGTCGTGTATCCCTCGAAGAAGATTCGGTAGATCTCCGGACCGACGGTCGACAGACAATAGTCTTCTAGGGTCTCGGCGCTTTGAATGGGGATGCGGACTTCCCCTAGCTTGCGAATGGCTTCGCTTGGTGACTGAACTCCATACAGTTGATGCAGGGTAAGCAGGTTTATGGGAAAGCTGTAAATGGCGCCACGGAAATTCACCTTTACGCGGTTGACGTAGCTGTGAAATTCAGTCAGCTGTGTAACGTACTGCCAGATGCGCTTGCTGCTTGTGTGAAAGACGTGTGCGCCATAGACGTGCTGATGGCAACCAGCGGGTTCGCAGTAGCGCGTGTAACAGTTTCCGCCCACGTGCCCTCGCCTTTCCATGACCCGGACACGGTGTCCGGCCTTGGTCAGCGTATGTGCGCAGACGGCCCCGTAGAGCCCGGCGCCCACGATGAGGATGTTTCGCTTCATCGGTAATCCGCAAGGCGCTCTTGCACGGTTGGGCACCGGACGACAGGTTGGAAGAATTCGTGCAGCGGGACTCTCGTGGGACAGTGCATGGGTAGCTGGTAGGATCCTCGGCGTCTCGAGGTGTATCCTTTAGCGGCGGCGTCGCAGGCATGCGGTTGGCCGATGTCTATCTCGCCAACCTCGTCTTGTACCAGAAGGCGGCGAGGATTTTGTCGAGCGCTTTGTCAGGAGCATAGTCCGAACAAGCGCCATTTTTCCTTCACTTGACCAGATTCTGGTTGCCACAGATCCGACAGCTCGCAATTCGCTTGTACATGAGAGGCCTCTCGGCAGACACCAAGCAAGGGGCGCGCCAGGCGCCTGCTGCCGAAATCCTGTGGACTGGGCCCTGTGGCATGGCCGGCGTCAGAAACCTGGCGCGGGCGACGTCAGCCTGAAGGCGCGACACCTTCCATTCCCGGTAGACCCCCGTTGGCTGTTGTTCCGCGGCACCAGGTGTGGTGGTCTACTGGCGAATGATCTCGTCGATTATCGTGATTGCTTGTTTAGGCGCAGTGCTGCTGGCGGCACTGGTGTTGGTGGCCGCTGTCAAGGCCGACAAGATCGACGTTGACGAGAACGGCATCAAGTATCGCAACTGGCTCCGCGGCCGCGACGACTACATCCCGTGGGACGACGTCCAGCGAGCCGTTGAGCGCCTCACGTCTGAAGGCGATCTGACAATGGCTATCTACTGGGGGTCGTCGGGCAAGAGAATCAGTTTGTCCTCGCGCCTGACGCCGGACTACTACAAGCTGTTCGAGCAGATCGGCCGCCACGTAGCCGTGGACACGAGCCAGTCGCGTTCCGTCGTGCTCGATCAGCCCGCGGCGGGAAAGGACTCGCCCGCAGCCGAGCGCCTGGCCGGAACGCCGCGCAGACGCACGAGACTGACCTTGGCCAAGACCGAGAGACTCGTCAGAATCATCGCCGTTCTCGGGTTCGGGGCAATAGTACTCTGGCGTGCCTGTTGAACTCGTGAAGCTGTCGTACTACAGCGGCAGGGGCTCGCCGCCGCCTTCGGGGTTTCGTCGCTCGCGGTGATGCTTCTTGGCGGGTTCAGACGAAGGCGGCAGGGCGGGAGTCGCTGCTGGCGCAATCGCGACGCCAGCATCACGCGCAGCCTCGGCCGGCCGAGCGTCGGGGACCGCCGGGGCTGCCACTGTCGCAGGTGGAAGCGGAGCCGCGGCTGGCAGCTTCGGCCGAGTATCGAAAATAGCGTTGCTGGTTGCAGATGAAGGGGCCGGCGAAGAGCCACGACCAAGGAAAATGCCCACCCCGACCGCTACCACCACGACGGCTACGGCCCCTGCCACCACCGCGGTCCGACCGCCAGACCCCTTGCTCGGGGCCTGCACCCGGGTGACGCCAGCGACGGGAGGAATGCTGGCGCGCGAAGTGCTGGCCGCAAGTGGGGTCGTGCGCGCGGACGTCGCCGAGCTCGCCGGTCGTGCGGTCCCGGTGCGCGCCACCTTGCCCGGCGAGATCACCGCCGGACCCGCCCAGTCTTCCAGCTCGGGCTCGAGCCGCGCCCAGAGATCGCCCACGCTCTGTGGACGCTGCGCCGGGTTCTTGGCTAGACAGTCGAGCACCACCGCCTCGAGCGCCGGCTGGATAGGACGCAGGCGCGACAGCGGCACCGGCGCCTCGGTCACGTGCTTGGTCACCACCGCGTAGGCAGTCTCGCCATCGAAGGGCAAGGCGCCGGTCAGGATGCGATAGAGAATCACGCCCAGCGCGTAGACATCGGTGCGGCCATCCACGGGGGTGGCCATGGCCTGCTCCGGCGCCATGTACTGGGCTGTGCCCAGGATCTGCCCATCCACGGTCACCTTGGCGTTGGGCACACTCAGGTTCTTGGCGATGCCGAAATCGAGGATCTTGAGCGAAGGCTCCTGGTTGGGCAGGCGCGCGATCCACAGGTTCTCGGGCTTGAGATCGCGGTGCACGAACCCGGCCGCGTGCGCAGCCCCGAGCGCGTCGCACAGCTGGTGCATCAGCAGGAGCACCTCGCGGTTGGTGACGTGGCCCTTCTCCAGCGCGTCCTCCAGGCTCTCGCCCTGGAGAAACTCCATCACGAAGTAGGGGCGGCCGTCGGGCAGAACCCCGAACGAAAAGATGTCGATGATGTGGGGGTGCCGGATCTGATTGACAGCGCGGGCTTCCTCGAGGAAGCGCTTGGTCACCTGCTCGTTGCGGGCCCACATGGCGGCCACCACCTTGATGGCGACCTGCTTGCCAATCAGCGGCTGCACGCCGGCGTACACCGACCCCATGCCGCCTTCACCGAGCTTGCGCTCGATCACGTACTCGCCGACCTGGGTACCGCCGGGGAGATTCTGTTCGCTGGACGAGTCGTCGCTCATGGAAGACCGCGAGCCGTCATCGGCCGGGAAAAGCCGGTCCTGCCAAGGAAAACCAATGAACTCACCGCGCACGAGGATGCGGCAATCCGCCACCGGATTCAAGTGTCGTATGGCCCGCCCAGCAGTGTGGACGGCCGGGGGCCATCTCGGGTACCCTGGGCACACCCGAGAGCCGTGACCGCGGCCCTCGGGTTTATGGAGGACCGCCGATGAGGCGCATTGCAACTGGAATCGCTATCCTGCTCCTGCTCGGGGCCGCCGCCAAGGCGCCCAAGAACGACCCGCGCGAGCAAACCGCGCGCGCATTCTTCGCGGCGGGGAAGTACCAGGAGGCGATCGACATCTACTCCCAGCTCTTCGCCCAATACATCCACCCGATGTACATCTACAACATCGGGCGCTGCTACCAGAACATGGGCGCCCCGGACAAGGCGCTGGCCAGCTTCCACGAATACCTGCGTAAGGAAAAGCACGTCACCCCGGCGCTCAAGCAGGAGATCGACGGCCACATCAAGGAGATGGAGGATCTCAAGAAGCAGCAGCAGGCCCTCACAGAAAAGCTGGGCGCGGTCGCGGCGCCCGTGCCAGCGACGCCTGCGGAGGCTCCGCCCCCGACGCCTGCCGCGAAGTCGGCTGCGGCGCCCGAGTCAGCCACGGCGGTGCCTGACGAGCCCAAGACGCCCGCTGCCAAAGAGGCAAAGCGCGAGCCGGAGAATCCAGTGGCCGCCTACCTGGCCAAGCTGCACGCCCAACACGAGACCGTGTGGCGAGCGCGCGCCAAGAAGCCTGACGACGCCAAGGCGCAGAAGATCGAGACACTCTTGACCTCGGTTCCGGCTGACGACCCGCGCATCGCCAAGTACGAGCTTTACTTGGCTGACCTGTACGCGGGCAAGCACTTCTTCCTGCGCCTCCAGGAACTCGAAAAGGACTCGCAGGCGCAGGCGGGCAGCGGCGACGGCCAGCAGGTGGGCGCGGGGGCCCGTTCCTTCGGCCCCGAGATCAACGCCAGCTTCCTCAAGGCCGCCGAGCACTACGCGGTGGCTTCTCAGGTCGCTGGCTTCGAGAAGGGCGATGTCGTGCTCATGGGCCTGGGCGTCCTGCTCGAGGCGAACGGCATGGAAGCCCGGGCTCGTGCGGTTTTCGATCGGCTGGTGAAGAAGTACCCGAATTCCAAGGCCGCCAAGGAAGTGCTGTCCGGNNGAGTCCTCTCCTGGCTGGACGTCCGGGCCGACCGCCGGCTTTTCACGAATCAAGCGGTAGCGCCTGAGCTTGCGGTACAGCGTTGCCGAGCCGATCTGGAGCTGTTCGGCGGTGTGGGTCTGATTCCCATCGTTCAATTTCAGGGCAGCGAGGATGTACTCCTTCTCAACGTCGTCCAGCGGACGCACGGTCCCTTTGCCGGCAACCGGTTTGGCAAACGCCTGGCGGATCTCCTCGGGCAAGTCTTCGAGTTCCACGCGACTCCCGCGGGCGAGCGCCACGGCGCGTTCCATGGCGTTCTCGAGTTCGCGCACGTTGCCCGGCCACTCGTAGCGCAAGAGCTGATCGGCAGCGGAGGGGGCCAGGCTGGAAATTTTACGCTTCATCCGCAATGCCGATTCCCCGAGCAGCACCCGGGCCAGCGGCAGGACGTCGTCTCGGCGCTCGCGCAGCGGCGGTACGTGCAGCTCGACCACCTTGAGCCGATAGTACAGGTCCTGGCGGAAAGAGCCGCCGGCAACCCCATGGGCCAGATCGCGGTTGGTGGCGGCCACCACACGCACGTCGACCCGTCGGCTCTTGTTCTCGCCCACCCGCCGGACCTCCCGCTCTTGCAGCGCCCGCAGGAGCTTGACCTGCATGCCGGGCGAGACCTCGCCGACTTCGTCGAGCAGCAGTGTTCCGCAGTTGGCCGCCTCGAACAAGCCGGGGCGGTCCGAGGTCGCGCCGGTGAATGCGCCCCGCGCGTGCCCGAAGAGCTCGCTTTCCAGCAAGGTCTCCGTGATGGCGCCGCAGTTGACCGCAATGAACGGTCCCGCCGCGCGGGTTGACTCCTCGTGCACCAGGCGCGCGATGCGCTCCTTGCCCGATCCGCTCTCGCCGGTAATGAGCACGGTAGAATCGACCTTGGCCACCCGGCGCGCCAGGTCCACCAGCTGCCGCATCGCCGGGCTCTGGGCCACGGTTCCCATCGGCTCCTCGACATCGCGGGCCACGCGCACCAGCGCCCGGCGGTGCTCATGGAGCTTTCGCTCGGCCGCCTTCAACGTCTCGGTGACCCGTTCGAGCGAGACATCCAGGCACTCTTTGAGGCGGTTCGGCTTGAAGAAGCGAAGTTCCTCGGCGCGTTCGTCACCCCATCCCTCGCGCGTACGCCCAAAAAGGTGGCAAGCCGCATCGCCCTTGCCCATGCAGCGGTCTTCCAAGACGAAAATTTCTTTGCCAGCGATGCGGCTGAGGTAACCGCTGGTCAGCCCGCAGATTGTCCAGCACATGGGCGCATCGGCACGGCCGAAATGCAGGAGGTGTTGCTCCGCCTCGTAGCTGGCCACCAGCATCACGCCCTCCTTGGACAGGGGGCCCCTGCTCTCCGGCTCGACACCGAAAAGGCCTTCCAAGGCGTGGATGCGGGTGCCCGCCAGGTTCCAGTCTTCGTCATTGGTCCACTCGAATTCGGCCTGCATGGCCTCGGCCATGCGCCAACCGTGCGCGAATCCGAACTGAGTCAGAACCGTACGGGCGGCATTAAGGCCGAAATTCTCGACCAAGTACTTGCGCAACAGCCCCATTGCGACCGCGTCAAGCAGGATTGCACGCTGGCCGGCAAAGCGAATGACGCCGCCCTCCGCATCCAGTTCCAGTAGCTCCTTGTGATCCAAATCGTCCACTCTCATACGCCCATCCTCCCCTTCACATTGGATGACCTTGTACTTCATTTAGATTGGTCTGACCAACGATTTCGACCGCGGCTGATGCAAGTGCTTGAATCTATGCGCATCTAATTGCTGGCTTGAATGCTGCATTTCCTGTCTGCGGAGATATGAACCATGGAAAAGACGCAAGAGAATGTAGGCAAACTGGAAAGCCAACTGAAGCAATGGGGCGCAAGACTCGACGAGTTCGTCGCCAAAACCGATAAGGCCGGCACCACCGCTAGGATCGACAATCGCAAGCGAATCGACGATCTGAGAGCGAAATACCAGGCCGCGGAATCGAAGCTCGATGAGGTCAGGACCGCGGGCAGCGAGAAGTGGGAGACGCTCAAGACCGGCGTGGAGCGTGCGTGGAACGAACTTGATGTCGCTTTCAAGAAGCTAAGTAACTAGCCGGGAAAAGGGGTGAGAACATGTTGTGGACAATTGCTGTACTTTTGATCGTTCTGTGGGGCCTCGGATTGGTGACTTCGTACACCATGGGTGGGTTCATTCACGTCCTCCTCGTGGTCGCCGTGGTCGTGATCCTGGTTCGCATCATCCAAGGACGCCGAGTGCTTTGAGTCTCCACTACGACGTCGTGGTCAACGCAGCAACCTACGACGGCGAGCGCGCTGAGGCCGTGGGGTTGATGGCCTACCTCGCCAAGTTCGGCGAGTGGCCGCTCACCGCGCAGGCGCTGAAAGGGGAGCCGCTTGCAGAACTCGCTCGCCGCCTGCCACCGACGGATTTGATGATGAACGCGGTGTAGCTCCCATGCTCAGGCCGTCCCTCGACCTCGGCGGGTTCGCTGGCCTCGGTGAGGACGAGGCCCGTGTGAGGTTCGAACAGCAGGGGCCGAACGAGATCCCCGCGCAGAGGAAACGCGGCCTGTTGGCGATCGTGCTCGAAGTCGCCCGCGAGCCCATGTTCATCATGCTGGTCGTCGCCGGCAGCGTCTACCTGACCCTGGGAGAGACCAGCGACGCGCTCATGCTCCTCGGTTTCGTCTTCGTGGTCATGGCCACGACGATAATTCAGGAGCGGCGGACCGAGGGCGCACTTGACGCCCTACGAGATCTGTCAAGCCCGCGGGCACTGGTGATCCGGGCGGGAGTTCACCGCCGCATCCCAGGTCGAGATGTGGTTGCAGGTGACATTCTCGTGCTTGCCGAGGGCGATCGCGTACCAGCCGATGCCATTCTCAGGCGTGGAATCAACCTTTCGGTGGACGAGTCGTTGCTGACCGGGGAATCAGCACCGGTGCGCAAGGCTGCCTCACTCAGCGCGAGCGATCTTGAGCGTCCGGGCGGCGACGACCTCCCTTCGCTCTTCTCAGGCACCCTGGTGACGGCGGGCCAAGGGATTGCGGAAGTGGCCCGCACCGGAGTGCACTCCGAGCTCGGGCGTATCGGCAAGGCCTTGCAGCAGGTCAAGCCAGAGACAACCTTGCTTCAGAAGGACACCGGCCGAATGGTCCGAATGTTCGCGCTGGTCGGGCTGGCCGCAAGCATCCTGGTCGTGATTGCCTACGCGCTCATCCGTGGCGGCGCCGCGGTGGTCTGGAAACAAGGGCTTCTGGCCGGCATCACCATGGCCATGTCGATTCTCCCCGAGGAGATTCCGGTGGTGCTGACCATCTTCCTCGCGCTCGGGGCGTGGCGCATTTCACGTAGCCGCGTATTGACCCGGAGGATGCCTGCCGTCGAGACCTTGGGCAAGACCACAGTTCTGTGCGTCGACAAGACCGGGACGCTCACCCTGAACCAGATGACCCTCAAGCGCATCGTCGCAGGTGGTCACTCGATGGTGGTCACGCCCGAAGCCACGCAACTGCCCGAGGATCTCCACGCCCTGCTGGAGCATGCGGTCCTGGCAAGCGCGCGCGATCCCTTCGACCCGATGGAACGCGCGCTTCATCAGGTTGGCGATCGGGTGCTGGGACAGACCGACCACCTTCACCCAGACTGGACGCTCGTGCGCGCGTACTCGCTCAGCCCCGGCCTCGCGGCGGTCAGTCAGTCCTGGCAGCGCGGTGAGGATGGCGGGCTCATCATCGCTTCAAAGGGGGCTCCTGAAGCGATCGCTGATTTGTGTCACATGTCTCCCGCACAACGCGAAGAGATGCTTCGGCAAGTCGCGACGCTGGCTTCCGAGGGACTCCGGGTACTGGGCGTAGCGCGGGGAATTTCCAACGCCGACAAGCTTCCCGAGAAACACGGTGACCTCGCTCTCGAACTGGTCGGGCTCCTCGGCTTTGAAGATCCGCTCAGGCCCACCGTGCCGGCGGCGGTTGCCGAATGCCGGACGGCTGGAATCCGCGTCGTCATGATCACGGGCGACTATGCGGCCACCGCCCAGAGCATTGCCCGTCAAGCCGGTCTCGCCAACNNGACGTCGGGGTGTTCGCGCGCGTTCTGCCCGAGCAGAAACTGCGCATCGTCAACGCTTTTAAGGCGAATGGAGAAGTCGTCGCCATGACAGGCGACGGGGTCAACGACGCCCCGGCACTCAAGGCCGCTCACATCGGCATCGCCATGGGGGGCCGAGGAACCGACGTAGCCCGTGAGGCGGCGGCCTTGGTGCTGCTCGACGACGATTTCGCGTCCATCGTGGTGGCCATTCGGCTGGGCCGGCGGATCTTCGACAACATCCGGAAAGCCATCGCCTTCGCCTTCGCTGTCCACGTACCCATCGCGGGACTTTCCATCCTACCCGTCTTCTTCGCAGGCTGGCCGCTGCTGCTGCTGCCGACACACATCGTCTTCCTCGAGTTGATCATCGACCCGTCGTGCTCGCTGGTTTTCGAGGCGGAGGCGGCCGAGGCCAACGTGATGAAACGCCCGCCCCGCGGCCCGCAAGACCGACTCTTCTCACTCAACACCGTCGGCATTGCCGCGCTGCAGGGCCTCATCGTCCTCGCAGTCTGCGTCGGGGTATTCCTTCTCTCGCATCAAAGCCACACGCCCGAAGCGGCGCGGGCGCTCACCTTTGCCACGCTGGTCTCCGCTTTCGTGGTCGTGCTACTGGCCAACCGCTCGTCAACCGGCACGATCATCACGAGTCTGCGCTCGCACAACATCGCCCTTTGGTGCGTCCTCGGAGGTACGGTTACACTCTTGCCACTGGTTCTGCTGCTGCCGTTTGCGCAGCGGATATTCCACTTCGCGCCGATTCACGCCCGCGATCTGGTACTCTGCATCATGGCCGGGCTTGCGTGTGTGCTTTGGTTCGACCTGCTCAAGCTCGGCAAGCGCTGGATAGCACCACACCTCGCGAGGGGCGGGGCGACGAGGTAACGGCAAAGTTGGGCGGACCAGTCTTTGTTATGGCCAACACGAGATTCGCCTTTCGCATTCTGGTCGTGGCCCTTGCAGCCGTCCTGATCGGCGAGGGCTGTGGGAAGGTGTCTGGCCGATCGGTCAGTCTGCTCGGATCCACGTCGATCCAACCCTTCGCGGAGGTTCTGGCTGAGCAGTACACGAAGAACAACCCCGGTCACTTTGTGGAGGTGCAGGGAGGCGGCTCGACCGCCGGCTTGCAGGCGGTGGACAATGGGCTTGCGGATATCGGCATGTGCTCGCGTGAGCTCACCGCAGAGGAGACACGCCAGTTCACGCGCATCCTTGTTGCCCGTGACGGTCTCGCCATCGTGGTGAACGCCGACAACCGCGTGACCAAGCTCTCGATCGAGGAGATCCGCGCCCTTTTCGCAGGAAGGCTCACGAATTGGCAGGAGGTTGGCGGCCAGGACGGCCCTGTTCGGCCCATCACGCGCGAGGAGGGCTCCGGCACCCGCGAGAGTTTCGTGCGGCTGGTGATGGGCAAGGAACGCATTTCTCGGCGCGCCTTGACCCAGGAGTCCAACGGCGCAGTCAAAGAGTTGGTCAAGGGGGATCCTGCGGCCATCGGGTACATGTCGCTCGGGCTGGTGGGCAAGGAGATCGGGGCC
>PMBY01000131.1:1478-11456 GCA_003153875.1 Myxococcales bacterium | reverse complement strand
CGTCCGTGGCGGCGCGCGTGGCGGCGTCCGTGGCGTCGTACGTGGCGGCGTCCGTGGCGGCGACCGTGGCGGCGACCGTGGCGGCGTCCGTGGCGGCGTCCGTGGCGGCGTCCGTAGCGTCGTCCGTGGCGGCGGATCTCTTGTGCCAAATCCAACTGGCAAATCCCGCCGCGAACCGCGCGACAAATGGCGACGGAACGAAGACGATCCTGTCGCTAGGAGGAGGTTCCAAACCGGCCGCCTCGTACATCCCCGCTATTGCCGCCCTCACGGTGGCTCGTTCGTCTGCGTCCATCGCCCGCGTCGACATTGCGTTGGCGATCCACTTGTCCCGCCACTCGGCGAATCGCGCCTCGTGCTCTGGCCTGAGACTGTACTTTTTCATCGCCACTCCATCAGTCGAGAACATTACGAAGTCCCTCGGGCCTGTACTCCCTCTGCTGCCGCACTTCGATTGTCTGTCCGGCTGGCAACTGCAACGCCTCGTGCTCCTCGTGGTCGAGAATCGGAAGCGCAGTGCCACGCGTGTCGAGATGTCGCGCCAGCGTCTTCTCGTCCATGAAAAGCGCAACATCCATCGCTGCAATTGCGTGCGCGTGCCCGGTGGCCTCTCCGTGCGCCAGAATGATCTTATCGTTCTCGCGCGGAACCTCCGCCCCCGCCGCCTTCGCGTCCACCACGGTCAAAAGTACATCGCCCTGCCGTCCCTGCTTCTGCATGATCTTCATGTTTCGATCCTCCTGTGTCTATCTTTAGGCTTGGCGTTTCGGCTTGTCAAGCCCTTTTATTCCGTAGCCGTGCCAGCAACTGCACGACCGAGTCGACCTGCTCCAGCGTGGAGAGGTGGTGGAAGATATTCTCCTCGCGTGGCCCACACAGAATCACGCGGCATCCCTGCTCCAGCGCAATCCCTAACTCCGCGAAACGCCCGCCACGCTCGGTCCGGCGCGCGCTTTCGGTGAACGCCACGAATTCCCCGCACTCCGTGATGTCCTCGATGCAGTGTCGAGCCGCCATGGCTCGGTCCTGGTTCGTCGCAACGTCAACCGTCTCATCCAGCCACCGGCACGGGACTTCGTACCCGTAGCCGAGAAGCGCGTTCCGAACGGCACGGAGTTCTTGTTGGCGCTCCCAGCGGGCGGATAGGTAAATGCGAGCCATCAGAACGGCTCCTTTTCTCCCAGNNTTCGGCTTGTCAAGCCCTTTTATTCCCGCAGCCGTGTCAGCAGTTCCGCGACAGAGTCAACCTGCTCGACTCCTCCCATGTGATGGAAAATGTTCTCCTCGCGTGGGCCGCACAGAATCACGCGAATCCCAAGTTCGAGCGCCACACCCAACTCGACGTTTCGCCCACCACGTTCTGGCCGGCGCGAGAACTCGGTGAACGCCACGAAGATGTCAGCGTCAACGATGTCGGCCAAGCACATGTCCGCCGCTTCCGCCTGGCCACGATTCGTGGTGACGTCCTCTTCCTCCTCCAACCATCGACACACCACCTCGTGCCCGTAGCCAATAAGAGCGTTCCGCACGGCGCGGAGTTCCTGTTGTCGTTCCCAGCGTGCGGACAGGTAGATCTGGCTCATGGCGTGACCTCGGGAAACTCGCGCCAGGTGCGGCCATTTAGTTTCGGCTCGTGGTCGAGTTTGCCGCAGGCCATTCTCTGTTTCAGGAAGAACGCCACACCGGCCGCCTGGCACTGGTCGCGAATCGAGAGTGCCCAGTCGTCCTTCATGTGGCGCGCGACGGGGCCGCTTTCGCAGCCGACGATGACCCACGAAATGCCCCGCAGATTGATCGGCCCGAGGTCTTCCAGCAGTGGCTCGCACGACAGGAAGCGCACGGTGGCCGGGGTGTCTCGCAGTTCGTCCGCGCGGGCCAGGGCCGACTTGTCTTCGACGCTCACGCCGAGCCAGACGTTGGGGAGGGGCCAGCCTAAATGTGTGTCCAGGTTCTTCGTGTGAGAATCTTCGATACCGCCTTCGCGTTCATTCCTGCGGATTCCGCGATGTCCTTCACCCTTGCGCCCCGTGCTCTGCGCTCCCTCATCGCTATCACATCCTCCTCGGTCAAGCGTGTCTTGGGATTCTTGCTCCCCTTGGGATGGTTCCTGTCCACGTTCAGGACGTCCAGAGCATGCCTTCTCTGTTGTGACATCGTAGCCAATTCCTAGTTCTCCGGGCTGTTGTCCGCCTTGTCCCCGTTCTTGTGGTTGATGGTCAGACCCTCGGGGATTGGACCGTTCGAGCCGATCCATACTACACGGTGAGCCTTTGCTTGCACCACCTTCCCGTCGATCATCATCGACAGGAAAAGATATCCCACGTCGTCCATGTACTCCGCCCGTTTTCTGGGACAGGGACGCATTTCCAGAGGCCGAACCCCCTTCCCTCCCATCCGACGCTTGAGCCTCCACACTCGTCCCATTGAGTCGATTTCTAGTTCCCCCGTTGCTAGCCTCGTGAGAATCGCTTCCTCTTTCGACTTCATATCGCTGTACCTCTGCAATGAATTGTGGATCAGTCAGCAGTGAGCGCAATCGTCGCGCGCGTTTCGACAACACAAAAAACCTGTGCTGTGGGCACGCCGCCATCACGCCGAACACCGCCGCAATCTGTTCGTCGGCAATGCTCTCGTGAAACAAGTCGCCCATGAGCCCAACTGCAATCCCAGCCGGCTTCCGCTTGCGCAGCGGCTGGTCGAGCCGGTCGGGCAGGAACCGCGCGCCACCGATCCACTTGCCGTCCTTGGCGAGTCCGCGATACTCGGGCAGGTGGGCGAGCCGCGTGGATGCTAGGCGGGCAGCCCAGCACGCTTTACAGCCACTGGAACAAGGGGAGCATCCAATAACTGGCGACCAAGTGAACCCAGGAGATCCGTCATCCCGGGCTCGCGGCCCAACAACCCAAGAAATCGAAGTCTTGTTCACTGTGCTCTCCTTGCTCCACGTTGATTGTGCCCGCTCACAAAAACCCTTGGCCTCCCGGACGAATCATGGCGGGGAGGCGTGGGGCTGATCGTCTCTACAAGAGATCATCTGACTACTACAGAAGATCGGATCAGAGAGGATCGGAAGGGAACATTCCCCCTGGCGGGGGAACCCGAGGGTGCGCCTATTTTGACAATCCGTCAACATCTTTCCTCGGTCGCTTTCATTTTCTCTGGTTTCGCCGTGTTTTGAAGCTGTTTTCGTGCTTCCGATATCCCAAGTTCCGCGGCAAGATCGTTGAAGTCAGTTCCTGACATGCCCTGGGGTACAGCGAGCCGTCCGCTGACTTCAAGCGCCGCTGCGGTCGCGGCTGTCACCCCTGGGTTGCCGACAGTCTTGTAATCGTTGTCAGCACACACGACCAGGACAACGCGCGGCAAATTCTCGCGAAGCACTCGGCATACTGGCAGAATATTCGACGCACAAAAGCTAATGACCACGGGGCGCCCGCCGGTTGCGGCGTGGATGGTCGCGCCGGTAGCAAATCCTTCACAGCAGTAAATCATCGGGCCGGAGGCCTGCCCAATGCGCAGCCAGTGGAAGCAGCCGCCGAGTCGCCCACCACGAAGAAAACGCTTCTCGCCATCCGGGGTAACGGTCTGGATGGAGTGCAGCTCTCCGTCCCAGTCGCGCATCGGAATCAACAACAGATCGCCGAGCACTCGCGAGCCGTTGGAACAAATCCCCTTGCGGTCCAGATAGGGGTGCGGGCCTTCGACTGCCGAGCCCCACATGGACGCTGCCTTGCGACGAGCTGCCGCGCGTTCCTCGCGCTCCTGGTCCTTCCCGGCCCTCTGCATCGCCAGAAACTTGCAACGCTGCTCTGGCGTGAGTTGTGACGGCTTGGCGGCCCTCCAGTCTTGCCACCCAGAACCTAGCGCCCAATTCTGCAAGCCGCCGAAATGCCCATCAGGCGTGAGCTTGTAGGCGCCGCTTTTGTTGCTGGGCTTCTTGCCTTCCACCTGACACCGATGGATTTGACCGTCTGCCAGCAAAATACGAGGCGGTGCAAGACCGGCCGCCTCCATCGCGATCCGAAATCCTGGGTAGTCAGTTCCGGCCATCGCGCACCAGCCTGATTGCTTCGAGCCAAAGATCACGCCAGATATTGATCTCGACCTGCACACCGCCCGGCCCGCCGCCCACCCACGCCACGCTCTTCTCTTCGGCTCTTTTCTCCGCATCTTCGATTCGCGTGGCCAGTCCGGGAGCCGCTGCCTTCACAGCGTCCAGGGATGGTCCGTCGTCGCCGTACACCGCGCTCACCTCATCGCAGGCGCGAGCCCATGCGGTCCTAACTCGTTCCTGCCGCTCAACCGCAGTCATCAAAAGTCATCCCCGGATCCGCTGCCCATGATGGCGTCGAGATTCGCGAACGGTAGCGGCCTCCATTGATTCTGCGCGATAGCATCGATCACCGTGCTGGCGTGCTTGAAGCTGATGTTGATATCGTTGACGCCGTACTTCTGCAAGGTCTTGAGTTGCCCGAAGCTCGCGAGGTCCTTCTGTCGGCGCGTGATCGCGGTCCCAATCAGCTTGCTGGCCAGTTGCGATGTGCATCCGGCCGGCACTGGGATCTTGAACTTCTGCAAGCATGCGATTTGCTTGTCGCTCGCAATCTTTCCACCAAAGCGTTCCGCTAGTTCCTGCTCTCGCTGAACGTCCAGGTGGAAGATCCCGAACGGATTGACGTCTTGCTTGCTGTAGATGGCCTTCGCCTTGATGGCCTTGAGCCGCGCGATCTTCTCCAGCTCGGCCTTCTCGCGTTCAGCCTGCGCGTGCGCCTCGTCGATAGCATCCCGTGCCTTCATGCCGGGATTCTTCTCGACGATCTTTTGCGCGAGTTCTTCCTCTTCCTCGGTGTACCGGCCGCCCAGCACGTCGAGCGCACTGGCCAGCTTGTGCCGTCCGCTGTTGCCCACGTAATCGATCAGCAGGCAGTCCGGTTTCCCGTCGAAGATTCGCAAACCGCGTCCGCACATCTGTGTGTATAGAGCGCGGCTCTTCGTCGGACGTGCGATGGCCACGCACGAAATCGAAGGGTCATCATAGCCCTCAGTTGCGATCCCAACGTTGCAGAGGAACTGATAGTCACCCGCCTGGTGTGCTTTCAGAATCCCGCGGCGCTCGTCGATCTCAGTCTTGCCGTTCACGGCACGCGCGCATCCATCACGATGCCGGTTCAGAATCTCGGCCAGCTTGTCGGCGTTCGCAACCGACGTGGTGAACAGGAGCGTGCGGCGGTTGCCCGCCTCACGGATAGTAGCGTCCGCCACGCCAAGCAACACCTCCTCAACGGCCATCACAGCGTCTAGCTCGCCTTGATTCAAATCGCCCGCGACCGTCTTGACGTTCGATAGGTCGATTCCCGCGATTTCAATTCGCGAACACCGCACGTCGCAGAGGTAGCCATCGTTGATGGCGTCTTCAATCTCGTAGAGAAACGCCACCGAATCGAATACCTGTCCCATGGCCTTCTCGTCGGCGCGGTCGGGAGTCGCGGTTACGCCGAGTACCTTGGCGTCGCCAAAGTAGTCCACGACCCGGCGATAGGTCGCGCTGGGGCTGTGGTGGGCCTCGTCGATCATCACAAGGTCGAATCGCTGCGGATCGAACCGCTCCAGCCGCGCCGGCATTGACACGGTCTGAACCGAGCCAACCACGATCCGCTGGTCGCCAGCGAAGTCTTCCGCCTTGTCGAGCCCCACGGTTTCGTCACAGTCGCGCCCGAATCGTTCAACTGCTTGCTGTAGCAGTTCGTCCCGGTGGGCGAGCACTAAGATCTTGTCCTTCTTCCGTCGCTGCGCCAATTCGGTCATCACGCGCGTCTTGCCCGAGTTGTGGGTTACGGTGAAATCATCCAGCAGGTAGCGCCCGTCCCCCGACAGTTGGAAGCCAAAGTATTCGCCATCCTCCTTGGCCTCGGTGCTAAAACCAGTGCGCAAAACGTCCTTCTTCTGCTGCCTTGTATCCGCCTTCTTTCTCGCGATCTTAGTCGGAACCATCGCGCAGTCACCAGAAATGGAGACTCTCCAGTAGTCGCCAACGGCCCCAGTCTGGCATGTCTTCTTGGTTTTGCTAACGTAAGCCGCGAGCCCCACGCTGCGAGCCAGGAAGGAAACCCCGTCCGCAAGTTCCCTTTCAATCGAGATGAAGTCAAAGCCTCCCCCGCTTAGACTGCCATCTGAATCCATCAGCCCGGCAAGTGCTTGGAGCCTGTCTCTTTTGCTTGCGGAAAGAACCGGCGTGGGTACTCGGATCTTGAAGCCATCGCCGAGAATTTCCCTAATGGCATACAGGACTGGGTTTTCTCGCCAACGTTTGCCAACGATGGAGAGCCTTGGGCACTTGTCCCCATCCGCTGACCGTCGATAGACCAGCCCATTGCTCTCGGCAAATGATTCCAGATAAGCAAACACTTCCGGGTCTTTGTTGAATATGCACAGTGAGTCCAGGCGCTTCTGCCCATCTCCCAGCCACAGCCCGAGAAAATACGGATCAACGGGAAGGGGCTTAGCTTGCGGGAAATCCACGCCGGTTCTGAATAACTTGTGGACGTGCTTGTGTGTCCGGCTCCAGCGTGACCATTCGTCGACCGACACGTCACAAACCAAACCAGGCTTTCGCGCATCATTCGTGCGCACAAGGGTCAGAATGTGGCCGCGGTTGACGGTCCAAGGAGAACCCTTGGTAGGACAAATCGCGACCATCTCACCGATCCCATGATGCAGACATAGAACCTCACGCGGCTTGGAGTCTGGTCCCATCAGCAAGTCACCGATGCGTACATTCTCCACGGCCACCAGCGCGCCGTCGAGCCGCAGAACCTTCTGCCCAGGAGCGTGGCATCCGGTCGGCATCACGAGGAGAGTTGAGCGGTTGCCTTCAAGTTCGCGCATGACCGAACGAACGGCCTCCTCCTGATAGGGCCGCAGCCCGTGTGATGGCGGTGGAACCGCTGGCACACTCCGCCGTGTTGTCGGCTTTGGCGCTTCGGAGAACATGTCGAGCTGCATGGCTAGAAGTCCTTGCCCAGCATCGAAATCATCGTTTGCCACTTGCCATTTACCCAGATGCCAGCGTCGTCGCCCTCTACCAGCAGTTCCTTGGCCGCGCGTTCAAAGTCGAATTCTCCGACGAAGCCAGCGGTGCGACAGCTCGCACATGTCTTGCGAATCTCAGGCAGCAGCTTGCAGTATGGGCAAACGCTGGCCGGGCGCTGTCCTCGGATCGTATTCATGGCCTGGAGCGAATCACGAAGCGCGCTCGTGTGGTGCTGCCCAGTTTTGAGCCCTTTGCGGTCGCCGCGGGCGGCTTCGTATTCGGTGTACGTGCGTTTCAGTTCGGACAAGAGCCGATCCATCTTGTCGACGAGCGCTTGCTCCTTCTCAGCCGCGGCAGCAACATCAGCGGGAACGTCAAGACCGAGCGTCTTGATCGGCGGTCCCTTTGGCTTTTCCTCGCGCTTCTCCTCTTCGATACGCTTGGCGATAGCCGGGGCCGCTCGGCCACCATCTTTTATGGCTTCGCGCTGAACGGATGCTGGCGCTTCAGCAATTTTGCTGGCCACCGAAACGGAGACTTTGCCATCGTTGACCGCTTTGGCAAGCGCCTTTGTCCCCTTGGTGACTACGACGTGCGCGTCTTGGAGAGACCGACGGCTCACGCCCGCAACCTCAGCCGCCTCGGTCTGAGACTTTGCGCAATTTTGCGCAAGGTCGGTTCGCGCTCCCTGTTTCAGGGTGGCGATTTTCTCGGCCACCATCGCGCGCTGGCTGGCACTGAGATGCCGTCGTGAAAGGTTCAGTGAAACGACGTGCCCGATGGGATCATCGCCTCTGTAGTCGACGGTCTTCGGCTTGACCCCGAGTGCTACGCAGGCGCGCCATCGGTTGCGCCCGTCGAGAATCTTACCCTGGTACATGACCAAGGGATGGATCAGCCCGCGCGCCTTGATGTCCTCGACGAGCGCATCGAACTCGACGCCCTCCATTGCCGGGAAGATTTCAGAAATCGGATGTGGCTTCAACGAAAGCTCCTTTCACGTCTCGAACCCGCGCGCCCGCTGGTCTTCGGGCGGAATGTCCCGGTAAGGGAAAATCACCACGTCGGCATCGTACTCAAGCGTCCCACATTCGCGCAGGTCGGACAGCACGGGAGGCCCGCCGCGCTTCTCGACTGCCCTGGACAGAGCCGCCACACAGACAATCGGGATCTGCAGCTCCATCGCGAGCCCCTTCAGTTCGGCACCCGCCCGGCTGAGTTCCAGATCGCGACTCTCGCCGCGGCGCTGGTCCACCACGAGCCGCTGGATGTAGTCGATCCCAACGAGCCCGGGCGGCCGCCCCGCCGCTTCGTTGGCGTGCCACTTGCGGATCTTCGCCACAATCTGCCCGATCTGACGGCTGCGGTCGTCGACCCACAGCGGGATCTCGGCGAGCTTCCCACCTGCCCCCTGGATGGCCCGCCAGTCGTCCACCGTGAGCCGGCCGGTCGCCATGGCGTGCGCCGCCACCCGCGACGGGCCAGACAGCGCCCGCTCGGCCAGCTCCTGCATCAACATCTCCATGCTGAACAAGTGCCCGGGCACGCCTGCCAGCGCGGCCTTGACCAGCACCTGCTCGAGCAGCGCCGACTTGCCTTCGCCGGGCCGGGCGGCAATCAGGATGAGCTGCCCGGGCTTGGCGCCGCCCAGGATGGCGTCGAGCGCCTCTAGCCCGTAGCTGACGCCCGGCTGGACGTTGCCCAGGGTCCGCTGCTCTATCGTGCCCAGGACGTCGCCTAGCGCGTCCCCGAGCCGAATGGAGTCCTTGTCGGTGGATTGCATCTCCAGCGCTGCCACGCCCCGCCTAGCGCGTCCCATGAGGTCGTCCAGGTCGTTGCTCGAATAGGCCGCAGCCTGGACTTCCACACACAGCGCAATCAGCCGGCGCAGAGTGGCCTTCTGGGCGATGAGCCGGGCATGCTGCTCGGCCATCTCGGGGGCCGTCGCGTGGTGGGCACACCCGAGCGCCCACGTCTGCCACCCGCCCGGGAACCGCTGCCACATGCCGCGCGCGCGGAGCTCGTCACCGACTGCCAGCACGTCGACCGGCATCCTGCGCGCCACCACGGCAAGGACGGCCGCCCAGGCTTCACGGTGCCCGGGCTCAAAGAAATCATCGACCCGCAGCCCGGACAGCAGCGGAAGCGCGGCGTCGGGTGACACCAGCATCGTGCCCAGCACCGACAGTTCGGCGGATTCGTCGTGGGGAGGGACTTGGTCGGTCATGTAACAGCCTGCCCGAAGGCGAAGACCTCTTGCGAAAGTCGGCGTGCTGCGATTTCCGCGTACCGCTCCTCGATTTCGATTCCCACTGCGCGGCGGCCAAGTTCCTTGGCGGCGATGAGCGTGGTCCCGCTCCCAGCAAACGGATCAACTACGACGCCAATGGGGACGAATTTAAGGCACCACTTCATCAGACTCAAAGGCTTCTGCGTCGGGTGCTCTCGTTTCCCGTCTGGGTTGCGATCTTCTCGCCACGCCTTCGCTGGACGATCAAGATTCGTCCACGCCAGCTCAAAGTCAGCCATCGTGGCCATGCGGGATGACTTCTCCCAGCTTAGCCAGCAACGAGACGGAGGTAGACTGTAGTAGTTTCCGCCCCAGATTATGGCCTCTTTGAAATTCACTACAATTGCCTCTAGCCCGTCGAATGGTTGCGTATCCCACTCGCGCGCGTCAGCGTACATGGGGTTTGCTCCCCAAGTCCCGCCCTGCCAGCGCTCGCCCAGGCCATACGGCGGGTCGGTCACCAGAACGTCAGCCTGTACTGTCGGCAGAATCTCGCGGCAGTCGCCGTGAAAGATGGTGATGCCACTCGCCTCGTAATACGGCTTCATCGGTACACCGCCTGCTTGGGCTGCCCGGGGAAGGCTGGCTTGGGCCGCTTCTCTGGCGGGATCCTCAGCCCGTTGAATTCCGAGGCGAAGAACGAGAACGACCACCCGGC
>PMBY01000131.1:0-1418 GCA_003153875.1 Myxococcales bacterium | reverse complement strand
CCGGCTTGCTCTGATCGGAAGCTGGGAGAGGAAGAGAAGATCCCAGAGAGAGATGGCTAGGCTCAGTACGGCTAGGAGTGACAGAAACCGAATCCCCGTGACAGCCTGTGACTGTGCGTGACTTTTCGTCACATTGTGTGACGGTGATTGCCTGGCCGGTCACAATCTGTGACAAAGCCAAGTCTCTGGCCTTCGCCCGGTGTTCCCGCTGACGCTGCTTGTCGGATGCTTTCGCCTCTTGTGCGTCGATGTAGTTCTTGATCACGATGGTTGTCCCGTTCTCAGTGACGCAGCCATCGCGTAGAAGAGCGGGAAGTGAGCGCTCGACAACGTCAATTGGGATCCCAGTGGCGACAGCAATCCCAACATGCCCGGCCTTGCCGAGTTGGAGTATCCCGGCCCGGTCTGCCTTGCGCAGTAGCTCCCAGAACAGGGCGTGCGCCTCCCACCCGAGCGCCAGCCATTCGAGCGTGTCGCGCGTGTAGGCCCTGACATATCGTTCGTCCTCCCAGCGCACCGTTCATCCATCCATCAACGATAGTCGAGACTTCTTGTGCAGTTTCATGTGGCACACATGGCATAACCACCGGACATCCAGCGGCTTGGAGTAGTCACTGTGGTGTCCATCTAGTTTGGACCGATGCAGTCCACAACTCTGGCACGCGGTGGGCTTTCGCACCTTTCCGGTCTTCACGGATTGATTTAGAATCCGATGTGCAAGGCACTCCACCCTATGAGCTGCTCTCCACTTTCTCAGCGAAAGTAGTTGAGACGCCTTGCTCGGAATCCAAGAGACTCCGATTTGGTCATAACGTCGGCGCCTATACAACAACCAGTATTCTCTATTCTTCGCGTAGTAAGCCTTCTTGTATTTTGACGAAGCTTCCCTGTGCGCCCTGTAATAGGCTAATGCACGGAAATTCTCACATTCCCTGCACTGGCCACGACGTCCATCAGGCGAAGTGAGACGAAGGCGGAACTCCTCGATATTCTTCTCCCGCGAGCATTTACTACATCGCTTTTTCATGGTCAGCGTTCTTCGACACTCCGAGGAACGCACGCAGCCCTGAGACGTAGCAGAAGCTGCTGGCAACCGCGCCGACGGAGGGGCGTGCGTTCCTGAGAGCGTCGAAACCTACGATTGCCAGCATGTCGGCACTTCTACGCCTGCCCCACACCGCTGTCAACTCCAATCTTCCGCGCGCACTCCGGGTGCAGTTCCCGCAGCGTCTCCCCGGGTGCATCGGTGGCGTTGCAGCCGACCTTCGTGCAGCACATCCAGCAGGCACCCTTGCTTGTCGCCTCGTTCTGGGCGGCCATGTGGACGCGCCAGAATGCTCGGGACTCGATCGGTGTCATGGTTCCCCCGGATCTTGGTGCTGGCATTCCTCATGAGCGCAGTCCCAGCACATCCACGT
>PMBY01000470.1 GCA_003153875.1 Myxococcales bacterium | reverse complement strand
GTGCAGCTGGCAGTGACTGTGGTCCCGTACAGACTCACAGCACCCGCGCAAGACCCATTCCCCGAACAGGTCAATGTGCACGAGTCGCCTGAACAAGTCAGGTCCGAGGCACACGCGCCGTCTCCGCTACAGGTGATTTGACTCTTGGAAGCAGCGCTGGCCACCGCGCTGCTGCAGGCATTCGTTCCACTGCAAGCCACCGTGCACGAACTGCCCTTGCAGCTGATCGAGCCCGCACACGAATTCGATCCCACGCATGCGACGTCGCAACCGACTGCTTGGGGACACTCAATCCCGCCTGCGCATCCATTGGGCCCGCAGGTGATTTGGCAAGTGAGTTGGAATGGACAGGTGACCACGGATGCGCAAGCGCCGGCAGCGCTGCAATCAATTACGCACTTGTCGTCGGCGTAGGTTCCGCCAATTGCCACGCAGCGGTCGGCATCGGTTGGCTCGGTTGGGGCGTCGTCTCCGGTGCTGGTGTCGCCAGCCTCACTGGCTCCCCCGCCGTCATCCACGATCCCGCCATCGTCGCCAGGTTGGCTGTCCTCCGAGGCTGCGTCCGCACCTCCGCTNNCCCCCGCTGGCTGCCTGCCCGCCTGTATCGGCGCTGCCCCCGCTGGCTGCCTGCCCGCCCGTATCGGCGTTCCCCCCGCTGGCTGTCTGCCCGCCTGTATCGGCGTTCCCCCCGCTGGCTGTCTGCCCGCCTGAGACGGCGCTCCCCCCGCTTCCACTGCTGCCACCGCCCTGCCCGCCTGCCCCACCGCTGGCAGTCGCGCCACCGTGGCCGCCGGTTGGGTGGGGCGGACTCGACGCTCCGGACGAGCACGACGCAATACCAAGAACAGCAATAGCGAGCACGCAGCAGACAGGAGCGTAACTCTGAAGGATTCGATGAAGCTGCATCATGCCGTTCTAACACTGCGTGGGTTCAGAAGGGGAAGGGCTGTACCTAGAAACTCCGGGGCTGCGCACGGATCAGTTGATGCGCTTCCACCCGGGCCTGAAGCCAGTGCTCTTCATGGGAGGAGGCTCGTCCGCGATGATGTAATCCGCGCGCCGGTTGCGCGGCTCGTCGGTCTCATCGGGCGTCTGGACCAGCAGCGCGGTTTCGCCGAACCCCTCGAACGCGATGGGAATGTGCACACCACGCTG
The DNA here is from genome assembly GCA_003153875.1 of Myxococcales bacterium. The sequence continues at coordinate 7,447 of PMBY01000470.1, read as the reverse complement.
GCGGAACCAGCGCGCCAGCGATTGCGCGCGCGTCTGCGACAACCCCCGGTTGTATCCAGCGCTCCCCACCGTGTCGGTGTGTCCCGCGACGTACAGCGTGAGCTTCTTGTGCTCGCGCGCTTTGTCCTTCGACAGGATCTCCTGCACCTTCGCAAATGCCTCCTCGAGCTTCGGGATCTCCGGGGCTTCGATCTCGGCCGAATCCGTGCGGAAGTTGACATCCTCGTGCGGAATGGGGACGTACCAAGCGGAGTACTCCTGGTGGACGTATTGGCCGTCCCGGTCGAACATCCTCAGCACGATGGACCCGATCGGCTGATCGCGCGGCTGGTCCCAGCTGACGACCAGCGAGGCGCCCGCCGGATGGCCGGTGAAATCGTGCTCATGCTCGGCGATCGTGATGCCGTCCTCGTTGGTGACGGTGATCTCGATCTTCCCCGGCGGCCTCGACATGCGAATCGCCATCCGGTGTTCGTCCAGGGCGTGGGACTTGTCGACCTGCACCTTCAGCGCCGGGCTCCGCGCGTTGCCGCCGCTGTCCGCGGAGGGCTTCCTGGCGTCCGCGGGCGCCGTGATCAGGCTGGCGCAGACAGCAGCACTGGCGAGGACAATCCAACGCGTTGGCATGATGAACCCCACTGGCTTCGATGTATACCGCAACCCGGGCGCAAGGCGTATGAACACGGTGCGGTCGCTAGTGCAGCCGGAAGTCGACCCGGCGGTCGCGCACTTTGGTGCTCGGGCGCTATAGACTTGGACTCCACCCCGCTACAAGCTTTCGAGAACAGGCATCAGTCTCTTCACTCGCCTGCCAGATGCGCCATGCGAACCGCCGCGTAGGCTGGCTGGCCTGGACAGTCGGGCGGGTTGAGCTTGCGCAGCTCGAGGCGCAGGGTGACCCTGGGCAGGCGTGCCGCAATCGCGTCGATCATGTGACGAGCCAGGGCTTCCAGAAGATGGTGGGTCTCGCCCGTCCCGATCCCCACGATGATCTCGGCCACTTGCCGATAGTCGATGGTGTCGGTCAAACGATCGGTGGACTGGGCTGTCTCCAGCGGCGCATCGATCTCAATGTCCACTTCAAACCGGCGCAAAGACCGGCGCTCCGCAGGGGTCGCGCCATGGCGCGCCTCGAAGCTGATCCGAGACAGCACAAGCGTGGGCATCAACTAGCCCGCTTGCCCGCTGCAGTTCCTGCGTTCAAGGTGCCTCGACCTCGGCTTCTTTGCGCATCTTACGTTTGATGATCTGGCGCTTGACCGGGCCCACCATGTCGATGAGCAAGCGACCCGCAAGATGGTCGTATTCGTGCTGCATGGCCCGTGCGAAGAGGCCACTGCCCTCGATGGTGAAGGGCTTGCCCTCGACGTCGATTGCCTTGACCTCGGCGGTCATGGCTCGCTTCACGGGCACGAATATCCCCGGAAACGAAAGACACCCCTCATCCCCGGTCTGCGCCTCGTCGGACAAGCGGACGATCTCGGGATTGATGAAGACCATGGGTGGGTCGGTGGGCTGACGGCCGGCCGCCTCGGGGTCGATGAGGAAGATGCGCAGCGGAACGCCGACCTGGATGGCCGACAATCCGGCGCCCTCGGCCAGGTACATGGTATCCGTCATATCCGCCACCAAACGCTTCAGCTCGGCATCAAAGCTGGTGACGTCACGCGACGCCTCACGCAAGCGCGGGTCGGGGAAATGCAGGATGGGAAGAATGGACATCTCACTAGAAAGGATGACATCCGACGACGGAGCAAGCAAGACGCGACCGGCGTCCTNNCCATGAAGCTCGTGCGATATGCCGAAGCCGATCTGCCAACGGTCCACGGACCGTTTCGGGTATTCGTGTACCATGAGTCGGCCGACGGGACGGGGACCGGCTCGGCCAATTCGAATCAGGAGCATGTGGCCATCGTGCGTGGGCCCGTCCAGGGCAAGAACCAGGTGTTGGCGCGCGTGCATTCCGAGTGTTGGACCTCCGAGGTCCTGGGATCGCTCAAGTGCGACTGCCGCGAGCAGCTACACGTGGCGCTGGAAAAAATCGCGGCTGAGGGCGCCGGCGTTCTGGTCTATCTCCGACAGGAGGGCCGCGGCATCGGGCTGGGCAACAAGATTCGCGCCTATGCCTTGCAGTCGGGCGGCGCCGATACCGTGGAAGCCAACCTGGCTCTGGGTTTCGAAGCCGACGAACGCTCCTACGACATCGCAGGCGCCATCCTGCGCGATCTGGGCGTGCTTTCGGTGCGGCTCATGACCAACAACCCCCTCAAGGTGAAGGGACTGGAAGACGCCGGGGTGACGGTGGTGGATCGCGTTTCCCATTGGGTGGGAGAGAATCAGCACAACGCGGACTACCTGGCGGTCAAGCGCCACAAGATGGGCCACCATCCCGACGCGCATGCATCCGACGCGTCCGACCCCATTGCTGTGCTTCGTGTGGTTCCCCATTCCGGCAAGCACTAGCGCCACAGCAGGAGATCGTCATTCCTACCGTCGAAGAAGTTCAGTCGATTCTAGACCAGGTCAAGGATCCGGCGCTGGGCCGCACCTTGCAGGCGGCGAACATGGTGCGCGAGGTAGGCGTCGAGGGCGGCCAGGTTCGCGTCAACCTGCAGCTGACCACGCCCGCCTGCCCCTCGCGCGACGTGATCGCAACGTCCGTGCGCGAGGCGGTGGGACGACTGGCCGGTGTGGCCGGCGTCGAGGTTGTCTTCTCGGCTGAGGTGGCGCGGCGACTGGGCCCGCAGCGAGAGAGGCTGCCTGGAGTGCGCAACATCGTCGCGATCGCGGCGGGCAAGGGCGGCGTGGGCAAGTCCACGGTGGCCACCAACCTAGCCGCGGCTCTGCACCAGCAAGGAGCGCGGGTGGGCATCCTGGACGCCGACGTGTTCGGGCCTTCCATCCCGCAGATGATGGGCAACCCCGAGGTGCCTCCTGATATCGGCGCGGGCCAGAAGATCAAGCCCGCGGTCCACCACGGCATCCAGGTGGTGTCAGTGGGCTTCTTCGTCGAGCGCGGCACCGCCATCATCTGGCGCGGGCCCATGGTGCACAAGCTGCTGCAGCAGTTTCTCGACGACGTCGAGTGGGGTGAGCTGGACTATCTGGTGGTCGATCTGCCGCCCGGGACCGGCGACACGCAGCTCTCGCTGTCGCAGCTCATTCCCGTGACCGGCGCGGTCATGGTCACCACGCCGCAAGAGGTTTCCATCCTCGACGTCGAGAAGGCCATGGCCATGTGGAAGAAGGTGCAGGTTCCGGTGCTGGGTGTGGTCGAGAACATGAGCTACTACCTGTGCCCGTCCTGCGGACACCGCGACGAAATCTTCTCGCGCGGCGGGGGCCGCCGGCTGGCCGAACGCGAAGGCCTGCGCTTCCTTGGCGAAGTGCCGCTTCTGCCCGGGGTGCGCAGCGGTGGTGATGCGGGCATACCCATCGTGCTGGCCGAGCCGAAATCGCCGGTAGCTGAGCTATTTGTCAGCATCGCCCAGCAAGTGGCCTGCGCCCTGTCGGTGCTCAACCTGCCTGACCCTGGCCCCGGCAAGCGCAGCAGCCGGCTTAGCGTCCTCAAGTGACGGCTGCCCGTCCCACTGGACCCGACGGGGGCGAGAGGGCATCCTTGCCCCAGTGAACGGTCCGGTCAATCTGCGCAAGCCCGTCTGGCTGTGGCTCGGCCTGTGCGTCGCGATCTTCGCCCCGCGCGCGTATCTGGCTGCGCACGACCAGGGTGTGATCTGGGCCGACGAGATCTTCCAGACCCTGGAGCAAGGACACCGCCTGGCCTTTGGCTACGGACTCGTGCCCTGGGAATACCAGTCCGGGGCACGCTCCTGGTTTCTGCCCGGGCTGATCGGCGGTTTCATGAAAGTGCTGGCCAAGCTCGGGCTCGACCACGGCCTGGCTCTGGTGATCGGCACCAAGTTGCTCTTCGCTGGGGGCGCGGCGGTCACCTTCTATCCCATGCTGCGGCTGGCGCGTGTGATGGGTGGCACGGCGGCAACCCTGCTGCTGGGAATTGCGGCCATCGCGTTTCCCGCTAGCCTTCTTTACAGCAGCCGCGCCCTGGCCGAGGTGGCCTGCGCGCCCTTGATCACCTGGTCATTGTGGATCCTGTGGCCGTGCGGGCTCGGCTCGCGCTCGCTCGCACAAGGGCCCGAGGCCAAGACCGGCGTGGCGAGCGCGACCGCCTGGCGTTTGCTGGGCGCCGGTGTTCTGTTCGGCTTGGCGACCGTGCTCCGTTGCCAGAATGGTGCGCTGCTGGCAGCGCTGGTCCTCATCGTGCTGACCCGGTGCCGACTGCGCGCCGCGATCGCTCTGGCGGCTGGCGGTTTCGCGGCCTTGCTCCTGGGCGGCCTTCTCGATTGGGTGACCTGGGGCAAGCCGTTCCAGTCAATCATCGAGTACCTGCGCTTCAACGTGATCGAAAAGGGATCCGAGCTGTGGGGCGTCTCTTCCAGGGGCTTCTATCTACAGACCATGCTGGCCACCAATGGGCTGGCCCTGCTGGCCCTGGTGCTGGGTTTTCTCGCGGGGCTTGCGCGCACCTGGCCAGTGGCCCTGCTGACTTTGCTGTTCCTCGCGATCCATTCCCTGTTCCCGCACAAGGAACTACGTTTCCTCTATCCCGCGCTCCCGCTTTTTCTCACCTGCGCCGCGGTGGGGCTGGCCGTCCTCATTGAAAAGCTTCCGTTGCTGCGCGCCCGACCTGCGACCAGTGCGGCGGTGGTGGGCATGGTCCTTCTGGCGGCCTTTGGCCTGCGCGCTCGCCGCGTGACGTTCGACGACATTGGCCAAGGGCTCCAGGTGCCCGGCGAGGCGAGGCCCCCGACGACCAGAGTGTGGGGTTGTTTGGATGAACAGAATCGGCTGCTGGCGGAAGTTGGACGCCGTGCCGATCTTTGTGGTTTGGTCATGCCCAACGTGAACGCGTACTGGACCGGAGGCTACAGCTACCTGCATCGCCGCGTGCCGCTCCTGTGGTGGCCGGGGCTCGACTCCGCCAACTACGCGTTGCTGATTCCAGGACAAAAGCTCGCTGATGCTCGCTACAAGATCGTCGCGCAGGCCAGCGGATACGCGCTCCTTCGCCGGGATGGGCCCTGCCGGCCGGTGCGTGGTCCACTGGGTTCCTTCGGCCGGCTGATTCCAGCGGGAGTTCCATGAGCGGCCTGGTGGGTCGATGGAGCCGCGTGGTCGGCGCGCTTTCAGGATGGCGCCCGGGCGTGTACCTGTTCATCGCCGTGACCTGTCTGTACTTCGCGACCATGAGTCGCGAGGTTCCTTGGGGCGACGCGCGGCCCATTTACGAGGTGGCCGAGTCCATGGTGCACGGCGAAGGCATCGCGGTTCCCTTCCGCTGGCCCTCGGATGCGCCGCCCGGCCGCGGGGGCAGATTCTATGCACCCCAGCCTTGGCTGCCGTCTCTGCTGCACTTGCCCGGCGCGGCCCTGCGCAACGTCCTCTGGTACCTGCACCCAGGCCCGGAGATGGCTCACTTGTTGACGGCGTTTGCCTGCCATCTGGCTGGCACGCTGCTGGGCGGGCTGGTGGCGTGGTTGTTCTTCCGCCTGTGCCGGCGCCACGGCGCCTCACCGCCCCTGGCCGGTTTCGCGGCGATTCTGCTCGCAGCTGGGAGCATCGTCTGGGTCTACGCCCGCTATCCCTTCAGCGAGATCGCTCAGATCGCCTGTTTCACCGGCTTCTTCCTCGAGCTTTCGCAGCTCCTCGAACGTCTCGACCGACGCACGGCCCTGGCCACGGGGCTGTGGGCCGGCCTGCTGCTCAACACCAAGTACATCTACGCCCTGTCGTTTCCGGGCGCGCTGCTGCTGGTCGTGCTGGCGCATCGGAAGGATCTGCGTTCCCTGGCCCAGGCTCTCGTCAGCGCAGCCCTGGGGTTCTTGCCCGGCCTGCTCATGGTCTTGATCTACAACTCCCTTCGCTTCGGCTCGGTCATGAACACGGGCTACTCCAAGTTGGGCGATGTGATGGTGGAGAACGTCCTGGTCAGCGCGTGGGGCTTTCTGTTTTCACCGGGCAAGAGCATCTTCCTCTACTCGCCACCGCTCGTGCTCGCGGTGCTCGGCTTGCCCGGTTTCTGGCGCAGCCATCGCTGGAGCGTGCTGGCCATGCTCGCCACCATCCTGCCGGTGCTGCTGTTCTACTGCCGCTCTCCATCCTGGCCGGGTGACTTCGCCTGGGGTCCGCGCTACGCGGTCTTTGCCGTACCCGTGCTCTTGCTTCCGACCATCGCTTTTCTCTCGGCCGCACGCCGGCCGGGACGCTCGCTGGCGGCCGCGCTACTGGTGGTCGGCCTTTGCGTGCAGCTTCTGGGCAATGCCTTCTACTGGGACCACTTCATTCGCATCGGGCTGGACGTGCGCAGCCGCTGGCTCGGCCTGCCCAATCGCAGCGCCTCCCTGACGGCGGACAAGGGTGGTTTCTGCGAAGGCTGTTTCGAGGACAGCTATCCCACAGTCTGGCTGGGCCCATTCCAGCCCATCCTCGGCCATCTCTGGCTCATCCAGCATGTGCCCTTTGGCCACGACTGGAAACGGGCCTCGCAGGATGCCCCCTGGCGTCGTCACACGCGCCTCAACATCGACGCCAGGGAGACCTACGAACGGGTTCGCGTCGACCATTGGCTGTACGACACGGACAAGTACCGGACCGAGGGGTGGATCGTGCTTCTGCTTCTCCTGGGTGCAGGCGGCGGCGCGGGCGTTCTCTTCGTTCGGCGCACGCGAGAAGCCGAACCACCCCGCTCGCGGTGAAGACCGTGATCGCCGCTGGCAGCCCTGAGGGAAGCAGGGCAGAGATGTCGCGGTCATGTCGTGCCGGCGGTCCGCTGAGTTGAGGCGAACCCTAGCGAAAGCACCCGATTCGGACGGCGGCGATTGGTGGCATGTGTGTTGCAGCGGCCACGCGCCGAGAAATGATCACGGCGCTGTTTCATGGGCGAAGACATTTTGCCATTGTCGCGTGGCTTGTCTTCGCTGTTTCGTTGCTCAAGGGCCTGCGCATGCCCAGTTCGTGGTCGGCGACGCATATGACGTTCAACTACAGTCACGGGTTCATTCGCCGGGGACTGATTGGGGAGGTGCTTCGGCTCGTGGGTGGTGCGCGGCCCTACAACAACTACGGCCATTTCCTCTTCGACGGCTACAGCGTGCAGGGGTATCCCTTCGAGGGACCCGTGAAATCGCTCATCGATCTCTTCAAGGGACACTTCACGTTCCTGCCTCGGGACTGAGGAGAAGACTTCCTACTCCGCGCGACGGTGGAGTTCGACGTGCCCCACGTAGGGGTCGTCCCAGGTGGCGACCAGGCGCGGGAAGGTGCCGGTCAGGTAGTCGCGCATCGCGCGCTCCTTCAGTATCGAAGACCCGGGCACCACGATGGCGATGTCCAGATGGTCCTGATCGAGGGCGCGCACCCAGTCCTCGGG
>PMBY01000153.1 GCA_003153875.1 Myxococcales bacterium | reverse complement strand
GGATCATGAGATCTCCTGTCGACGAGAAGACGACACCGGTTGATGCCTCGAAGTGCTGCCCACTATTACACGTAACTAGCCCATCGGGGGAAGGGGCGACAGGTGCGCGCCAGGGGTTGTGTTGTTGCGGTGCGCGTCGCCAAGATGCCTGGCGGCCGGTCAGCGCAGCAGCGCCGCCATTGCCGGGTACTCACCTTCGTTGAGAGAGCCGTTGCGAACGCAACGGACCCTGCCGTCGGGCGCTGCCAGAATGTGGATGGGGATGGGCATGGAGGCATCCATCGTGTAGTTCTTGACCCAGGCTCGAAAGTCGGCCGGGCTGGAGGCACGCAGCGACGGCGCTGGGGCGACTTCCGGATGCGCCGCCAGGAACTTCGCCAGTTCGTCCGCGTCTTCGTCGAGAGAAAGAAACCACAGATCCAGGGCCACGCCATTTTGCCTGAGCCGGTCGCGCCAGCTTAGAAGCACGGCCATTTCGCGCAGGCAGGGCTTGCACCAGGTCGCCCATAGGTTGAACCACGTCCACCGCCCGGTAGACAACGCGCCGACTGGCTTGCGCGCGGGCGTGGCCGGCGGCAGTACCAGGCGGGCTCCTGTGCCCGCGGCGAACTCCATATCGCACCACGGGGCGGGCGGCGCCTTCGCCGTGGGCGCGGCTTTGACGGCCTGGTAGCGGGTGTTGGGCGGCGGTGCCTTTTCCGCGGCCGGGCAGCCAGACAACCCACCGACGAGCAGGAGGAGAGGAACGCGCGTCAGACGCATATCACAACCGGCAATCGATCCACGCGATGAAGGCCGATCGGTTGAGATCGGCAGTTGTGCACGCACCCTCGGTGCGCGATCGTTTCCACTGACAGAACTCCTGGTCAAGTTGCGCGAATTCTTCTCCCAGCCACAGGAGACCCACCTCTTGCTCCAGCTCGGGGTCGTTGAACTTGCCCTTGATGTGCTCCAGCACGGCGTCGGCGCGATGGCGGGACAAATCGCGATTGTGCTCGACCGAGCCTTCGGGCGAGGCGCGCGACACCACCAGGAAGTAGGACGCGCCCCGCTGGTCGGCGAAGGTCTTTTCCAGAAGCGCCATGGCCGTCTCATCGAGTTCCGCCTTGTCCAGGTCGAACTGGATGATGGCCGCACGTTGAGAGAGCGGCGCGAAGAGCGAGTTGAAATCGCCGCCGGACATGGCGGCCATCTGGCGCGCCTGCAGAGGCTGGCAGCCGCGCGACCCACCGCCCTGGATGAGACCGCAGGAGGTGAGTACGCGGCGGAGGATTTGTTTGAGGTTTCCGCTGCAGTAGCCTTCGTTGGCCGCGCTGGCCGTGGCCACGTCGGAAACCTTGCCCAGTGACTCGGTCAGGCGGGTGGCCGAGGCCCGCGTCCACAGCGTAGCGGGGAGCGCCACTCCCAACAGGGTGCCAAGCGCGAGGAGGAAGTGCAGTTTGTCGAGCCTCATCGCCGCCCCTCCCCGCGCGTGCTGCCATCGCCTTCCAGGGCTCGCGCCAGCACGAAGTCGAGGCCCAGGTCCGTATCCTCGTCGGGGATCTTGTGGTTGCGCACGAAGAGTTGCGGCGTCAGCACAGGCAGCGAGTTGGACACCACCCAGCGCAGGCTGCGGTTGAGCCGGGTGCGCACCAGGGGCAGAGCAAGACACGTGCCCAGGGCAGGGAATTCCTGCTTGAGGAGGGCGTACACCGCGTCCTGGCCACGCGCGCCTGCGGCCAGCAGTTCGGGCTGGTGGGCAAAGGCCCACTCCAGCACAACGCCCGATTTATCGCCCGCGCACAACACGGCTTCGCTGACCGCACAGGATCCTGGATGCAGCGATTCGTTGACCATCCAGTTGCAGTCCTTGTCGAGCGGGAAGAGCACCGTTTGCAGCGCGAGATCGCGACCGAGATCGCTGGCGGTCAGGCGCTGCGAGAACGCCCTGCACGCCGGGCAGAGCGGATCGAGGACCTCGATGGCCGGCACGCTGCCCGTGCCTTTGTTTTTGAGCATCACGCCGTAGCGATCCTCGGGATGGCGAAGCTCGTTTTTGTGGGTGAGCGCATCGGGATAGGGAGGCTTCTGCACCATGTAGAGCATCACCGGGACCAGAACCAAGGCACAGCCTTCCAGAAAGTAGAGCGGCCACTGGCCTGAGCTGGTTCCCGAGCCCGCGGGCGCCCCGCTGTGAGCCCAGATGGCCGCGACCAGCACGCCCAGGGACGCCCCGTAGATGCCCGCACACACGGTACATACCGTGCCCAGCTCCACCTTCGAGATCCAGAAGTAGATAATGGAGGTCGCGACCGGGAGCAGCGCCGCCACGATGAGGAACCCGGTTTCGCCGCGGCCGATGCCCCGGCGCAGACACAGATCCAGGCCACGAAAGAAGAGAAAAGCAAACACGCCCAGCGCGGGCAGCGCGATGGGAATCCCGCCCCAGGTCAGGCTGCGGAACACCGAGGAATAGGGGCTCATGAGAACCGCGTGGCACCCTGAGGTTCCGGCGGCATCACGGGGACCCATGCCTGGCACGATGGAACAGGTGATGGCGTGCACCTGACGGTCGAGGTGCGCTACGAAGTCGTAGGTCGACACGGCGGAGAACACCACGCCCAGCAAGGCGAAAATTGCGAAGGCAACCAGGGCCGCGCGCGCAGCGCCATCCGGACTTCCCTTCTCTTGCACGAAGGCTTGCGGATTCACGTTCGGCACCATAGCACTGCCGACCAGCCACGCATGTTTCTTCAGGAATTCCAGTCGTCGCTGCCCGCACACTATCGTGGACGTCGAAGATGGGGTAAAGTGGCGACCTCTGACACGGGAGGACATCGTGAGACACACAAGCAAACTCTTAGGAATGTTTCTGGTTGGTTCGCTCTTTGCCGTGGGCTGCGGCCCATCCGAACTCGAACTAAAGGTCGCGAGTCTCGACAAGGCATTGAAGGAGCAGCAAGACGAGAACGCCAAGCTGAAGGCCGAGAAGACAGACCTGAACAAGAAGCTGGCGGACGCAACCGCGGCGGCTGACAAATTCAAGGCATGGGGTACCGGCACCCAGGCCGATAAGGAAGCTTTGCAGAAGAAGCTGGCCGAGCTGGAGAAGGCCAAGGCAGCGTCTGAGGCACGTGAAGCGATGTTCAGGAGCCTGGCCGAGAAGCTGCGCTCGATGGTCGACGCCGGCCAGATCAAGGTGACCGTGCGCAACGGCCGCATGCTGCTGGTCCTGCCCAACGACATCCTTTTCGATTCCGGCAAGGTCGAGCTGAAGGAAGAAGGCAAGACCGCCATCGCGAACGTGGCCAAGGTGTTGGCTGGCATGGCTGACCGCCACTTCCTGGTGGCGGGGCACACCGACAACGTGCCCATCAAGACCCATAAGTTCCGTTCCAACTGGGAGCTCTCCACCCAGCGCGCGGTCGAGGTCACCCGGTTGTTGGTCGAGGGCGGCATGAAGCCCAGCCAGCTCGGCGCCGCCGGCTATGCGGACTTCGACCCGGCGGCTGCCAATGACACGCCCGATGGTCAGAAGCAGAATCGCCGCATCGAGATCGTGGTCGAGCCAAACCTGTCCGAGCTGCCCAGCCTGGACGGCCTTGGCGGCAAGCCGGCCGGCAAGTAGGCCTTTCTGGTCGCCCCTACGGGGTCGTGCCCCCGATGTTCAAGAAGCGTGATGTAGCCATACACTTCGTGGGGATCGGGGGCATTGGCATGTCTGGGATAGCCGAGGTGCTGCTCAACCTCGGCTATCACGTGTCTGGGTCGGACCAGCGTGACAGCGAGGCGACCCGCCGGCTGGAAGTGCTGGGCGGGCAGATCCAGATCGGCCACCGCGCTGAGCATGTCCGCAGTGCCGATGTCGTGGTGATCTCCAGCGCGGTCAAGCCCGACAATCCCGAGGTGCTGGCAGCGCGCCGGCGCAACATACCGGTGATTCCACGCGCCGAGATGCTGGGCGAGCTGATGCGCGTGAAGGACGGCGTGGCCGTGGCCGGCTCGCACGGCAAGACCAGCACCACCACCATGGTCGCCACGATTCTGGCCCACGCCGGCCTCGACCCAACGGCAATCATCGGCGGCAAGGCCAAGGTGTTCGGGTCCAACGCGCGTTTGGGCCAGGGCGAGGTGCTGGTGGCCGAGGCAGACGAGTCGGACGGGTCGTTTCGCCACCTCATTCCCATGGTCGCGGTCATCACCAACATCGATCGCGAGCACATGGACCACTACGGGACCGAGGCGGCCTTGCGCGAGGCCTTCGTCGATTTTGCCAACAAGGTTCCGTTCTATGGACTGGTGGTTCTCTGTGCCGACAACCCGGTGGCCGCTGGGTTGGCCGCGGACCTGCAGAAGCGCCACGTGACCTACGGGCTTTCGGCGGGGGACTATCGCGGCGAGATCTTGTCTGCCGATGCGCAGGGCACACGCCTGCGGGTGGCCGTGCACGGCAAGGCCCGCGGCGAGGTGTGGGTGCGCATGCCCGGCATCCATTACGCGCAGAACGCGCTGGCTGCCCTGTGCGTGTCCGACGTGTTCGATGTGCCTTTTTCGGTCTATGGCGAGGCGCTGGCATCATTTGCAGGTGTGGACCGGCGCTTTTCCGTGCGCGGCGAGGCCGGCGGGATTTTGGTGGTGGACGACTACGGCCACCACCCGACCGAGATTGCCGCGACCCTGGGCGCCGCACGCCTTTTCGGCCGGCGCTTGCTGGTTGCCTTCCAGCCCCACCGTTTCACGCGCACGCGCGACTTGCTCAAAGATTTCGCGCCTGCGCTCAAAGGCGCTGACGAGATTGTGCTCACTGACATCTATGCGGCCGGCGAGGCGCCCATCGAAGGCACGACCATCGAGCGGTTACTGGCCACGTTCCCCGCGGGCAGCGCCGTGACCTACCTGGCGCGCAAGGGTTTGGGCGAAGGGCTGCTGCCCCGCCTGCGCTCCGGCGATCTCCTATTGACCCTGGGCGCGGGCGACATCACCCAGGTGGGCGGTGAGATCCTGGGTCGACTGGGTAAGGCGTAGCCGATCATGGGTAGTGATGGCCATCGGCCGGAGGGATTACGTCGGCCAGGGCCCCGACATCTAGCCAGGATCTCGTAGAGCGCGATCCAATGCGTTGCTGGCTACCTAGTCCCCACAGAGGCACAGAGGGCACAGAGCTCGGATGAGAAGAAGGGATTTGGACTGCGCTGCAGCCAACCCTTCTCTCTCTCCTCCGCCTCTGCGGCCTCTGTGTCTCTGTGAGAAATAGGTAACTTTGATCCACGGTCCAAGAGATGCTGGTTAGTTCCGCCGCCGGGCCCGTGACCCTGATCCTTCGAGCGTGAAACCTTGCGCGCCGGGGCAAGTTCTTGGGTCAGCGGCTATCGCGGGATTGTGGAGACGAAGGGGACTTTGACGCCCGGGAATCTGTCTGACATACTGTATGACAGCGACATGCCAAGCCAATGTCGGATCAACGCGAGGCTGGACAAGACCCTGGCCCGGAAGGTTGGTCTGGTGCAAAAACGCACCCGCCGCAGCCTGTCGCAGGTCGTGCAGGAGTCGCTCGCTCGCTATTGCGATGAGGAGTTGAGCGACGGCGGTGAGCCGCTGTCGATCCTCAAGGCAGCCGGCTTTGTCGGCTGCGCAGACGGGCCGGCAGATTTGTCTTCCGCCTACAAGAAGGACCTGACGCGCTCTCTGGGCCGCAAGGCATGATCATCGCCGACACGGGTTTCTGGCTGGCACTGGCGAACCGTGCTGATCGGCATCATCAAGCGGCGCTACAGGCGATGGCCGGCCTACGCGAGGGATTGGTCACCACCTGGCCGGTCCTGACCGAGACCTGTCATCTGCTGTCGAGCCGGCTCGGCGTGCCCGCGCAGTTGGCCTTTGTGCGCGGAGTTCGCAACGGTGCCTGCACTGTGTTTCAGGTCGGCGATGGGCATCTACCCCGCATCGAGGAGTTGATGGAGCACTACGCGGACCTGCCCATGGACCTGGCGGACGCGTCGCTGGTGGTGCTGGCTGAAGAGCTGGGAAGCGGACGCATTCTCTCCACCGACCAGCGCGACTTTCACACCTACCGCTGGAAGAACCGACGGCCGTTCCATAACTTGCTGCTCGCTTGAGCGAGATTGACGCGCTTGCCCGACTGCGCGTGTCGCACGATCGACGCGAAAGCGGTAAGGTCTTCGACGGTCGAGCGATAGGATGGATATCGCGGAGCAAGATGGGACTGCACCTTGTCGGGTCACTCTCCGATCCTGAAGAGGCCAACGGCCGGCCGGAGCCTCTGGATAGGCTGTACGAGGAACACGCCTCCGACGTCAAGCGCTGGGCACGGCGTCTGGCTGGACCACGCGCCGATCTCGAAGATCTGGTACACGACGTTTTTGTCATTGCTCTTCGTCGGCGGTTCGTGAGCCGGCACCAGGCGAACGTGACGACCTGGTTGTTCCGGGTCACTGAGAACGTGGTTCGCAACCGCATGCGCCGTGGGTTCATCCGGCGGTTGCTTTTCAACCGCCACCAGGAAACGCTGGTGTCCCTGGCTCCGTCGCCATCCACGCCACACGAAGAGGTCGAGCGATACGAACGGCATGTCCGGCTCTACCAGGCGCTCGATCGGCTCCCCGACTGCTACCGAACCGCTATCATTCTCTACGAGATTGAAGGGCTTTCGGGCGAAGAGGTGGCTGAGTTGACCGGCACCAGCCTGGGGACAGTTTGGGTTCGCCTGCACCGGGGACGGGCCAAACTCCTCGAAGTCCTAGACAAGGAAGAACGACCATGAGGCCATGTCGCCAGAATCCCACGCGGTTGGCCGAGCTGCCCCCAGAAGATGACCCGGTGGGGGTTGCGCTGCTGATCCAGAGCGCCAGGCAGGCGCCCGACGAGCCTTTGCCGCTGGTCAAGTGGCGCATTCGAAACAGCCTGCGCCGACGCAGCGAATGGAATCGCCGCGGGCTGCGCCTGGCGCTGGTGGGCGCGTTGGTTTTCTTTGCCGGCAGCGTGGTCGGCGCGATTGCGGTCCCGCTGCTGCGCTCGCGGCCACGCCCGGCGCCGCCGGAACCGGCCGAGACCCATCCGTCATCGCAAGCTGTTCGCCATTCTCACCGCCGCGTGCTCACTCCAGCGATCCCGGCACCACCCGCTGACCAACCAATCGTGCCGGCGGAGCCGCCTGCTGTTCCAGCCCCGGCTGTGCCACCGGAAACTAGGTCCGTCGCGGCCTTGGATACATCCGCGAAAGCGAAGGCCGCGTCGGCACCAGTGGCGCCGGCGGTTTCCGTCGCGAGGATGTCGAAGGTGGCGGCGTTGCCTCCGTCGACTGCGTTGAAAACGACGCGCGCTCCTTTGGTGGAGCCGGCGTCGTTGGTGCCGACGCCACCCGTCGAGGTATCACCGCCGCGACCTGACGAGCATTCCCTGCTGTCGACTGCGGTGCGGAGGTTACGAACGGCGCACGATCCGGAGTCGGCCCTGGCAGCGCTCGACGACTACCGGGTGCGCTTCCCGAGTGGTGCACTGGTTCCCGAGGCGGCCATGCTGCGTGCGGAGGCGCTCTTGCAGATGGGACGAAAAGGTGAGGCGCTCGCCGAGTTGGATCGGCTGTCGCTCGGTCAGATGCCCAATAGCGACGAGCATCACGTCCTGCGGGGAGAGCTGCGGGCAGCCGTCGGCCGCTGGCCAGAAGCCTTGGGAGATTTTGACAGCGTCCTGCGCGGTCACGCCGGGGAAAAGGCCGACATCGGCGCGCCAACCGACGCGAAAGCGCGCGGACGCTTGGAACGCGCGATGTGGGGCCGGGCCCTGGCGCGCAGCCGCCTGGGCGACGACGCCGGCGCACGCGCGGATCTGCGCGAGTGTCTCCGGCTTTTTCCGCGCGGACGCTTCGCCCCCGAGGCGGCCCGCCTGCTCGGTGAGCACCGTTGACTCTGCCCGCGACACGGATGCGGCCGCTGGCGCTGGCGACCATGCTGGTTGTGACGTTCGTCGCCGGGAGAGCCAAGGCGGACTCGGACGTCCCGGCTGGCGGCCGTGGTCTTGTGATTGTCAGCGACTCGGACTGCCCGTCGGGCGAAGCGGTTCGCAGTGCGCTTCTCGCCCTTCGCCCGGCCGTAGAATGGCCTGCCCTGTCGGTGGCGATTCACGCCACCGAGCAGATGCTGGCGGTCGAAATCGGGTCACAAAAGACCAACCCGAGGCAGCTTGCCGTGGAGCCCGACTGCGCGACCCGGGCTACGGCTGTCGCTTTGGTCATCACCACCTGGACAGGAGAACTCCCAGTTGAGGCAGCGGGCACGCCTGTGCTCCGGCCCTCCGCGGTTGTCCTCCAGCCGCCGACAGTGAAGAAGCCGGAGGAGGCGATTCCGGAGACGGACGCTCGCCACAGTGAAATCGGAGCTGGCCTGCTGGCAGCAACCGCTGGCGGAATCGTGCCGGGCATTCGCGTGGAATTCGGCCGCACGAGGCGCGGCAGCGGCTTGGGCTGGCAGGTCGACGTCACGGTGCCCGCGGCCCGACAGGTGAATGTCGGGGACGGCACAACCCGCTGGACTCGGATTTCCGCTGGGGCTGCACTTGACGCCCATTGGGCGATGCGCAGATTCTTTCTCGACGGGGCATTGGGAGGCGTGGCAGCGCTGACCTACGCCTGGGGCCAGGGCTACCTGGCAAACCAATCCGACTGGTCGCCCACCTGGGGTCTCGCCGCGGCCATGCGCGCAGGTGTGCCTTGGCGCCGAACCCGAATTTGGATCGACATGCGCGCCTTCAAATGGCTGCGTGAACAGAGCGTGCAAATTGATCCCGTGACGACGGGCAACGCGACGACCACACAGTTGCCATCCTGGGACGCCCAAGCGGCCATCGGCATCAGCTACATTTTTCAGTGAGACGAATTCGGGAAAGGTTCGCGACCCCTAGGACATGAGTTCGAATATGAAGACCCAAAGGACGTCGGTTGTCATCTCGTTGGTGCTTGGTCTTGGCGTGGCCGCTTGCCAAGGCACGCTGTATACGGGAATGGAAGGCCAGGGCGGCAGTGCAGGGGGCCTCGGCACTGGGGGCGTTGGCCCAGGTGGAATCGGCGGCAGCGGCGGCGCAGGAGGCAGCTCCACGGGCGGCATAGGTGGACTCAGCGGTGGCAACGGCGGCAATCCCGTTGGGGGCGGCGGGTCCGGCGGCAGTGCCACGGCGGGCATCGGCACGGGCGGTACAGGCGGACTCAGCGGTGGCAACGGCGGTAGTCCCACTGGTGGTACCAGCTCGGGCGGAATCATCGGAGGAGGTGGCAGCGCGGTGGATGCCGGCAGTGCCGGGTCGATGTGCAACGGGCGCCCACTGCCAGCCAACCCTGGCGGATATCCAGTCTGCGCCCCGGCCGCCACGATGGTCGTTTGCACTACCTGCCAAGGTCTGCAACACCCCGAATGCGGGCAAGCCTGTATGCTTTCCGGCTGCTGGGATTGCGTGAGCAGCGGCTGGTCGCTGAGCCCGCTCGATTGCCCGATGAACTGCGGCGCTAGGGACGCCGGCAGCGGCGGCACAGGCGGGATTATCGGCAGCGGCGGCGTTCCTACTGGGGGTACTGGCGCAGCTGGAGCCATCGGAAGCGGAGGCACCGGCGGAATCATCGGCAGCGGCGGGTCAGGCGGAAGTGCTGGTGCCAGCGGTAGCACAGTGACCGCTAGCGGCGGCTCGCTGCCGGCAGACGCACCCCCGGCTGAAGTGTGGAAGGTTACAATCGACGTGTTCTCCGGTGTGCCGAACCCGGTCTTCACCCTTGAACCATCTGAAGTGGCGGAAGTGCAGGCTCGCCTGGACAGCGCGCCCTGGGTCCGGCCTATGGCTAGTGCCAATGAGACGATAATTCCAGCCCGTCTGGGGTATCGAGGGATGCAGGTCAGAGCATCTGCCGGCGGAAATGTGATCGAGGATACCGAGATCAGCGAGGGCACGATTCTGCGCAGGACGACCGGAGCGGTGTACGACGGCAAATCGGTCGACCTTGAGGGTTACCTTCTGTCGTTGGCCGTTGCCAAGGGTACGATCTCGCAGGGGCTCGCTGACCAAATCAAGTCGCAATCACATGGGAGCATTCCGTAACGCTGCGGCATAACTCACCGGTAGGTCAAGCAAGACTCTGGATCGAAAACTTGGCGGTGTCGCCGGACGGGGTGATCGTGTTGAGGTGCGCAACCACGCGGCCATCAGCCTGGTGGGCCGGCCAGCCCTGTCCGGCGGGGTGAGCCCTGTCGTGCGGTTCATCGGCGGGCGGGTGGCGACGGCGGAGGCGGACATCCCCGACTATCACGCCTCCCGGCGCGGTTGGTTCGGCCGGCGGCGCAACCGGCGCGTGGTGGTGCAAAGGCGCAGTCTGTTTCTCATGCTGGGGGCTACGCTGGCTCGTCTGGGCCGCGGGGCGTGGCTGATCGTGCGGGTGCTGGGCAAGATCGTCGCGGTGTTGGCCGTACTGGTAGGGGCAGGGTGGGGCGGCCGCTGGACAGTTCGCCACGTCGTGGATTCGCCGCGCTTTCAGGTGAAACAGATCGACATCGCGCCGGCTCAGCATGTCCGACGCGAGGAACTTCTGGCGTTGGCTGGAGTCACGCTGGGCGACCGCTTGCTCAGCGTGGACACCGATGCCGTGGCAGCGCAGCTGGCCACCCACCCCTGGGTTGCGGCTGCCAAGGTGAAACGCCGTTTGCCGTCGGTGTTGCACATCGAGATCGTCGAGCGGCGGGCGGCGGCGGCCGCTTCGCTGAGTGGGCTGTATCTGGTCGACGAGAATGGCCGACCGTTCAAGCGCGCGCGCATGGACGAAGCCGAAGGCCTGCCGGTCCTGACCGGCATCGGCCGCGACCAATACGCCAAACTGCCCGAGGCCAGTGCGGCGGTGTTCCGCGAGGCCCTGGCGGTGCTCGACGACTACCGCACGCGACCCGGCCGGCCCGGCCTCTCCGAAGTCAGCATCGACCCGCGCTTTGGCTTCACCCTCATCCTGCTGGAAGGAGGGGCCGAGATCCGGCTTGGCCGGGGCGCCACCAGTAAGAAATTGGCGCGATTCGATCAAATCCTGGAAGCTGTGGACAAAGAACATTTGGGCGGGCTGTCCGCCGTGCGGGTCGTGAACCTCGACCTGGGCGGGGGACAAGTCCCGGTGCTGGTGCGTGGCCGCGACGGGGACGCCGCGGTTGACAAGCCAGCATCCAAGCCGACAAGAAACTGACAGGGCGAAGGAACGGAGACGAGAAAATCATGGCGAGACGAAGCTCCGACATCATCGTTGGGCTCGACATCGGCACCACCAAGATCGCGGCCATCGTCGCAGAAATCGTCGAGAGCGGACTCGACGTCATTGGCGTGGGCACGCATGCTTCGCGCGGGTTGAAAAAGGGGGTCATCGTCAACATTGACTCCACCGTGGCCGCGATCAAGCAGGCGGTGCTGGAAGCCGAAGGCATGTCCGGTTGCGAGATTTCACAGGTCTACGTGGGGATCGCGGGCGGACACATCAAGGGCGTGAATTCCACCGGCACCGTGGCCATCAAGGACAAGGAAGTGCGGTCCAGCGACGTGGCCAAGGTGCTCGAGCTGGCGCGCGCCATCGCCCTGCCGGTGGACCGACACGTGGTGCACGTGCTGCCACAGGAATACCGGGTCGATGGCCAGGACGGCGTGCGCGAGCCGCTCGGCATGTGCGGGGTGCGCCTGGAAGCGCGCGTGCACATCGTGACCGCGGCGGCCGCGGCCCTACAAAATATCATCAAGTGTTGCAGCCGATGCGACCTGGAAGTCGTGGATACCGTGCTCGAGCCGCTGGCTTCAGGCGAGGCGGTGCTGGAGCGAGACGAGAAGGATCTGGGCGTGGCCCTGGTCGACATTGGCGGCGGCACCACGGACATCGCCATCTTCACCGAGGGGGCGGTGGCCCACACCAGCGTGATTCCGCTTGGTGGTCACCAGCTCACCAGCGACATCGCGTTCGGCCTGCGCACTCCCCCGCACGAGGCAGAGAAAATCAAGCACCGCTGGGGTTGCGCCCTGGCCAGCATGGTCTCCGCGCCCGAGACCATCGAGGTGGCCTCGGTAGGCGGCCGCGCGCCGCGCGTTCTGTCGCGCCAGATGTTGTGTCGGGACATCATCCAGCCGCGCATCGAGGAGATCTTTTCCTTCGTCAAGGCGGAGATCATGCGGCTGGGTTGCGAGGACATGCTGGCCTCAGGCGCCGTGATCACAGGCGGCGCGACCCAGCTTCCCGGCATGGCCGAGCTGGCCGAAGAGGTGCTGGGCATCCCGGTACGGCTGGGCATGCCCAAGGGCGTGGGCGGCCTGGCCGACGTGGTCAAGTCGCCTGCGTTTTCCACGGGTGTCGGCCTGGTTCAGTACGGCGCCAGCCAACAGAGCCTGTCCGTACGCCCCAACACCCCAGCCCGCAGCGGCGGCGGAATCTTCAGTCGGTTGCGCCGGGTCCTGTCGAGCGCGTTCTAATTCTACTCACGGCCCGGTGAGCGTGATGGCGGCGTCGTCGAGAAAGATCTCGGCCGGCTGTTGGGTGATGTTGGACGCCGAACCACCCACGTTCCAGGATAGCCACATGGTGGGTACGGTTGATACCCCGGTCACATCCACCAACAGATTGCCGTCGATCCAGAACGTGACCCGTCCCGAGTTGTCCGTCGCCTGATGCATGAACGCCTCGACCAGGAACCAGCGCCCGATGGGAGCCACGGTCGTGGTAGCGGGAGGGTAATTCTTTAGGCGCACATCATCGTAGAGGTACCAGGACATATCGCCGTTCGGGGCTTGCTCCAGGTCGAGGCTCCACAGGTACTGATAGCTGGTGGAGTCCGCGGGATCTTTGCGCCCTTGGAACTCGAACACGTTCCAATACAGACCGATGGTGTAGTTCTGCGGGATGTACATCCACACCCGGAAGTAGGCATCGTTCGGCANNGCATCCGATGACAAGATCTGTCCGCCCACGCCGGTCCCACCCTCAGCCCACTGGAACAGATTTCCGGTCTCGTGATCGGCAAACCATTCGCTGCCAAGATGAATCTGGTCGCTGCATGCCCCCAGGGCCAGCAGTGCGGCGACTGACAAGGCGCCGGTCGCGTAGTGCAATCGTTGTTTCAAGGCCTGGCCGCGCTCGCTGTCTTGCGTGCCAGGCTGACGAACCGGCCTGCCGGGTAGCGTCCAAGGTATTGGTGGGCCAGTGTCGTGGCGACATCAGCATCGTGGCGAGCCAGGGCTGCTTCGATGCCGATGGCAAGCGCTTCTTCGTTGAGCACGCCTTCGGGGAAGCGCGTGAGGTAGCTGTGTGCCAGGGCGCCGGCTTGCGCCGGGTTGTGCTCGCGGCGCAGGGATCGCAGGGCCGCCATCACCAGTGCCGCTTCTTCGGGCGGCGGCGGGGCCGGGGCCGGGGCCACCTCCACCGGAGGCGACTCATCGAGCGAGCCCCGCACATCACTGGATGCCACTACCTGACGCTTTCCCGTCAGCGGCTCTCGCACATGATCGCGACGGGTGCTGACAGGGGTGGCAGACGCGGACGCCACCTGGTCCGTTGCGGAACGCGCAGTCGGAATGCTGTCGGCCGGGGCCGGCCTCACCTCGGGTTCTTGTTCTCGCGGCGCGGTCGCGTGCCTTGGCTGGGCGGACGGCAGGCTCAGCGCGGTCGGCCCCGACGATTTCTGGTCCGAACCAGCAAGCCAACGACGAGCCAGGGTGGCGCTGAGGATGGTGGTGCTGACGAGCAGGGCCGTCACCAAGACAGCCACCGGCAGCAAGCGCGGGCCGCGCGAGGGCCCTGCGCAGATCCTGGCATAGACCCGCCTTTCCGCCAATTCGTTGGGAGCGGCGGGAGACAGAGATTGCAACAGCCGCGCAGCCTCAGCTTCGTCCGGATCGCGGAAGTCTTGCATTTCGGTTAGTCGCTGTTTCATGGCTTTCCCACTTCGGCTTCTCTCTGTTTCCGCTGGGCTGCGACCATGGCCACCAGATCCTGGCGAGCGTGGTACAGCCTAGTCCAGACGGTTTTCACGGGCACGCCGTGCAGCATGGCGATCTCCTGGCCGCTATAGCCTTCAATCTCGTAGAGAACCAGGGTTGTGCGCCGCTTGTCGCTCATGCGGGCAAGCATCTGGGCCAGCACGCGCTGATCCTGCTTGGTCTCGAGCGCCATGGCTGGTGTGGCGCCCATCCCGACCATGTCCATGGAATCGATCTCTCGGCCGCGCGAGAACAAGTTCTTGAACCAGGCCCGGCGGCGGAAATTTCGCACCGTCAGATGGGCGATCCGATACAGCCAGCCCGCCAGGTTTCCGCCGTGAAAGTGCGACAGCTTGCGACGCACAATCATGAACACGTCTTGCGCCACGTCCTCAATCTCGGCCTCGGGCACGCCCAGGCCTCGCATCCAGGCCACCGTCTGCCGAAAGTAGGCGTGGTAGACATCCTCGAAGACCAGTTGGGCTGAAATCTCGGGAAGATGACGGGCGTCGGCTGCGCAGGGCGCGCTGCTTTGCTCACGCTGGGAAGTGGTCCACCTCTGCACAGCCTAAGTATGTCACCAGAACCCGAAAAGCTTCTAGTCGCGTGGGGAGCCGGAACCGAGCGAGATACTCGCGCCTGCTAGCACGCCCAACCAGATCCGTGGCGCAGTGCCCACGTTTCCGATCGGATCGACCATCAGGGAGAAACGGCGCGCGCTGAGTTCCGCCTGAAGGGCCAGAAAAGGCGACACCCATCGACTGATGGTTTGGGCGCGAAACCCGAGGCGCCCGCCTGCGTCCATGTGCGTGGAGCTCGCACTCGCATACAGACCGCGCCCGTGGGCAAGCAGCAAAGCCCCATAGGGGCCGAGCTCGATTCCCAGCTCGGCTGTACTCCAGCGCCAGCAGAGGCTGGCCGAGGTGTCGATGGATATCCGCGCCAACGACAGCTCGTATGGCTGTACTTTCGCGACGGCCGGGTAACTGCCCTCCAGGCCGGCCGTCAGACCGAAATGTTCCCCCGACGCCAGCCAGCGCAAGGCTCCCGCCCAAGTCATGGCCGAGCTGCGCTTGCCTGCTCCTGGTGCGACCAGGAACGCGGGCGCAAGGTCGAGCCGGTGGGCACGGGGCACGCGAGGTTGCGCCGAACCGGCGGATTCAGGCATAGCTGGAGCGGGAGACGGTTCTCCGATGTCTGGAGGCTCGAGTACCAGCGCCACGAAGACGGCCGCAACCTTGGTTCGCTCCGCGCAGTTGCGATCAGGATCGGAGTAGGTGGCGGAGCGGCCGGCCACGTGGACCGCCCAGGTCGCGCCCAGGTCGCGCACGGTGACGGCCGCGGAAGACGTGCGGCCCGCCTTGGTGCTCAGCAACTGAGCCAGCGCCGCATCAATGTCGGCGCCAGCCGGACAGTCGCCGGCAGCATCGACTGTCGCCGCTTGAGCTAGCAGCGGATCGAACACGCAGGCAAGGGTGAGCCAGCCGAGACAGCGGCGCATGGAAATCGCTGGGGAATGGGCGGCAGGGGACAAGGCACGCAGAATAGCACTGTCGCCGGCCGTTCCGATTCATGGCGTTGGCAGGAGTGCGGCCCACGGCTCCACTCGACAGGTACGGGGATCTGTGGTCTCGCCGAGGGAATGCCCTGTCGCGACACATAGAAGCTTCTGGCGACCTACCTACATGGTCCTTCAAGCTCTATCAGACAGTCACAAGGAGAAATGATGAAGACGCGTTGGATGTTCCTGTCAATCTTGGGCCTTGCCTTGCACGCATGCTCGACGTCCTCGGACGGTGCGAGTACTGCGGGCGCAAGCGGCCAGGCAGGCGGCTCCGCGGGCACGACTGAAATCCCGGCTACCACGGCCGCCGGGGGCACGACGAGCGCTGGGGGCACGACTGTGTCCGGCACTGGCGGCGCGACTGAATCCGGAGGCGTGATGGGCACCAGCGGCGGCGCGGGAGCGGGCGGTGCGAGTGAAGCAGGGGGCGCGATCGACACTGGCGGCGCGGGCGACCTGGGCGGGACAACAGGACAGGATACCGGAACGACGAACGGGGGAGCCGGAAGCAGCGGCACCACCGGCGGTGGTGGTACCAAGGTAACCGGGGGAACGACAAAGTCGGGCGGGAGCAGCGGAAGCGGCGGCGCCACCGTAGTGGGCGGTACCAAGGCAGGCGGGAGCAGCGGAAGCGGCGGCGCTACCGTGGTGGGCGGTACCAAGGCAGGCGGGAGCAGCGGAAGCGGCGGCGCCGCAGCGACGGGCGGTACCGCGGCGACGGGCGGCACCACGGCAAGCACGCCAACCGGCGGAAATGTCACCGTTCCCGGTTGCAGCTCACCTGCGCCTGCTGGTTCTCCCGTGGCTTTGCACGGTCAACTCAAGGTCGTAGGAAACAAACTACAGGATCAGTCTGGCAATCCCGTGCAACTCAAAGGTGTGAGTGGCTTTTGGCTCAATTGGGAGAATCCCAAGTACGCCGAAAGCAAGGCCGCCATGCAGTACATGCGAGACAACTGGAAGATGATGGCCTTGCGAGCCCCGTTGGGGACCAGCGCCTCGGGCGGATACACGACCAGCGCCGCCAACAAAACGGCCCTACAGGCCAGAATGGACACCATCACCCAGAACGCCATTGCCCTGGGCGTGTACGTCATACTGGATTGGCACTCGGGATCGGCCCAGAACGAACAGGCCGTGTCCATCGAGTTCTTCACCGGGATGGCTCAGAAGTACGGCGCCTGCCCCAACGTGATCTACGAAGACTACAACGAACCGGTCAACGTCACTTGGGCCCAGATCAAGCCGTATCACACGGCGGTGGTGGCTGCGATTCGAGCTGTTGATCCGGACAATCTCATCATCATGGGCACGCCCAACTGGTCCCAGGATGTCGACAAGGCGGCCGCCGATCCCGTCACTGGAACGAACCTGCTCTACACCCTGCACTTCTATTCCTGTTCACACAGTGCGAGCCTGCGCGCCAAGGGCGATACGGCGATGTCCAAAGGGGTTGCACTCTTCATCACTGAGTTTGGAGCCACACCAGCCAGCGGCGGGGTCGCCCCCGACAACAGGGTTTGTGAGGCCGAAGCGAATCTGTGGTTCACCTGGATGCAGACCAATGACATTAGCGGAACCGCGTGGAAACTGGCCGCGGGCAAGGATTCCAGCAACTACTTCACCACCGCCCCGCCGGTGGATGGCCCATTCCCTGATAGCACCCTGAGCCAGACCAACGGCGCTTCACCAGGCCACGGCCAGTTCATCGTGAACTGGATGCGCCAGTAGACTACAGTGGCTGCGGAGGCAGGTTCGCCTTGTGTTGCGTCTCCCCGTAGACCAAAGCGGACGCAGCGCCTGTGTCCGGGATTTCGATCGCCCCGACTGAAAGGGCGGGGAGAGTGAAGGTTGCAGGCTTGGGAGCGGTCGCGAGACCGTCGACCTTGAAGGTGAGAACTGCAGGCACGTCATTCCAGTTGACCGCGATGATCTGGGTTCTGTCGTCGTCCTGATTGCGACTGGCGTAGGCGCTAACTTTGGTGGGCGTCGATGATACCGAGATCAGGGTGAGACCGAAGTGCTCTACAAAGAGATCGAGCGCCCAATACGCCGGCTGCGGCTTGGGGGTGCCTGGCCTGTTCGCCAACAAGCCCAGCGTCCAGCTCTCGCGCGTGCTCCAGAACACAGTCGCCCACAGCCCCGATTCAAGGCCAACACCGAACGCATCTGCCGCCCACAGCCCCGCGGGAACCGTGCCAGGAGACGCGGGCAGCACGGGATTGGTAGGATTGCCGTCCCAGGTGATGTTGCACTCGGTGATGGCCAGCGGCTTGCCAGCGTTCCCAGTCGCCTGCAGGATGGATTGAAGGTGCGCGATCATGCCTCGCAAGTTGGACGCATCGGCGGCAGCGGCGGCAACGGTGGTCAGGGCTGGGGCGATGGGGTAGCGGTGGATCGCCACGATGTCGAAGAGCGAGCCGCAAGTCTGCAAGATCGGGGTGAGCCAGTCGTTGGCGCCGCCCTGGTATTTCCATGACAGATCCGGTCCAACAATCTTGATCGTCGGATCGACTGCCTTCATCGCTGCGACGTAGTTGGTGACATCCGCACAATAGTCCGCGGGCGTGTAGCCGGGAATGCCCGATGACCCGGTCCCGGTTGCATAGAGGTCAGGCTCGTTGCCGATGGAGAAGTACTTGACTCCGTATGTGTTCTGCACGTTGGCGTACGACACCATGGCGGCTGCCATGGCAGGGCCATTTGGCGCGCCGGCCACGGCGCTGGAACCGGCGTCGGCATCGGCATCGAAACCGGCGTCGACATCGGAATCTGCATCGGCATTGACGTCGGAACCGGCGTCGGGATTGGTACGGCGGGCGGCAAGCAATGGCACCTGCAGAATCATGTCGGCACCGATGGCCCGCAGGTAGGTCATGGCCGCGTCCATCTGGGCGTCGTCGAACTTGTCAGGCAAGTTCGTGTCGTTGTTCGAACCTCCGACGCGCATGACGAAGGGCGCGAGCTTGTGGATCTGGTCCTCCGTTCCCGCAACCAGGTTCCCCCAGGTCGGGGGCCACAGCCAGTAGCTGGTGCCGAGCCCATTGTTGGTCCGAACGGTCTGCGGCGCGGCCGAGATCGCGACGGTTCCAGAAACTGAAGGCCCGCTTGCCTTGGAGCAGCCCCAGAGGCTCGCCAGCAGGCAGGCGGAAAACAAAACGGACTGGAAGGTCAGGGCGCGGAACGATGAGTACATGCGGCCATGTATACCGTTTCTCGCAGCCCGATCTTCGCGTTTTGTGAGTACTGCACGAATGTTATTCCGGTGCCATCGACCTCCGAGGTGCCGGCGAGACGACAGGATCAGCCCTGTGCGGGTGTTCAGGTGTTGGCGGCTGTTCGACGCACGCCAGCGCCTGCCCATCACTTCGTCGAGTGAAAAATTTGGAGCATGGCGCAGGCCGTGCGATCCAAGTAGTCCAGGGAGATATCACATGCTCGAATTCGACGACCAGNNGACTTCGTGGCCGCCAACACCGACTGTCAGGTGCTGGAGACCAACCAGGCCCCCACCAAGATTCAGATTGGGAAAAACCTGACCAAGGGCCTCGGTGCCGGGGCCAACCCCGACATCGGTTGCGCCGCGGCCTTGGAAGATGCTTCGCGCATTGCCGAGGTGATCGGGGGCGCCGACATGGTTTTCGTCACCGCGGGCATGGGCGGCGGGACTGGCACCGGCGCGGCGCCCGTGATTGCGCGCGTGGCCCGCGAAGCGGGCGCGCTCACCGTGGCGGTGGTGACCAAGCCCTTCATGTTTGAGGGCCTGCAGCGCAAGAAGAAGGCGAATGCAGGCGTGGCCGAGCTGGCCAGGTCAGTGGACGCGCTCATCGTTATTCCCAACGACCGTCTGGTCGCGCTCGCCGGCAAGAACATGACCCTGCGCGAGTCGTTCAATCTGGTGGACAGCGTGTGCGCCACGGCGGTGCGGGGCATTAGCGATCTGGTCATGATGCCCGGTCTCATCAACGTCGACTTTGCCGACGTGCGCACCATCATGACGGGCATGGGTCGGGCGCTGATGGGCTCGGGTCACGGCAAGGGCGAGAAGCGCGCCCTGGATGCCGCCATGATGGCCATCAATTCGCCGCTGCTGGAAGACGTCTCCATCAACGGCGCCACGGGGATCCTAGTCAACATCACCGGCGGTCCTGACCTGATGCTGGCCGAGGTCACCGAGGCTTGCACCCTGATTCAAGAATCCGCTGATCCCGACGCCAACATCATCTTCGGCTCAGTCATTGACGCCAACATGACCGATGAGGTGTGCCTCACGGTGATCGCGACAGGTTTCCAGAGTCGCACAGCGGTCGAGGCTTCCACCGTGGCCGGCAGCTTGAACACGCGNNCTCCCGCGGCTGACGCCAGCCTAGCCGCTCCGCCGCGCGTGGTGTTTGCGGCGCCGGCCCGCAGCGCAGTGCCTGAGATCGTCGAGTTCGCCGACACCGCGGTCGACGAGTTTTCCGCCCCGACGGAATATCCGGCTGGTGCCACGACCTACACGCCCCCTCCGGTGGTCGGGATGGCGACGGCGCCCACGGTTCCCGTGGCGATGGCCGAGCGGCATACCCCGGCTCCCGAGTCGCGGCCGGTGATTCGTCCGGCCGTCACCTCGGCCATGAGCACAGTCCCGGGCAGCGGACCGCGCCGCGCTTCGGGCACGGTGTCGGTGGCCCTGGCTGCCGACCANNCTGTGCATCGAGGAGAGCGAGTTCGACAAGCCCACCTATCTGCGCCGGGCCATGGCCAGCGAGACACCGCTGGCCATGCGCCTTCCAGGCGAGGGCAGCAAGCTGTAGGAGAGGGAGCGAGTGGCGGGCGGGGCTGGGCGCAAGAGCCGGTCGGACGAAACCAAGATCCTGGCGCGCAATCGCAAGGCGCGCCATGAGTACGAAATCGACGAGACCCTGGAGGCAGGCCTTGCCTTGGTCGGCTCTGAGGTCAAGTCCATCCGCGACGGGAAAGTGACCCTCATCGACGCCTACGCCAGCGTGGAAAGCGGCGAGGCGTGGCTGCATCAGTTGGACATTGGCGTCTATTCGTTCGCCCACGCGCGCAACCATGACCCGCGCCGGCGGCGCAAGCTGTTGCTGCACCGGCAAGAGATCGATCGCCTGGTAGCCAAGGTACGCGAGAAGGGCTACACCCTGATCCCGCTTTCACTTTACGAAAAGCGCGGCCGCGTGAAAGTGGAACTGGCCCTGGTGCACGGCAAGCAGCAATACGACCGGCGCGAAGACGTCAAGAAGCGCGAAGCCCAGCGCGAAATGGATCGCGCCATGTCGCGCAGACGGAACTAAACAGCATCGCGTGGACCGCGGATCAAGTTAGCTGTCTCTCACAGAGAGCGCAGAGGGCACAGAACCGGATGAGAAAGGGAAGGGTTAGATCCCCTCCGAAGCCCCCGTCCCCTCTGTGTTCTCAACGGCTGGTGGCTGACGAGATGAGTGACCTCGCCCGCTTTGGTTACCGCCGTCAGGCTGCTCTGTGCCTCTGTGTGGAATAGGTAACTTCACTCCTTGTCCACCCTCCAGTACTTGCCGCCGCCTCCCTCTCTGGCCATGTAGCCGAAGTCCACCAGCCAGCGGCGCAGGCGGGCGGTGTCGTCGTTGTACTTCGACAGGATCTCGTTGACTCGCTTTTCGGTGTAGCGCACGCCGTGACTGAATGAGGGCAGCACGTGGCGCAGCAGCACGCGAAATTTCCTTTCCTGCATGGGGAAGGCCTTGATCCGACCATCGCTGGTGGTGAAGGTGGCCAGCACCTTGCGATCGAAATCACATAGCGCCTGTTCACTGGTGGGGCGCGCCGGCTGCGCCTGGGCCAGCATTTCCTTCGCCATGCCGGACAGGGCGTCGGTTTTCAAAGAGTAGAGGGTGTAGTAGCTCTCGCACCGCGAGCCGACCAGGCCCGCGCTCGCCAGGCGAGCCAAATGGTGCGACACAGTCGAGGCACCCACGCCCAGAGCCTCGCTGAGCTGTTCCACGGTGTGGGCCCGCTGGGCCAGCAGCCCCACGATGCGCAGGCGGTTGGGCTCGCCCAGCACCTTGAAGAATTCAACCAGGTCACCCACGTGTGGCTTGTTATCCATCTTGACTATACCAAATTAATTCGATAACCATAGAAGTAGTTCGCGTGCCCGTCAAGAGAAAGATCACCCATGCCCGCCTCAGGCAAGACCCGCGCCGAGCTGAAACGCAGCTACAAGGAGACCCCGCGCCAGGCCGGGATCTATCACATCAAGAATAGCAAGACCGGCAAGGTGCTCCTGGGCAGCAGCACGAACCTGCACGGCCCTTTGAACAAGCACCGCTTCATCCTGTCCACCGGCCGGCACGACAATGCGGCCTTACAGAACGACTGGAACCAGTTCGGCCCCGACGCCTTCAGCTTCGAGATTCTGGAGATCGTGAAGCCGAGCGACGATCCCAGCTTCTGCCTGGAGGACGAACTAACCCTGCTGGAACAGATCTGGCTGGAAAAACTGCAGCCCTTCGGCGAGCACGGCTACAACCAGGGCCCTATCCGGCGGGACTAGATGAGAGTACGAGTCAGAAACAAGCATCCCGGCACATGGGCACCGCTGGTTCTGGCTGCGCTGTCAGCGGCTTGCGCGACTCAGAGTACTCCAGCTTCGCGCCAGGTCTTTCCCCAGCCCAGGCAACGCATAGACATCGCCGCCGATCTCACCATCAAGGAGATCGGGAACGGCGCGTTCGTGGTCACGCACTCCTTCCCATGGCCAGCCAACTCGCTGCTTGTCGAGATGGCCAATTCCGACTTGGTGATAGTCGGCAGCACCTACACCCCGGAAGCCATGTCGTCCCTGCTTGATTGGGCTGACGCGCACTTCGGGCTGCGCCGGATTGTCGCTATCAACACCGGCTATCACGTGGACAACTTGGGCGGCAATGCCGCTCTGGTGAAGCGTGGAGTCCCGATCTACGGGGCGACAGAAACTGCGGATCTCTTGCAGCGACGAGGCGAGCGCACACGCAAGGTTGTTCTCGGTCTCATCACCGACAAGGCGTCGTCGGTGTATCAGGCCCACGCGCACATGGTCTTGATTCCGCCCACGCGGATGTTTGTCCTGCCCGAGGGGCTGCGTCTCAGGTTCGGGAGCGAAGAAGTCGTCGTGTTCTGGCCGGGACCGTCGCAAGCGCCCGACAAGGTCGTGGTCTACTTTCCGGAACGGCGTTTGCTGTTTGGCGGGTGCATGATCTTGGGCGGAGACAAAGTCGGGAACGTGGCCGATGCCGACATGAGCAACTGGCCTGATGCGGTTCGAGCCCTGGTGAGGTTCCCGGCTGATGTGGTGGTGCCGGGACACGGCGAGCGACTGGATCCGCAACTGGTCCAGCACACCCTGGACTTGCTGCAGCCGTGAGCAGGGCGGCTATGATTGCGCCACATGGCCCCCGCCAACGTCCAGATCTTCGGCACCAGGAAGTGCCCTGACACGCGCAAGGCCGAACGCTTCTTCAAAGAGCGCCGCGTACCCTTCCAGGCAATCGACCTTGCCTGCAAGGGCCCGTCAGCCGGTGAGCTGCGCAAGATTGCGAATGCCGTGGGCGGTGTCGAGAACCTGATCGATCGAGAGGGCAAGCGCTACCTCGACCGCGGCTTGAGATACGCGGCCCCGACTGGTCCGCGCATCGAGCAGGCGCTGCTGGACGATCCCCTGCTGCTGCGTACCCCCATCGTGCGCGCCGGCGATCGCGCCACGGTGGGCTTTGCGCCCGAGGTCTGGGCCACCTGGCTCTGATATCACAGTCGTCCGGCGTCGGGAGCGCGCGGGCTGGGGTGGATTTCGGCAAACGGCAAATCGAGGACGCGATACAGGCGCCAGTCCTGGTAGTCGAAGTGCCACCATTCATCGGGGTTGACCTTGAACCCTTCTTTCTCCAGGGCCTGGCGCAGAAGCGCGCGCGTGCGCCGCTGGTCGGGTGTGCCGCCCTGGTAGTCGGCCGCAGCTCGGTCCGACATTTCGTCAAAGGCGCTGGGCATGGCAACCTCCTTTCCCGTGCGCAGATGGTACAAGCCCACGTCGACCGCGCAGCCGCGGTTGTGGCGCGATCCCTTCTGTGGATCAGCCACGAACTTGTGCTTGTCAGGCGGGGTCGCGTCCCAGAAGGCCTTGGTCACCGACCAGGGACG
>PMBY01000413.1 GCA_003153875.1 Myxococcales bacterium | reverse complement strand
GCGTGTTCGGCGATTTGATTCTCACATTCGGGTTGGCCCGCCGACGGGGCGTCCCGGATGCCAGCCCTCCCTGTGTCTCGCGTTCAGGCCGGAAGACGCTGCCCGGACGCAAAGCCCACTAAGTTGCCGCTTCCCTAGGCCGTAGGCAGTTCCAGGGGTCGCGGGATGGTCCGTTCTTTAGGCGGCCATCGCAAACGAGTTATCGTTCGCGTTTGTTTGTTGCCCGTTTTTACGAGGCCTCGGGCGCCTCGGCACGCTACCAGAGCTTCGCTTACTCCCGTCGAAACTATTTCGCCCCCTTATGTGATCTTGCGAGAAGCATAGCGCCCATCGAGGTCGAGGGCCACGCCCGGTTCGAGCCCGCGCCATTTGGTGATACCCTTGCCGGCCATGTTGACCGCACTGGTAGCAGCCGCGCCTTCGCTGGCGCTCCTCACCTATTTCTACCTTCGCGATCGTTACGATCGCGAGCCCATCTCTTGTCTTCTCATCGCGTACCTCTTGGGCATGTATTCGATGCTGGCGGCGCAAAGCCTGGGCGCCGTCTTGGCGAACGCCGTATCCGAGGAATGGCTACACCTGGGCGGCGAGCCGGCGCGCCTTTTCGAGGCCTTGGTGCTTTCCGGGCTGGTCGAAGAGATCGCCAAGTGGGCGATGCTGATGGCCGCTGTCTACCACTGGCGCGCGTTCGACGAGCCGCTCGACGGACTCATGTACGGCGTGACCATCGCCCTCGGATTCGCCACGCTCGAGAACTTCTTCTATCTTTCGAGCCACGGCGTGGGCATTGCCTGGCAGCGTGCCGTGTTCGCGGTGCCGGCACACGCCCTGTTCGGCGGGGCCATGGGCTACTACGCTGGCCGTATCAAATTCAGCGCCAAGGCTGGCCGGCGCGCCTCAGGCGTCTGGCGCGACCAGATCCTCTGTCTGGCGCTGCCTGTGCTTTTCCACGGCGCCTACAACTTCGCGCTCTTGCACGGTCTCAATTGGTTCATCTGGGGCGCCATCACCGCGCTTTCCATCAGCTTTTGGGTTTTCGTGCTGCGGCGAGTTCGTCGCGCCCAGAAGGCGTCACCCTTCCGACCCAAGACCATGTTGCCCACAGACTTCCGGCTGCCACCATCGGCCCGAGGGGTGTAAAGTACCGGACCATGCGCAATCACACCAAGCTACTGGCTGCAGGAATCGGACTGGTTGTAGGTCTCTCGATGGCGTGCTCGAAGCGCGCCGAAAACAAAGTCTCGCCTAGTGCTGTGGCGAGCGCGTCCACTTCTGATCCAGAATTCGACAAGAAGTGGGCTGCCTTGGCCCAGGCCGGTGCAGACGTCGCCTATATAGAAGATGATCGCGGCGAAGGCCTGATGGGAAACGTGCGCCGCGCATCTCGAGTGAAGGCCGAACCCCCGGTGCTGGCCGCTCCCGCGGGGGATCAGGTGCTGGCGGCTCTGCCCGAACAACCGGCGGGCGAGGAAGTCCAGCGCATCATCCGGGGCAACCTCATGGCCGTGCGTGGCTGCTACATGAACATGGCGCGTACCGGCCAGGCCAAATCAGGCAAGGCCATCGTCAGCTTCACCATCGGCGCTGACGGCCGCCCAGCCAGCTTGCATGTGGATGCTCCGACCTTCAGCGACACTCCGTTGCCGGGTTGCGTGACCGCGCAGATTTCGCGATGGTCATTCCCCAAGTCGCAAAAGGGAGGCGGGTCAGTCAGCTACCCGTTCGTGTTCGTCGGCGGATAGACTCCGACCCAGCCTTGTCCTCCTATCCGCCCGCCGCCCTGCCGGGCCCGGGAGAAACTACTTCGCCTGTCGGTCTTCTAGATAGAAGACGGTGATGGCGAGGCAGTGGAACGCTTCGTCGGAGGACTGAGTCACGATGGTATCGACCACCTGGCACTGCGGATGTTCGCGAATCCAGCCGGTGACCTTCTCGCCAAGGTTCTCTCGCTCTTGGGCCATCGTGGCCGAGAAAACCTTGACTCCATTGAAGCGTGCCGTCGTGTGCGTCTGACTTTGGGCCATCATTCTTTTCTTCCTCTCCGGACTTCTTAGTGCTGCGACGAGTACGGAAAATGCCAGTCTTGTGCTGGCCTACTGCAGCCCCGGAGCGCTCCGTATCTTCCCCGTACAGTCGCCTTGCCCATCATATAACAGGGTTTCGGGGCCAGGGACAACCATTCGAGCAAAGACGGACCAAGCACGACCCAAAATTCAAAGGATGCTATGCGCTATCGAAGCGTGAAAACGCAGCGACTAGGTGCCGCCCGCCCTGATTTGTTCGCTGAGGTCCAGATGTTCGAATGACAGCGCGAACGCCAGGAGGTCATCGAGAGCCGACTGGCCCTCTTCATCGACCACCGCGCGTCCAACCCGCAGCAGATCGCCGCACATTACCAGCGACAGGCGTGAGGCCATTCGACGCAGGCCTCTGGCCCAGGCGGTCAGGTTGATAGACCCGTACTTGCGCACAAGTTGCTGGCTGACCTCTGCAATGCGTGTGCGCGCAGGTGTATCGAGAGCGGCAATGGCATCGCGCGCGCCTTCGACGGCTGTTCCCTCCCGGCGCAGCGACCCGCGTGTCGTGGCGAGAGCGGCGAGAAAATACGGGCGCAACTGGCCACCCGAACGTACCGAGCCGGCCAGTCGCCCCGTCGTGGCCAGCGCCAGGGCGCGACCCAGCCTGAACCCGAGCTCTACCGAGTCGGACTGCTCGAGAAGCGTCGGGCCGCACAGAAGTGAGGGCGGCTGCAGGTGGGCCATGCGTGCGTCACCCACCAGCCCTGGGTGGTGCAGCACCGCCGGTTCGCCAATTCCCAGAAGGGCGGAGAAGGCGAGTAGCACGCTACGGAACAGCGCCGGTTGCTGGCTGGGAAGAACCGATGCGTCGCTATTGAGTCCCAGCTCCGCCATGGTGACCGGCGGAAGAACCCCGGTTTCGACCAGGAGTGCGATCATTGTTTCAACTTCCGCGAACTCTGGGCTGTAGCCGACGCGGCTCGGCCAATCTGCGGGGAGCTTGCTCGAGATCCGACCCAAAGCCGAAGGACGGCTCTGGCTGGCCAGCTCCGTGATTCTGTCGTCACCCAGCCCGCGCAGCACCATGGCCATTGCTGCGATCTCCGCCGCGTGCTTCAGCCCCTGCTGCAGGAACAATTCCACCATCCGCTGCCCCGCACGGCCGTCTTCGGGATGAAGCTGCCACTCCGCCGTGATCGCACGCGCCATCTCGCGCCAGCGCGTGGGATCCTCCGCATTCATCGCAGCGGATTTTCGCTGAATGTTGATGTCGTCAGGCGCCAGCCGCGCCGCCATGTCGTATGCGATGCGCGCGGAAAGCCGATCACCCAGTTGGTTCTCGTAGAGACTGGCCAGCTCGCACCACAAGCGTCGCCGCAAGGGCTGGGCGCGGTCGCCCAGAGCAGCGACGAGCTTGCGCATGAACCCCTCCGCGCCCTTGGGATCGTTGAGTCGTTGATAGGCCTGCAGCAACAGCGCCACGGCGTCAGGCTGGAGCGGCTGCAGCTCGAGGCTCCGCTCCAGGTGCTTGCGAGCCGCGGCGGCGTCGTTCTCGGTGGCGGCCAGGTGGCCAAGCATGGTGTGCGCCTCAACCAGATCGGGATCGAGTGCAAGGGCTTGCTGGAGGGTGTCGCGGGTTGTGCCAGCCCACTCTGGGCCGAAGGCGACGAATTGGGCCCAACCCAAGTAGGCATGATACAGCGCCTGGTCCGGCCGGGCGCGCACCGCGGCCTCGAATTTCGGGAGGGACTCGGCGGCCTTGTCAGTGTTGAAGAGACCCAGGCCTTCGCCGAAGGCCAGCTCGGCGCCCAGAGGATCCGACTCGGGCGACGAGGATGGCGCCAGGGTTCGGTCGTAGCCCTGGCGTAGTTGCGGATTGGCGAGAACCCTGGCCGCTTGGTCGATGGCTGCGCGTAGAGCATCGAGCCTGGCCTGATCGGCACCATTGAGTTGGAGCCCTGCCACGGCGGCAGGCGAGAACTCGTTCGCCTTGGCCGCACAGGCGGCAACAACTTCCGCAGTCGGGGCATCGCGGGACACACCCAACGCCTCGTAGAGGCTCTTGCCACGCATGGTCAGATAGGTGTGCAGGAGCTTTTGTCGCAGAACCTCACTCGGCGAATCGTGGCCGGAGGACAGGGAGCCGCTGCCCACTCCGTCCCTATCTGGCTTCAGGGTGACTGCGCGCAAACCGACGTCCAGGGCGCCGGAGTCCTGATCGTCGGCCGCCTGAGAAAAGCCACTTTGCAGATCGGGCGCGGGCGTTGTGGTCTGCGGAACTTGACTGAACAGCTCGTCGGGCGCGTCGGTGTGGATGGCGTCAATGCGCCTACCGACTTCGGTCCCCAGTTTCTCCAACGAGAGCGAGGACTGCCACGCGTTGGACGCGGGAGCTTCTTCAGTTTCTCGAACCGGGTCGCCCAGCTCGGCCAGGCCGGTTTCCAGCAGGGTGTCGATGGCAGCAATGACCAGATGGGCGTCGTCCCGCAACGCGAGCGAGCCCACGCTGGCTCCGGCTGCCAGAACTTGGGTGATGTCGGCCCCGAAGACCGCCTCGAAGCCCAGGCGATGATGGGCAAAACGGCGCGTGAGCCTGACTTCACGGGCTCCATTCTGGTCAAAGCGGACGACTAGCTTTTCGGGCGTGGCGCTGCGGAGCAGCCCCATAAAGACGATGCGCTCGACCTCCAGATCGTGCTCGATGATCCGGTCGCCGAAGGTGTCGCCGGGAACCCAGGTCCAGCTTCCTTCCTCCCAGCGCAGACAGTCGGACACGCGCTTGCGCACTTGCGAAGACAGACACTGCAGCACCTCTTCGGGCGTCAGCCAGCCGAGCTCGACCAGCACGGCTCCCATCTTGTGACCGCGGGCCTTGGTCTCTGCGAGCAAGTAGGCGAGCTGCCGTTCGTCGATGATTCCCTTGGCGCAGAGTAGGGTTCCCAGGGCCTCCTGGCGCAGATTTGAGTCGGCGGCCACGACCTTACCTTCGCGGAAGTAGATTTCCTTTCGCACCTTGCCGCGGGCCAGGGCCAGCGTTCCGGTCTGACATCCGTCAATGAGGTCGAAGAGCAGCTTGGAAACCCCTCGCTCGGCCAGTGATCCCGAAGGTCCTGGCAAAGGGCGCGAGGAGGGAGCCGGTGGAAAGAAGCGCACGGTTTCCGTTCCATTCGTCGCGGCGGCTGCGGCGGACGCGTCGGGCATCGAGACTGGCTGCGCGGGGGGCTGCAGGATGGGGCTGGGCGTGCGCGCAGGTGCGGGCGCCCGCGGGAGCGTGACAACCGGTCGCGGCGTGTTTCCCGACGCTCGGCCATCAGCGACCGGAAGAGGAAGCAACCCTGGGGGCTCCGGCGCTTCCGACATCGGAATGGTGGGTCGGCCCGGCGTGCGCAGACAAGCCAGTATCGCCTCCACGAGATCGGTTCGGGAAAACGGCTTTGATAGGAAGGTTGCTCCGACGTCCTTGTCCAGGCTGGCCGCCAGAGAGGGATCCTTGTAGATGCCGGATATCACGATGAGCCCGACACCTTTTCCGAACGGAGATTCGCGCACAGCTCGACAGAACGCGAAGCCATCCATGCCAGTCATGATGAGGTCGGTCACGACGATCTGCGGGCGATCATTCACAAACATGGCGAGGCCTTGCTCGCCACTTGCCGCTTGCACCACCGTGGGTCCGAAAGGTCGCAGCCTGGCGTCGTCGAGGATGGCCCGCTCCATGGCACTGCGAGCCATCGGGTCGTCGTCGACTAGCAGGACCGTGAATGCCATTGCCTATTCAATCGGTTGGTCGGCGTCCCAGCCGGAGAGCTAGGTCGCGCGAGCCGCGCCTCACTTGTTGCGGCTTTCCGTTGTCAGCACGCTCGGGATCTTTGACTCGTCCTGGGCTACCTGGGCGGGCAGGGCGGCTTTGGCCTCGGCCTCGATCTGGTCCACCTTGGTCGCCATGCGCTCGAAGGTGTCGAAGGCGCTGGTGTCGGACAGGCCTTGCATGGTGTCTTGGATGGCCTTCTGAGCCTCGGCGCGCTTCTGACGTGCGATGAGGATGTTCTTCTTGCGCTTGGCCTCCTCGATCTTGTCGTTGAGCGTGCGCAGTTGCTCCTTCAGCTTCTCCACAGCGTCTTTCTGTAGCTGTGTCTGCTTGGTGAACTCCGCTGCCTGCTTCTCGTGCTCGCCCTTGCGCTTGAGCGCCTCGCGCGCAAGGTTGTCGTCGCTGGCGCGCACCGCCAGCATGGCCTTGCGTTCCCACTCCTGCACCAGCTCCCCTTGCTCGTCGCGCTGCTTTTCCAGGCGCTTCTGGTCCGCGATTGAGACCGCCACCTGTTTCTTCGCCTCGACAAGCTGGCTCTGCATGTCGGCGACGAGCTGGTTCAGCATCTTCTGCGGGTCTTCCGCCTTGGAGATGAGATCGTTGAGGTTCGATTTGACTAGAGTTCCGAGCCGCGAAAAAATTCCCATGACTGATTTCCTTGTCGGGCGCTTGGTCTAGGGTTCAGGCCGCTGCGCGAAATTTCGACAGCGTCGGATAGTGCTTGCTGATGGCCATTCCCATGTCGTCCACCACCGCTTGGAGCTCGCTGAAGTCCAGATCCTCCAAGGGCAACGAATCCGTGAGCACGACCGCGTTGCCGTCGACGCCGAAAGTGGCGTAGACCATCTCCCTGGCGTTGAGCTTGAGCAAGGTTTCGAAGAGTGCTTCCCGCCGGCCTTGGGGCAGGTCCATCACCTTGAGTCGGAACACCACGACGGGGCCGGCCAAGGAGACCAAGAGGTTGTCGAAGCCATCGTCCTTTATTCGCCAGACGTCGTGGCCCAGGTCTTCGTAAGTGACGCCGAGCTTGAGCAGGTAAGACTCGATATCTTCACGCGTTTTCATCGCAGACACCCTTCCTGTGGCTTGGTCGAACCCCGTGGTTTGCGAGAGGATTCCTTGCGAAGGGTAGACGATTCCCGAGCGGCCTACAAACCCGTTTTCTTGCCGTGGACTTGCGCCGGCAGTTGAAGCAGGCCCTTTCCTGTGGTAGCCGGAATCGTCCATGCCCATCGATCTTGCTGCGCTGCCGCGCCACGTTGCAATCATCATGGACGGGAACGGTCGGTGGGCGCAGGACCGGGGGCTGCCGCGCATCGAAGGCCACCGTCGGGGGGCGAACGCGGTAAGCGAGGTGGTGCGGGCTGCGCGCCAGATAGGGGTCAAGGCCCTCACGCTGTACGCCTTTTCGCTGCAGAACTGGCTTCGTCCCCCCGACGAAGTCACGATGTTGATGCGGCTTCTTCGCGAGTACATCATCGGCGAACGCGCCGAGATCATGGACAACGACATCCGGCTGGTCACCATCGGAGACCTGGGCCGGCTGCCCGGCCTGGTACGCGAGTCGCTCGATGACCTGGTCCGCGATTCGGCTGGCAACCAAGCCATGACCCTGTGCCTGGCTCTCTCATACGGGGGCCGCGAATCAATCGTCGCCACGACCCGCGCCCTGTGCGAGGCGGTGAAGCAGGGCACACTTTCGCCCAGCGACATCACAGAGGAGAGTTTCCAGTCAGCCATGCAGACCGCTGACTTGCCCCAGCTCGATCTTCTCATCCGCACCTCGGGCGAGGTTCGGCTGTCGAACTTCTTGCTCTGGGAATCCGCCTACACGGAGCTCTACTTCACCGACACCCGGTGGCCCGAGTTTGGTCGCGACGAGTTCATGCGTGCCCTGGAGTCGTACCGGGGACGCGAGCGCCGCTTCGGCCGCACGCGAGAGCAGCTCCGGCGGCTGGGGTAAGGTGAAGCGTGTGGTGAAGCCGGACCGGAAGAACCTGCTCGTCCGGATCGCCTCGGCGTTGGTGGCCCTACCCGTCGTCGGCGTGCTCGTGTTCTGGCGTGAGCCTCTGGGCATGACGGCCCTGTGCCTCGTGGTGGTGGTTCAGGCCCTGCGCGAGTACACATCCATGACCATGGCCGGCCGACCCAAGGCCGAGCGCGCAGGTGTCGTGCTGATTGGCACGGGCTTGTACCTGGCGCTCTCTTTCCGGCCGGACCTGGGCGCGATGTGGCTCTTGGCCGCCACGATCGCCGTGGCCATTCTGATCTTGGTGCGCGCGGTCGACCTTCCGGCCGCAGGGGCGCGGCTCTACGCCGCGGAATTCGGCGTGTTCTACGTCGGTGGATTGCTTGCCGCCTTGGCTCTCCTGCATAGCAGTCCAGGGCCGGCGTGGGTGGCGTTGGCCATCGCGGTGACTTTTGGCAACGATACCGGCGCCTACTTCGTGGGGCGGGCGTTTGGGCGGCACAAGCTGGCGCCAACTCTTTCGCCGGGAAAGACTGTCGAAGGCGCGCTGGGTGGACTGGCGGCCGGCCTCACTGTGACATTCGTGGCAGGGTGGGCTTTCATGCCTGCGCTAACCATCTATGACCGCGTGGTGATTGGTCTTGTCTCCGGCGTAGTCGGTCCGGCGGGTGATCTGGTCGAGTCGCTCATCAAGCGCGCGGCGGGTGTCAAAGACTCTGGCCGGTGCATTCCCGGCCACGGCGGCGTCCTCGATCGCATCGACGCGCTGCTATTCGTCGGCGCCTATGTTTACCTACACGTCAACCTTCTTCGCTAATGAGCCCCAATACGGCAAAGCCCCCGTGGTTATCCACGAGGGCTGCCAGAATCCTAAGCGAGTCTGGTTAAGCTTGGCTAGATATGTTAAGCGGTTGAAGAATCAACCGCGAGTACAGGTCACACCGGCTTGCGCCGGTGTGTTGGGAGGAGACGCAACTCTCGGAGTTACTGCCGCCGTTCGTTGCTTGCCGAATATGGCTAGCAACGCTCGTGCCGGCTTGGACGCGGGCACCTGCTCGACTCGGAACTGTTTGAATTTTTGAGGTTTTCATGATACATGCGGTAGAACGACGAGACACTGATGGTCTGATCCCCCTGACATTGACGTCAGGGTTGTCGAACCTAGATGCCGGTTTTTCACAGTCCTAAATGACTGACAGCTTTCTGGTCATCAACGCGGACGGCCCCGAGACTCGCGTTGCGCTAGTGGAGGACGGCCTGCTGGCCGAGCTCTACATCGAGCGCAAACAGGAACGTGGCATCGCGGGCAACATCTACAAGGGCCGGGTCGAGCGAGTCTTGCCGGGAATGCAAGCGGCCTTTGTCAACATCGGTCTGGAGAAATCTGCCTACCTGCACGTGTCGGATGTGCGCGGGACCCCCGACGATCTTCGCCGATTGGTTTCGGCAGGTGAAGGACACGGGCGTGCAAGCGCCCAGGACGACGATGAAGACGGCGAGCCGTCGGGGCCACCGGGCGGCGCGCGCATCGAGGATCTACTGAGAGAGGGTCAGGAAATCGTCGTTCAGGTAACCAAGGAACCCATCAGCACCAAGGGCGCTAGGGCGACCCGCTACATCTCGTTGCCGGGCCGGCACTTGGTGTTCATGCCCACGGTGGAACACGTAGGAATCTCGCGGCGTATCTCCTCGGACAAGGAGCGACGCCGCCTGCGCGAGATTATCGACCAGATGCGGCCGCCGGGGACGGGCTTCATCGTACGCACTGTTGCGGAGAACGTGCCGGAGAAGGATCTCCGCGCGGACATGGATTTTCTCATCAAGCTGTGGAACGAGATTGTTCGTCGCACCCAGAACAGTCGGTGTCCCGCGCTCATCTATAACGATCTCGATCTACTGCTGCGCACGGTGCGCGACATGTTCACGCCCGAGGTGGGCAAACTGATCATCGATTCCCGCGCCGAATACGACAAGATCAAGAAGTTCATTGCGGCGTTCATGCCTGACTTCACCGGGCAGATCGATCTCTACGACGGACCGGAGCCCATCTTCGACGGCTATGGCATCGAGATCGAAATAGACCGGGCGCTGGAGCGCAAAGTGTGGCTCAAGTCAGGCGGCTATCTCATCGTCGACGAGATGGAGGCCCTCACGGCCATCGACGTGAACACCGGCCGCTTCGTGGGCAAGAAGAATCTGGAAGACACCATTACCCAGACCAACCTGGAAGCCTGTCGCGAGGTGGCCGAGCAGCTGCGTATCCGCTCTCTCGGCGGCATGATCGTGGTCGACTTCATCGATATGGACCGCGCGTCCAACCGCGACCGGGTCACGCGCGCCTTCAACGATCACTTGCGTCGTGACCGATCGAAGGCGGCGGTCAGTCGCATCTCCGAGTTGGGCCTGATCGAGATGACCCGCAAGCGAACGCGCGAGTCGCTCCTGCACGCGCTGACCGAGCCCTGCGAACACTGCGAGGGCAAGGGCTACACCAAGTCGCGGCGGACCGTGGCCTACGAGCTGCTGCGTGAGCTGAGGCGGCAGGGCAACCTGATCGANNCGCTTGAGGATTTTGAGTTGCGTTCCCCCACCCAGAAGACGCCGCTTGATCGCTCGGATGCCGACCGCGAAGGTGATCGCGCTGATCGGCGGCGACGACGACGCAAGAAGCTTGGCCCGCCGGCCGAGGTCGAGGCCATGCTGGAAGAGGAAGAACGCAGCAACGCTGCCGACCGCGAGGCGGCGGTCCCAGAGGACAGCGCACCGGAAATCCGCGATGACGAGCGTGCGGGGGAACGTCGAGGCGCCGACGCAGAAGCGGCGGCGGGAAATTCCGCGTCGGATCCATCGGACACGCGCCGGCAACCCGGGACCGTCGAGGGTCCCGCCTGTGCTGAGTCGTCGTCGGCAAACTCTTCCAGCAGCTTCTCTCCTTCTGAGACTTCGCAGGGCGCGTCAGAAACGCACGCGGTTCCCGCCAGCTCCAACGACACCAAGCCACGGGGCTAGTGCCACCGGAGGCACTTGGCGTCGTGCCGTCCGCCAGCCGCTGGCAATGGCTATTCCCTACAATGTAGCAAAAAGTCTTACTTTTACCGAGGTGTAGTTATCAACAGGAAAAGTCAANNTAACTTCAAAGTGATAGAATTTTGATCAACAGCTTGCCGGTTGTTACGATCGCTGAATCAAACGTGAGAAAAGAACGTTCTGCGATGCGACAAGGACACGGCAAGATGATCCATGGCAGTGCCGAAGCCAGGCCCACGGGAGCTGAGTCGGCCTACGTGGATGCGAGGCAGCTGACCTTCCGCTTTGCCGATTCCGACGAGGAAGAGGGTGCCTCCTTGGCTCCAAAATCGCGTTGGGCCGCGCGAGCAACGAACCTGGGCCGGGTCGTCAGGATCCCGGTTAGCGGCCGCTCACTGGAGGAGATTCACCTGGAGCAGGCCGTGGCTGCGTACCTGCCACCGGGCCATGGTCTGCGGCTCACTCTGACCGACAATCACTACAACATCGTGGCGGTGCGACGGGATCCTTCGGCCTACGTGGTCAGGCTGCACCGCATATTCGCCGGCGCCGAGCCTCGGCTGGTGCGGGCCGTGGCGCGCTACGTAGTCCACAACGACCGGCGCGCTTCCGGCGTTCTTGGGGAGTTTATCGAGCGTCACGAGCATATCATCAGTCGGACCCCGCGCCGGCCGCGCTTGATGAAACTGAGGGCGGCGGGACGCGTCTACGACCTGCAGGACATCTTCGATCGCCTGAACCGGCAGTACTTCGAGGGAACATTGCAGGCGCAGATC
The DNA here is from genome assembly GCA_003153875.1 of Myxococcales bacterium. Next base: position 4,688 of record PMBY01000413.1, on the reverse strand, counting down.
ACTTGGGGGCCGGCGGTTTTCCGAGCGCAGCAGCGGTCCATCAAGATGGGCAGTTTCTCAGTTGAGGACCGCATCATACGGGTGCATCCCGCGCTGGATCGCGCCGAGGTGCCGCTCTTCTTCGTCGAGTGGATTGTGTTCCACGAGATGCTCCACGGCAGGCACGAGATCCGTCGGAGCGGGAGGCGACGCTGCTTCCATCCGCCTGAATTCCTCGCCCAGGAACGCGAGTTCGCCGACTACCAGCGTGCCTCTGCTTGGGAGAAGGAGAACGTCGATCGCCTGTTTGGGAGATAGAGAGATGACGCTGTCATCTTGGCAGCGGGGAAGACGGTTTCTGGTCAGAGAGTCGCTGGTGGGGCCGGCCTCGGCCAAGGACGGGCGCGGTCGCGGGTCTTTTCTGCTGGAACGATTGATGCTACTTCCTTGCAAGAAGCGCATGACAACGTCAAGACTCGGTGCACTGGCGGTCGTATTTGCAACGGCCATGGTTGGCTGCGGTCACACTCGGTTTCTGTCCGGAACCACCATCCCGGCCACCGAAGACAACCTGGCCGTCGTCGAGACCATCGAGCAGTATAGAGCCTTCCTCATCGAGAAGAACATTGATGGTCTGCTGCTGCTGGCGTCGAAGAAGTACTTCGAAGATGGGGGTACGCCTCAGGCGAACGACGACTACGGCTACGATGGTCTGCGTGCGATCCTGACCAGCCGTTTAGGGCGTGTGCAGTCGTTGCGCTATGAAATCGAATACCAGAAGGTCACGCTGCGTGGTGATCAGGCTGAGGTCGATGCGTTCCTCAACGGCGCATTCGAACTGCAGAGCGAAACCGGCGAGCGCTACCGTCGGGTCAACGATCACCACAGGTTCTTGCTGGAACGAACGTCCAACGGCAAGTGGCGCTTCTTGAACGGAATGTAGCGCCAGGAAGGCGGCGTGAAGGCGCGCTCGGGAGCCGCGCTACAGCCGGTACACCAGCAGGCGCGCTTCAAGCGGGCCGTTCCACAGACGGTGGGAGATCTCGTGTTTGCGCCGGATGGCACGCGCGAGAAGAGGGTTGCCGCACAGGATGACCGCGCTCCACCCGCGCATCCGGTCCAGGGCGTGGGCGATGGAGGCGTAGAGCTCGTCCAGCGGTTGCTCTGGGTCCGGACCGGGCAGTCGCTCGCCGTAGGGTGGGTTCATGCAGATGGTCCCGGGCGGATCGCGCGACGCCAGTGTCGCGACATCAGCGACTTCGAACAGGATGTCATCGGCCACCCCGGCGGCTTGGGCATTCCGGCGCGCTGACTGAATCGCCGAGGTCAAGAGGTCGCGGGCCAGGATGGGGCAGGGGGCTTTGGCCAACCGGGCGTCTTGCGCGGCTTGCTTGAGTCGCGTGAACACCGGGAGATGGTTCTGGTCAGCCCATCGCTCGAAACCGAAGGCGCGGCGCAAGCCCGGGGCGATGTTCCGGCTGGCCAGCGCGTGCTCGATGGCCAGCGTTCCCGTGCCCGTCATGGGATCGACAAAGGGCTGCTCGGCCCCTACGCCGCCCAGGGCGAGAACCGCCGCAGCCAGAGATTCCTTGAGGGGAGCCTCGGCCATGGCCACCCGGTAGCTGCGCCGATGCAGCGGCTCGCCGGCCAGATCCACGAAGAGACGTGCATCCCGTCCGCGCAGGTGCAAGACAAGAGACACGTCGGGTTTCTTCACGTCCACGTTGGGGCGGTGGCCCATGCGGTCGCGGAGTGCATCGACCACGGCGTCTTTCACCTTGAGCGCCGCGAAACCCGAGTGGTGCAGCTCGGGGTTCTCGTGGGTGGTGGCCGTGACAGCGAGCGTGGTCTTGCTGCTGAAGAAACGATGCAGGTCAGCCGCGCGCACGCCGGCGTAGAGGGTGTCGGCGTCGAAAGCGGGAAAGCTGCCCACTTCGAGCAACACGCGCATGGCCACGCGCGACCAGAGGCACACCTTCATCCCATCTTCCAGCGTGCCGTCGAAGGAAACGCCGCCGGTGGCGCCGCGGGGCGCGTGGATGCGCTGGACCACCAGCTCGCGGCGGAGCGCACCCTCGGTGCCCCTGGCGCAGGTCACGAAGAATCTCATCGCCCCAGGACCTACCAGGTGCCGTCGGGTGCGTCGAGAGCAGGTTTGCCAAGGCGCGATTTCTGGTCCTTGACCAACGGTTTGGACATGCGAACCTTAGGCAAGCAGCAGTGGCAAGTCGCCGGGCAGGGATTGTCGAGGCCTGCTGTGTCCAGGAGGGCTCATGATCCGCGCGGCGAAGACTATCTTTGTCCTCAGCATCGGGCTTCTAGGCTGCAACCGCGACCCGATGATTTCCCGGTCGGCGCCAGATGGGCAACCGCCCGCGGGCGGCGGGGCACAATCGGGTAGCGATGCGGCCCTGGGTGCCGACGGGTCGAGGTGGGACGCCGGGCCTAGCAGCGGAGATCGCGACAGTGGTGCTGCGGCGGATGCGGGGCCGCAGGCCGTCCCAGGCGATGCGGCGATGACTCCAAGCCCCGGCCGGGACGCTGGCATGGTCCTGCCTGGGAGCCCGGATGCTCCGGTCTCGCGGCCGACCGAAGCCGGTGTGACGCCCGGGTTTGCAGACGCCCCGGTTTCGCGGCCGANNCGCGGGGACGTCGGCCGATGGCGGCAAGCTGCCACCTCCGTCCGATGCGGCTGCGAGTCGGACCGACGCCTTGTCGCCCGGGTCCGATGCTCAGCCCTTGCCCGGCACGGTGCTGCCCGGCGGCGCCTGCACGGACAGCGGCCAGTGCGTCTCGTTGCCCGGCCAGACGGCCGTCTGTGTTCCGCCGTCTATCGGATTCGCCTCGGGCTACTGTGCGGTGCCCGGCTGCTCGATCCTTGCCCAGAACTGCCCGGGTGGGGCCGCTGCCCTGTGCATACCAGGGGACAACGGGCCGATTTGCATCGGAACCTGCGATCCGGGCGTCAGTTCCTCGTGCCGAACCGGCTACGTGTGCCAGTCGCTCGGTCCGTTCCTTCCGCGGGCGGTGTGCATACCCGGATGTCTCGACAGCACCGGCTGCCCGACGGGCACGACCTGCTTCCCCGTGGCCGGCAGCCCAGTGGGTCAGTGCCGCGATTCCGGAAGCAAGGTGGGCAATCCTTGTGCTGTGGCCTCTGATTGTCCGCAGAGCGGGCTGTGCGTCTCGGAGATCGATTTTGGCTGGCCCCACGGCTATTGCGTGACCAGCAAGTGCACCACCAGCGCCGACTGCGCCGCGGGCACTGCCTGCACGGGCAACGATCCCGATGGCGTCTGCGCGCTTCGCTGCACCGGCGACACCGACTGTCGCACGGGCTATCACTGTACCCCGGCGGGACGCGCCGGCGAGAGCGTGTGCATCCCCCACTGCACCAGCGACAGTCAGTGCGAGGATCTAACCTGTCACATCGGCACGGGCCTTTGCTGAGTTCTGGTGAGCGTCGGGCTACCCCAAAGGAAAGCCTCTGTCGAAGGCAGCCCCCCCCGCGTTCAGACATTGAGGTCGCAGGCCGACGTGGTCCTCTGAATATGTAACTGGCACCATCCTCGCGCGGTCAACCCTCCCTTCGTCGGCCTTTGTGCGCCGCGCGTCTCTACTTGACCCGATTCGCGGCATCGACTCTCGCTGCCGCCCAGGCCCGCCTCCCCAGCAGCGTCTTCACTTCGGCGGCGGTCTCGGCCTTGGTCTTGGCCAACTCCGCGTCGACGGCGGCCAGTTCTTGGGCAGCCGCGTCGCGATCGATGTCGCGCGCGGGTTCGCCTCGATCCACCAGGACGGAGATCTTGTCACTGTCTGCGCTGCGTGCGACCTGTAGCACGCCGTCGCCCACGGCGAGGAAGCGCGGGCCGTCTTTGGTCCGGTAGAAAAGCACACCGGGCTTGAGCGCCGTCATGAAGGGCACATGGCCCGGCAGCACGCCGAACTCTCCCAGGGCGCCGGGCGCGGCGATCTCGTCCACTTCGATCTGGACCAGAGAGCCGCGCGGGGTGGTGACGGTCAGTTGCATCTCTGGCTAACTTTCTTTGGCCATCTTCTCGGCGCGCGCACGCACGCTTTCGATGCCGCCCATCATGACGAACGCTTGCTCGGGAATGTCGTCGCAGCGGCCCTCGATGATCTCCTTGAAGCCGCGCACGGTGTCCTTGATCTCGACGTACTGGCCGGGCTGGCCGGTGAAGGTTTCGGCCACGTGGAATGGCTGCGACAGGAAGCGCTGGACTTTGCGCGCGCGCGACACGGCCAGCTTGTCGTCCTCGGAAAGCTCGTCCATGCCGAGNNATGATGTCCACCAGCTCCTTGTAGCGTTGAAGAATGCGCTGTACGTCGCGCGCGACCTGGTAGTGCTCGGCGCCCACGACATCAGCCGAGAGAATGGTCGATGTCGATTCGAGCGGCGAAACCGCGGGATACAGGCCCAAGGCTGCGATCTCGCGCGAGAGCACCGTGGTGGCATCGAGGTGGGCAAAGGCCGTGGCAGGCGCCGGGTCGGTCAGATCGTCGGCGGGNNTAGATGGCCTGCACGGAGGTGATGGACCCCTTGTTGGTCGAGGTGATGCGTTCCTGCAGAACGCCCATTTCGGTGGACAGAGTCGGTTGGTAGCCGACCGCCGACGGAATGCGGCCGAGCAAAGCCGACACTTCCGAGCCGGCCTGAGTGAAGCGGAAAATGTTGTCGATGAACAACA
>PMBY01000122.1 GCA_003153875.1 Myxococcales bacterium | reverse complement strand
TGGTTCCGCGCGCCGGCGAGTGGCTGTTGTGGTTGACGGTGCTGACCCAATTCTTGAGCTGGGCGCCCATCAAGCACTTTCCCAATTGGCTGCAGAGCCTGCTGCCAAGTTCAGTGCGACAAAGTTCCTTCATCACCAATTTCAGCATGCCCAACGGGATGGACGAGCAGCACACCTGGATGTCGCTTGCCACCCTCATTGTCTTCGTGCTGATTGCGCGTGAATTGATGCTGGGATGGCAGCCGGCCCTGGTGCCGAGTCCGGCCGGGTCCGACGGCAGCGCCGGCAAGGAAGAGAGGCAGCCCCTGGCGGCCCCGGTCTTGGAGCCCGAGGTCGCGCGGGTCTCTCGCCCACAAGCACGCAAGCGCAAGCGGCGATAGCAAACGACCCCTGCCCGGCATCTTTGATAGCCGTTTGCGCTGTTGTTGTATATAACTATAATCAACAACAATCGAAACCAAACGCGGACCGATCCGCTGCCTCCCTTGGCGAACGTTTCTCGACGAACTGTGGGGTGACAAGCTGTTCTAGCTGGCGACTAGTTGACACAAGAAGTAGCCGTTTACGGGAGTCTTGGAACCCTCTCTGCCAAGGTTTTGACGTCTCAAGCTGCTCTACTAATGGGTGGCTCTACTCCGAACTTCCGGGCGCTTCTTACGAGTGCGGCGCGGTGGCCCTTCCGACTGGGAGGTACTACGTCACACCTGACGAATCCCAGGGAACCGTCGGCTTTCTCCAGGCAAGCGGCGTCCTTGCATCGGACTGCAATTCGCTCAGCCCACTCGTCCTGCGAACCTCCGATGGCCTCAACTCCCTGAACGTCTTGATTGCGAACAGCGCCGTCCCTTGGTTCGCAATGCCCCAGATCCCCGGAAGCGCATCGTTCAGCATCACGAATAGGTCGTACCCGGAGTCTGGGCTGACGGCCGCAACCGTCGAGGTGTGCGACACGTGCCAGGGACCTTGCCGGATCATCGATTTGCTGTCCGAGGCGCAAATGTCGAGCGGCATGGTTCTCCGCTTCACGAATCTCACCGCCACCGACGGCGCCACCCGGACACGGCTGGACTACAGCTGGTGACTAAGACTCCCGCCTTGCTGCGCGCCTAGCGACGCGCCCAGTAGCGCTGAAAGGCCTCCAGGACAGCCTCGTCCATGTTTGCGATCGGCACGGGCTTTCCGTCTCGGATGAAATATTTCTCGAGCACCGCCGTACCGCTCTTGCGCGCGGATTCCTTCGCCCCTGCGTTCTTGAAGGAGTACTTTCCCTCGTCGAATTGCAGGTCAACGTTCATTCGCACAAAGTGGCCGAAAACGCCCATGTAGTTGCCCTGGTCCGCGAATGGGTTCACGTCGTCCTTGTAATCGAAATAGGCGGCAGAGACCCCGTACTTGTCAAAGAGATCGTGGTAGGTGTCCAGCCATGCCACGCGCTTTTCCGACGGCTGCTTCCGGTTGACGCCGTAGCTGGTGATGAACAGCGGCGCCTTGAACTCGTCGTTCACGAGCTTGACGAACCCCGCCAAAGTCTTCTCGATCTCTGCCGCGTTGTACGTGGAGGCCCCCTCCGCCGCGAAATCCCAAGGATCGAACATGTGAATGTCGTAGGCCACGTTCCGGATGTCCGGATCCAGCTGGACAATCGTGTGTTCGTAGGTGATCCCTTGCTCTCCCTGGTCCTCCTTGAAGTTGTTCGAGGGGCCGTCCCAGTAGCGCTCGCCCGGATTCCGTTCCCGGGCGTTGAACCCCTGGGCGATGATCAGGTGGCGGGTATCGATCTTGCGGATTTCCCGGGCGAAGCGATTGTAGGCGGCCCGGAAGGCCGCCAGGCCGCCGTCGGCGTCGCTCGGGCAGAACGGCTCGTCGGTCAGGATCCAACCTCCGACCCCCGGTTCGTCCTTCAGCCTCGACACCACCGCCCGCAGGAACTCCACATGCTGGTCCTGGAAGTTCCGGTCCTCGAACATGGTTTTCAGCCGCTTGTCCCCGGGCTTGTCCCGTTCGCCTCCTCCCGTGTTGACGTTGAGACCCGGGCTGCCGGCGAAGTTGACGACCACGTAGATTCGCAGGGCATTGAATCGCTTGACGTGCCCGACCAGCTTGTCGAGATTGGCTTCCCGCTTGACGTTGCCGGCCTCGAAGAGCTCGTAGTTCACGTCGTAGACGACGTAGTTGAGCTTCAGCTTGGCGAATATCTCGAAATCCTGGTCAGTGAGAACCCACGCGTCCTGCTCGGTGGGCTTGATCATGGCATCCTTGCCCTCCTTCTCCAGCTGGGCGGAAATCGGCCAGATCCAGTTGCCCCAGGTATTGTTGGGCAGGAAGAGCCCCTTGAGTCGGACGGTCTTGCCGCGGTCATTGACGATCTTCGTCCCTTCGGCCCGCAACCACGGCAGGGACGGAGTGGCCCTTCTTCGTGGAGCCGCCCCGGCGGTGGCGGAAGACAGCGAAAGCACGAGGAAGGCTGTGCATAGAAGGCGTTTGATCATGACGGCCCATTTTCTCCGGCGGTTTGGCGAAGTGAATGGTCTATTCTACAGTTAATCCGTTTGTCCATTTCCCATGACTGTCCGTATCTTCGACGACCACAGAGAATTCCGAGGGAGAATCCACATGAACAGGAACATGGCCCGCGCTGCGCTTTCGCTGGTTGTGACGCTGGTTTGGGTTGTGCCGGCCGTCGCGGCCGAGACCTTCCCCATCCGGGACGGGGACAAGGTGGTGTTCTGGGGGGATTCGATCACGGACAATGCGTTCTACACCCGCACCATCGAGAGGTACGTGCGGGGCAGGTATCCCTCCCTGAAGGTCGATTTCGTCAACCTCGGCTGGGGTGGGGACAACACGTCGACGGTCAAGCGGATGGAGCGCGACCTCCTTCCCGTCAACCCGACGCTCGTGTTCATCGACCTGGGCATGAACGACGGCGGCTACAAGCCCTACGAAGACCGGACCGGGGACGCCTACATCGCGGGCATGACCCAACTCGTGGACCTCATCCGCACGAAGACCTCCGCCCGGATCATCCTCATCACACCCACCCCCTATGAACCCGGGGTGCGCACGGACGACCAGGCCAAGAAACTCGATGCGTTCTATCCGCAGGCGATTAGGAAGTTGAGCGACCGCCTCGTCGCTTTCGCGAAGGAGAAGGCCATCCCGGTTGTGGACCTCAACGCCGCGTATGCCGATACAATTGCCAAGATCAAGGCCAAGGACCCCTCCTTCAAGTTCACGGGCGATTCGGTCCATCCCAATTCGGTCGGCCAGGCGCTCATGGCCTTCCTCATCCTGCAAGGGATCGGAGCCGATGGAAGGATTCTCGATCTGGCCATCGACGCGAAGGCCGGCAAGGTCGGCAGGAGCGAGGGACAGACAATCACGGAACTCACCAACTCGAAAGACGGTCTCGTCATGACTCGCAAGGTCTCGGTTTTCCCCTTTGAAACCAGCGGGAATCCCGCCGGGATCGACTTCGCGCCCTGGTACGACACCCTGAACAGGAACAGGCTCACCGTCACGGGCCTATCGGCCCCCTGGTACATCCTGACGGCGGACGACGACGGCAAGCCCCTCACGGTGCTCGCGAAGGACGAACTCGCCCGGGGAGTGAACCTCTCGGACCTCGGGATCGGTCTCCCGGAACACAAGACTGCGGGGTTCATCGCGTCCCTGGTCGACGAGAAGCATTCCGCGCGGTACGCGCGTTGGCGCAGGACTCTCCTGCCGGGCGTGAGCAGCCCGTCCCAGTTCACACCCTACCTTCCCGAGACCACGGAGACCCTGTACCTCGCTGACAAGGCGGACATGATCAGCGCGTTCCTTGCGGGAGGCAAGGTCTCCTGCCCAGCTTACAGGCTCCGGCTCATCCCCTCCGCGGTCAAGCAGATCGCCAAGGAAACAACGCTCATCCGCTCGAGCCTCAAGCTCCAGGACGCCGTCACGGGTTCCTGGGGAGGGAAAGGGACGCTGACCGCGGAGGACACCGCAGGCGTCAGGACCTGGTCCCTGGACTACGCGTTCACCGACACATGGTGGGCGGGTATTGGACTGAATCTCGACAACTGGGCCGGGGCCGCGCCCAAGGACCTTTCGGGATACACCACGATGCTGGTCACGTACCAAGGCCCGGCCGAGGGCAACACGCTGGCGGTCATAATGTCCTCCGGCGCGGGCAAGACGGAGATCAAGAGCGAAAACGCGGAGGTCGGCGGACCGTCGAAGGGGTGGAGAACCGTCGAAGTCCCCCTGAAGAACCTCAAGAACGCGACCTTCGACCTGACCAAGGTCGCGACGGTCATGTTCAGCGTCGGCGGCGCACCCAGCGGAAAAGGGGTGTTGCGCGTGAAGGATGTCAGGCTGGTGGTGAAGGAATAGGAGAGGCGCGCGACACGGACAATTCGTACATGATGACTCACTTCGCCTGCAGCGAGCTCACACCGTGAAAATTCCCGGCTCTGCCTGGGAAATGCGCTACTATTGGGTCCTTCGAGATCCACTTGCTTGGGAAAACTTAGAAAAGGAGCTCATCGATGACAAAGCGAACGGTGCAGACATTAGGACTTATGCTGCTGGTGACGCCTCTGATCCTTGTCGGCTGCGGCGGCGGCGACAAGGGTGGCGGCACGGGCGGCGCAGGTGGTGGTGCCGGTCTGAAGTACGATGGCGCTATCAGCACCGGCGGAACACGCCAGGACGCTGCTAGCAGCCCCGACGTTCAGCCTCCTCCGGTCGACACCTACCTGGCCATCGACACAATTGTGGTATCGGACACCCTGCTGGTTCCCGACGCCCCGCCGGTGATCGACGTGGCCCCAGCGCTCGACGTTGGCGTCATCATCGACGCCCCCCTGGTCGACGCGGCTCCCCCATCTGGCGACGTCCCGGACATCGAGGCCGAAACGGGCGACGCCTCCCCGACCATCGACAGCGCGCCGGTCGCGGTCTGCACCGAGACGACGAAGTTCAGCGGCGGCGACGTGACCGCCAACCGAAACCTCACCAAGGTCTGCAGCCCATACACCATCACCGACGACATCAATGTGAACGGCAACGCCACCTTGACCATCGAGCCCGGTGTCGTGCTCCGCTTCGACCCCGACACCATCCTTTCGATCGGCTACAACAGCTCCGCCAAGCTCTCCGCGATGGGAACCGCCGTAGCACCCATCACCTTCACCTCGTCCAATACCACGCCCGGCGCAGGCGATTGGGCGGGCGTGCAGCTCTGGGGGAATACCATGAACGGCAGCACCCTCAGCTACCTCAAGCTCGACTACTGCGGGTCCAACAGTGACGCTTGCCTCGTCGGCTCGGGCGTGAAGCCCAATCGCGTGACGGTCGACCACGTCAGCTTCTCGCACGTGGGTGCTGGCGCGAACGCCATCTGGCAAAAGGACAAGGATTCGAACTTCGTCATAAGCAACTGCACCTTCAGCGACATCCCCAGCACGCCGACCCAGCAGTATGCAATCTCGGTCTACGCGCCGTCCTTTGCTGGCATCGACTCCACCAACACGTTCAACGGGAACGCGATGGTCGAGCTTATGGGTGACAGCATCAGCACGGACACGTCGTGGAAGAATATTGGCACCATTGTGGCGGTCACCGACAACCTGAGCATCGGTGGAGCGGCCACACCGACGCTCACCATCGCAGCGGGCAGCACGTTCAAGTTCGCGACCGACACTGGAATCTCGATTGGCTACAGCAACCCCGGCAAGTTGGTCCTCGCCGGCACTGCCACCAGCAAGATCACGCTCACCTCGTTGGCAGGAACCCCCGGGCCTGGCGACTGGGACGGCATCACGCTTTGGTACAACAGCAGCGCCAAGATCGCGTACTCCACCATTTCCTACGCCGGCTCGACCAGCGCCTCGTCGAGCAATGGCGCGGTTTCTGTCGTGTCGAACAACGACAGCCTCGACATTCAGAACTCGACACTGTCGTACAGCGGGGAATACGGAATCGGCGTTCCGTGTAACTCTACCGCCACAGTCACCACCGTCGGGAACACCTTCACCAGCAACACTCTCGGTA
>PMBY01000054.1 GCA_003153875.1 Myxococcales bacterium | reverse complement strand
AAAAAGCCGGCGCAAGCGGCGGCGAAGACGCCAGCGCAGGCGGCGGCCAACAAGCCGGCGGCACCGGCTGCGCCCCAGCCGGTGGACATCTTGCGCTGGTCGTTCGACAAGTGGATCCCGGGGATGTTCTGCACCAAGGTCGACGAGCCGACCGATCCGCACGGATGGGATGACAACTTCCTCTGTTCGAGCAACGATCTTGGCCTGCGCTGGTCGAGCCTGGGGCCCTTGAGCGGGATGGTTTGCACCCGCTTTGAAGAGGGCTCCGATCCCGATGGTTGGAGCGACAATTATCTTTGCGCTCCCCGAGACTATGGCTTCCGATGGTCATTCTGGGGCCCCGTGGAGGGCATGCAATGCCTGCAGATCAACGAGCCCGATGACCCGCACACCTGGGGTGACAACTTCCTGTGCTGGCCCCCCGCGGGAAAGGGCCCGCTCAATGCCGTCACCTATCCCAAGAACCGGGCCGACGCCATCAACCTCATCAGGGCGAGACGGAACTACCAATCCTATTTGGAACTCGGCCAGGGCTCTCGCGGGGGCAACTTCGACGCAATCGACAGCAAGATCAAGATCGGCGTGGATCCCGATCGCAAGTTGAACGCCGCTTTTCAAATGACCGTCGACGAATTCTTCGCGCAGAACAAACAGACCTTCGATCTCATCTTCATCAACGAGCTGCGCGATGCCGCCCAGGTGGAGAAAGCGGTTGCGAGTTCCTTGAAGGTCCTCAACAAAGGTGGAACCATCGTACTACGCGACTGCAATCCGAATTCGGCAGCGGGCGATGTGTGGAAGGCTTGGGTCAAGCTGAGGGCCACACACGATGACCTGACCATGCAGGCGATCAACCTGGACACCGGCCTTGGGATCATCACCCGAGGCAAGCAGACCAAGCTGAAGCTGCCGGCCGAGCTGACCTACCAAGCGCTGGATGCGAACCGCAAGGCATGGTTGAACCTGATCGAGGTCAATGCCTTCCTGAAAAACCTCGGCAGCCAGTAGAGTTACCTATTTCTCACAGAGGCGCAGAGGCCACAGAGGCGGATGAGAAGAAAGAAAAAGGGCTGGCGACTCTCTGGTCCGAACCCCCTCTTTCTCTTCCGGCCTCCGTGCTCTCTGTGAGAACCAGCATTCTACAAGTAGACGATCTCCATCACGCAGTTGCGTTCGTCGCAGCGGAAGTCCAGACGCAGACGACGGCCCTCATCGTCGACCAGAAACCATGGCTCGGCCGGGCAACGATGCGACGGATGGCCCGGCTCGCGCGGGCAGAGACCCATCTCGCACTTGATGCAGATGCGGGTGGTCATCACCTTGCGGCCGTGCATGTCGAGGCCGCTCTCGGCCGCGGGCTCGATGCGCCCCACACCGTGGCGCCGGTAGAAGCACGCGGCCTTGTGATTGAGCACGTTGCCCAGAAACGACAACTCCCTCTCGAAAAGCGGCACATTGTTGGGCTCGTGCGCGACCACGCGCACAGGCCGCAGGCGGGCGCGCTGCCGGCGCAGTTCCTCGACCAGGCCACGGCGCAGGCCATTGAGCGTGGCCAGCGCCACATGGGGCATCCGCGACAAGTCGAGATCCACGCGCGACGCACGGAACTCGCTGGCGCCCAGCTTGGCTAGCTGGCGTTCGAGAACCATGCGCGCCTGGGCAGGTTGGTCGGCCCACACCCGGACGCAGTCGATTTCGAAGCCAGCGGTCACTCCGTCCTGGTCGCTGGCCTCCAGGCGAAATCCCGCCGCGCTCTCGCTCAGCCGCAGATTCACCGCGATCCGGCGCTGGTTCCGGCTGCGCATGACCTGATTGACGAAAGCGTGGTCGTGATTGCGGAACACGCGCAAGCCGCGCTCGATGCCGCCCAACTTCTCGGGAAAGACCGCCACGCCGTCGATCTGGTTGACCACCGTGCCGTGCAGTTCCTGGTCGCGGCCGAAGAAGCTGATCCCGTCGCCACTGTGCAGGGGAGCGGCGGCCTCCAACGCGAACGAGTCGCGGCGCACGTCGACCACGCGCCCCACCGGCTCGCCCACGTGCTTGGGCGAATCAGGCGACGCCACGGCAGCGCCACGACCGTGCAGAAAGTATGTCGTGTAGCCGCGATTGAAGGTCTTGTCAGGATCGGGCTCGAACCCCAGCGTGGTTGTGCCCGACGACGCGCGCCGGCCCCTCCCCTCCGCCAGCACGGCATCCAGCTGGCGCCGGTAGTGTCCCACGATGTTCATCACGTACGCCTTGTTCTTAAGGCGTCCTTCTATCTTGAATGAGGTGACCCCGGCCTCGACCAGTTCGCGCAACTCGGCGGTCAGGTTCAGATCGCGCAGCGACAGCAGGTGCTTGTCGCGCATCAGGGTTGCGCCCGCCGCATCTTGCAAGCAATACAAGCGGCGACAGGGCTGGGCGCACTGGCCGCGGTTTCCACTGCGACCGCCGAGCGCATAGCTCAAGCTACACTGTCCACTCATGCTCACGCACAGGGCGCCGTGGATGAAGGCCTCCAGCTCGATGTTGGTGGCGGCGCGGATGGCGCGGATCTGGTCGAGGTCCAGCTCGCGGGCCAGGATGGCGCGCGAGAAACCCACCTTCTCCCAAAATGCCACGCGCTCCGCGCTGTAGTTGTGCATCTGGGTGCTGGCAATCAGCGGCAAAGGCGGCAGGTCACATTCCAGCAGCCCGACGTCCTGGATGATGAGCCCATCCACGCCCGCCTGATGAAGCTGCTGGCACAAACGCTCGGCCTCGGCCAGCTCGTCGTCGCGCAACAGGGTATTGACCGTGGCGTAGACCCGCGCCCACATGCGATGCGCGTACGTGGCCAGCTTCTCGATGTCCGCGATGCTGTTGCCCGCCGCCTCGCGCGCACCAAAGCGCGGCGCGCCCACGTACACGGCGTCGGCGCCGCAATCGATGGCCGCCCGGCCGCATTCCAGATCTTTGGCAGGCGCCAGTAGCTCAAGAGAAAGCATGGACGACACTTCGGCCCCGGGGGCCTGCGCCCATTCTGCGCAGGAGCCACCTCGGCCGCCAGTGCGCTTTTGGGATCTTCCAAACTATCCCTATACCCAGGGCGGCGCCTTTGACTGATACACATTGCTATGTCAATCTCTACACATGCGCACCAACATCGTCATCGACGACACTCTGATGCGGGATGCACTTGCCGCCAGCGGACTTCCCAGTAAGCGGGCGGCAGTTGAGGCTGGGCTGCGCAGCCTGGTGTCGCTGCATCGTCAGGCCGGTGTGCGCCGTCTACGCGGCCAGGTCAAATGGACGGGCGATCTGGCCAAGCTGCGCACCGGGAGAACCTCGCACGGGTAACCCGTGGTTATCGTCGACACCACGGTCTGGATCGACTACTTCCGTGGTCGGAGGACGGCACAGAGCCGGTGGCTGGACCAGGCTCTCGGCGTGACCCGTGTAGGGTTGTGCGACCTCATCTTGTGCGAGATCCTGCAGGGGATGCAGAGCGATGCGGATGCGGCTTCCGTGCTGGCCCAGATGTCATCGTTCGACCTGTTCGACACAGGCGGCATGGACCTAGCCGTCGAGTCAGCGCGAAACTATCGCCGCTTGCGGGCGCGGGGCCACACGGTCAGGAAGACTATTGATTGCCTCATCGCCACCCTGTGTCTGCGCGAGGGCCACGAGTTGCTGCACAACGATCGCGACTTCGACCCGTTCGAGGCAATGCTGGGCCTGCGCGTGATTCACCCCTGAACTGCGCCCTCGTCCTCACCCAACCTGGCACGCAATCCCGTCGCAGGCGGCCCCGCTGTCGGCTACCAGAACCCGCCCCATCGGGCTGTCGGCCGGGAACACAGTGAGACCCTTCAGCCCGGCCGCATGGGCGCGTTGGAACAAGCCGAGCACGCCTTCAAGTGCTCGGGTAGCCCCAGGGGATTTCTCCCCCAGGGCCCCCGCAGATCCGGACGTGCAGTATGACCGCATCCGGCTCTTCGAGTCAGGGGTTTGCTGTCCGGGTGTAGATGCTGTGCACGACCCGCGGCGGGGGAAGCGGGTATCGGGCGAGCAGTGCAAGGAAGCGCGCCCATGTAAGGCGGGCCTTCTGGGAACGGCGACCCAGCCACTTGTGCCAGGCGTTCGTGACCTCCTGGAAGAAGTGCCCGACGGCCGCACCGTTGCCGGTGATGCCGTAGTAGCCATAGTGGCCACGCAGCTTCATCCCCAACGCGCGGCTCTGGTCGGCTACGGAGTCATGCCGGTGTTCCCGGCACCACGGCCGTATCCGTGTCAATGCCGGCGTCAGGCCCGCGTGTGGCCGCCATGAGCAAATGGGCCCGCATCAAGGCCCTCACGCGCAACACGCACTTCCTTGCCGCCTATGTCGCCGCTAAGAACGATTTCGCCAGGGGTTCACGCGATGTGGATC
>PMBY01000231.1:829-13550 GCA_003153875.1 Myxococcales bacterium | reverse complement strand
AGTCTCCAACCCAGACCGCGTGCGCTTGGGTCTGGCCAGCCACGTTCTCTGAGCCTGGATCTTCACCATTCCCATCTCCGCAAGGCCGCCATCACCCACTTCATCGCGCGCACCGTGCGCACCTGATGAATCTGACAGCCACGAAAACCTTGCGTGACGTTCATGTGCCACGCGTGGGGGTCCGGTCGAAAACACCACGCCGACCATCGGATGAGCGATTTCCCTGGTGACAGGTGTAGGGCCTCCCCCTATGCTGAAGACATCAGGCCGTCAGAGTTCACGAATGGCCAATCGCAAACTCTTCGTTCTCGACACCAACGTTCCTCTCCACGACAGCAAGTGCATCTACCACTTCGAGGAGAATGACATCGTCATTCCCATCACGGTCATCGAGGAACTCGACAACTTCAAGAAGGGGAACGAATCGCTCAACTACCACGCGCGCGAGTTCTTGCGCGCCATCGATGCCCTGTCCTCGGAACCACTGTTTGAGACGGGCGTGAAGATCGGCGATGGCCTGGGGCGCCTGATGGTGAAAGTCGGGCAAGATTTTCATCCCGACCTGAAGCTGGCCTTCGACACCCGCACCGCGGATCACGAGATCCTGAACATCGCCTACCGACTTGCGCGCAAGCAGCCCAAGCGTCAGGTCATTCTGGTCAGCAAAGACGTGAATCTCCGGATGAAGGCCAAAGCCATTGGCCTCACCGCGCAGGACTACCGCAGCGATCACGTCAAGGACATCTCCGCGCTGTACCATGGTGTGCGCCTGTACGAACACATCAGCGACCAAGTGATCGACCGCCTTTACGCCCCGCCGCACGCGGTGGCTATGGCCGACTTGTCGCTGGATCCGGCGCCCTTGCCCAACGAAGGTCTGATTCTGCGCAATGGTCGCAAGTCCGCCCTGGCGACTTTCGACAGCGAGCGAAAGCAGATCAGGCACGTCAACAAGGTCGGGGCCTACGGAATCGTGCCCCGCAATGCCGAGCAGGCCTTTGCTCTGAACGCGCTCTTGAATCCCGACGTCAGCCTGGTGACTCTCTCGGGCAAGGCCGGAACCGGCAAGACGCTATTGGCGCTCGCGGCGGCACTGGAGTGTCGCAAGAGCTACCGCCAGGTCTTCATGGCGCGTCCAGTGGTGCCGCTTTCCAACAAGGACATCGGCTTTCTGCCGGGGGATATCCAGTCCAAGCTGGACCCGTACATGCAGCCGCTCTTTGACAATCTTGGCGTGATTCGCCACCAATTTGGCGACAGCGATCCCAAACACAAACGGATCGGTGAGCTGCTCGACGAGGAGAAACTGGTGATCGCGCCGTTGGCCTACATACGCGGGCGCAGCCTGGTGGGGATCTACTTCATCGTNNGGCGACATCTTCCAGATCGATCATCCCTACCTGAACACCCGGTCGAACGGCCTCAGCTATCTTATCGATCGTATGAAGGGCCAGAGCATCTACGCGCACATCAACCTGACCAAGGGTGAGCGTTCGGCTCTGGCCGACCTGGCCAGCAACCTGCTGTGACCGGATCAACGGGTTGAAGGCGCTTTGGCCGGCAGCAGCGCCGCGCGGGCCGCGGCCAACTCGGCCCGCTTGCCCTTGCTCACCTCGGGGTACTTCAGGTCGAGTGAGGCCAGCGCGTCGATGACCGCGCCGGCGACCGCCGCGCGGGTGAACCATTTGTGGTCCGCAGGCACGACGTACCAGGGAGCCCAGGGCGTCGCGGTGGCGCGAATCATGTCTTCGTAGGCAACCATGTACTCGCGCCAGTATTGTCGCTCGACGATGTCCGCGGCGGAGAACTTCCAATTCTTCTCCGGTGTGTCGAGGCGTTCGAGAAAGCGCCGCTTCTGTTCGGCGTGCGAAACGTGCAGGAAGAACTTGCAAATGGCGATGCCGTTGCGGGCGAGGTAGCGTTCAAAGGCGCAGATGTCCTGAAAGCGATGCTCCCAAATCTTCTTGTCGACCACCTGGGGCGGCAGGTGCTGCTTCTCGATAAACTCGGGATGCACGCGCACCGCAAGCACCTCCTCATAGTAAGAGCGATTGAAGATTCCGATGCGCCCCCGTTCCGGCAGATGCTTCTGACAGCGCCAGAGGTAGTCGTGGTCCAATTCCTCGGCTGAGGGTGCCTTGAACGAGGCCACCTGGCAGCCCTGGGGATTGATACCGGACATGACATGCTTGATGGCACCGTCTTTGCCGGCGGCGTCCATGGCCTGGAAGATAAGCAGCACCGCCCAGGAGTCCTGGGCATAAAGGATGTCCTGCAACTTGGCCAGGGCTTCGATGCCCATCTCAAGGGTCTGCTTGGCGCGCGCCTTGTCCTCGGGCTTGAGCGGGCGAGTGTCCGACGGATCGATGTCTTTGAGCCGGAAGTCTTTGCCTTCGCTGATGCAGTAGGGCTGGCAAAACCGTCGGGTTTCCTGGACGAGCTTCTTGAGTTTCATTGCGCCATTATACTCCCCTGACGTTTGTGGTCTTGTCCGTCGGTGTTTCTCGTTCCAGACTCGCAGCCCGTGAAACGGCGAAAACAGCAGAGCGAGCAGCCCACCACGCAGTTCTTGCGTGAGCACGTGCGGCGGCTGTTCGCCAATTTGCCAGGCGCCCAGGCCGGCAAAGAAGAGCCGATTCACCAGATNNTGCCTGTGGCCGCGCAAAGACCGGCGGGGCGCCGTGTCCGGCGCTCGATCAAGCGCCTGCGTGCGTTGACCCGGCTGGCCGGGCAAGGACGCGACCTTGATGTCAGCGTCGCGCTCTTTGATGCCGAAGTGCCTCGGGCCAAAGCCGCGCCCACCGTGGTGCGTCTCTTGCGAAGCCGGCTTGCGACTGCGCGCGACCATGCCCACGCGGCGCTTGCCAAGGCGCTCGCCGCTTTCGATGCGACTCGGTTGCACGAGGATCTCGACATCCTGATTGCTCGCGGCGGGGCCGACTCGAGCCAAGCTGCTCTGCGCTTGGCCGAAGCCCGCCGTAGGCGTGCCCGGGCGGCACTCGATGAACTGCGCGCTCTGGGCAGACACTTCGCTCCCATGGCCTTGCACGCCATTCGTCGGCGCTGTCGCTGGCTGCGATATGCCGCCGAGTTGGATCGCGCTCTGTTCGGCGGTCGCGCTTCGGCCATACAACGCTTCAAGGATCTGCAGGAAGTTCTGGGGAGGCTTCACGACGCCTTTGTGCTGGCCGAATGGATAGCTCGCGAAGCAGCCTCCTGGGAGGCGCAGGGCAGAGCCGCGCACGCGGCTGTGGCCCGGGTGGTGGCCGCGCATTTTCGTGATCGTGGGCAAGCCTTGCACCGACGCTTTCTCGGGCTGAGTACGGCCAAGTGGCTGCAAAGCGCCTTGCGCCGCAATGCGGTCTTGTTGAGGCGCGGAGCCTCGTAGGCAGATTTCCCGCAGCAACGCCACAGAAAGGTTGCTTTCCTGTCACGCGGTCAACACGTGTGAAGTCTTACTATTGTCCTGTCGAAAAGGAGGTTCACATGGTACCAGCCAAGCAGGATCAGCAGAATTGTGGTCTCGCCCTGAGCCGGTCCCAGCATGCCGTGGACGCTGAGCACGAAACCGATATGCAGGATTTTGAACGGGACGAGTTGCTCCGCACTCTGCGCCTGGAAGACTGGTTTGCTACCGCCGCGCATGGCGTGCCCATTTGGTGCTACTAGCGCGAGGAGTCTCTGCCATGTCTGGCAGCAAAGCGCACGACGCCAGTTCGGACGGACGCCCGGCGCGTCTCATTGACCTGGGAGCGACCATCGGCAATCCGATTGGACGCATCCTGTTTCGCCTGATCAAGAGGCCCCTTGAACAGGCATTCTCCCTTTCCGCGATCAACGACCTCTACGCGCTAGCCTCGCCATCGACCGCTGATCGCAACTACTTCGCCACAGCCCTTCGCACCTTCGGCGTGTACTACGACCTTCTGCCCGAAGATTTGGCCAAAATCCCTTCCGCCGGGCCGCTCATCGTGGTGGCCAACCATCCCTTCGGCGCTATCGACGGGCTGATCATGGGCGATATTCTGACCCAGGCCCGCCCTGACTTTCGCTTGCTTGCCAATCGCCTGCTTCACCGGATTCCGGAATTCCGTCCCTGGATCCTGCCCGTGGACGTTCTGGGCGACGACGAGGCCACCCAGCGCAACACCTCACAGCTTCGGCTGGCCATGAAGTGGTTGGCCCAAGGCGGTGCACTGGGCATCTTTCCGGCCGGGACGGTATCGCATCTACACTTGAGGCAGGCCTGCATCGCTGACCCGACTTGGCACCGCACGGTGGCGGTGCTGGCCCGTCGAACCGGCGTCACGGCCATCACTATGTTCTTCGAGGGCCACAACAGTCTGGCGTTCCAGCTTTCCGGCCTGATCCATCCCCGGCTGCGCACGGCTCTCTTGCCCTCGGAGTTTCTCAAGCGTAGCCGCTCGCGCGTTTCTGTGCGCATCGGGCGCCCTATCCCGCCGCACAAGATCGCACGATATCCCGACGATCCAATTTTGACCGACTACCTGCGCTTCAAGACCTACATGCTGCAGTGGAGAGAGAGTGCCATTCGCCCACGTTTCGCCGCCAGCGAGAAGAATGTCCACGCGCAACCTTTGCGCGAGCCGCAGCCGTCCCGCTGCCTGAACGACGAGGTCATGGCCCTTCCTGCAACGGCACTGTTGGTGGAGCAAGGGGACTTTCGGGTGTTCATGGCAACCCGCCGCGAGATCCCTTCCTCGCTCATAGAGATCGGCCGCCTGCGCGAGCAGGCCTTCCGCGCGGTGCACGAGGGCACGGGCCAGCCCTTCGACCTAGATATCTTCGACCAGCAATACGTGCACCTGTTTCTGTGGAATACGCCTCGACACGAAATTGTGGGCAGCTATCGCCTGGGCCGCGTCGACCACATCCTCCCCCTACAGGGTGCCGACGGTCTTTACACAAATACGCTGTTCAAGTTCAAGCCGGGATTTCTGGAACGATTGGGGCCGGCGCTGGAACTGGGCCGCTCGTTCGTTCGCCCGGAATACCAAGGCCAGGCCGCGCCGCTGTCCCTTCTGTGGCGGGGCATTGGTGAGTATCTGGTTCGCAATGCGGAGTGCAAACTCCTGTTTGGACCGGTGAGCATCAGTCAAGCCTACGCTGGCCTGTCACGTCGCCTGATGGTCGAGTTTCTCTCCCGGCTGCGCGGCGACCATGAACTGGCGTCGCTGGTCAAGGCTCGCAACCCGCCACGCGAACGACTGAACCGCCAGGAACGCGAGGCCTTGGCGGCCCTGGTGCGCGACACCGAGGATGTGTCGTCGTTGGTGTCGGACATCGAGAGCGATCGAAAAGGCCTTCCCATGCTGCTGCGGCACTACCTTCGTCTGGGGGCTTCCTTACTCAGCTTCAACGTCGACGAAGGATTCGGCAAATGCATCGATGGCTTGATCATCGTCGATCTGCGCGCCACTGACCCACAACTTCTGCGCCGCTACATGGGCAATTCTGGGTACCAACGCTACGCGATCGTCGCTGGCCCGACGCCCGCAACCAGCGTCGCCTGACAGCGAAGCGGATGCGGCTGTCACGCCGCGCGGCTTGACGGCAGGCCACGCGAAATCGCGTTGACCGCATCGCGCACGGTCACCAGCGATCGGGCATCGATAGTACCAATGGGTGCGCCGAACTCCTGGTCAATCTCGAACAACAATTCTGCAGCAGCCAGCGAGTCGATTCCCAGGTCGTCGCGCAACTTGCTGTTCCAACCTATCTCCTCTATTGCGACGCCGCTGTTGACTCTCTCGACAATGATGTGGGCAAGTCGGTCGCGGATTTCGTCTGTGGTCATTGTGGCAACTCCTCTGATTTCTTGACAACCAAGACGGCGTTTTCTCCGCCGAAGGCAAAGGAATTCTTGATAGCCAATTGGACCGGGCGGCGACGCGCCTGATTGGGCACGTAGTCCAGGTCGCAGGTCGGGTCGGGATTGCAATAGTTGATGGTCGGCGGAATGACGTCGTCGCGCAGGGTGAGCAGCGTGGACACCAGCTCCAACGCGCCCGATGCGCCCATGGTGTGACCGAGCATGGATTTGTTCGCGCTAACCGCGAGGTTGGCGGCATGGTCGCCAAAGGCCGCACGCAACGCCTGCGTCTCGGTCTCGTCGTTCAGCTTGGTCGAAGTGCCATGGGCATTGACGTAGTCGATGTCTTCTGGCTGCAAGCCTGCGGAACGGAGCGCACGTAGGATGGCCTCGCATTGACCCGAACCTTCGGGCGCGGTCAGATGACTGGCGTCGCTGCTAGCGCCATAGCCGATGACCTCGCCCCAGCAGCGGGCCCCGCGTTCCCGCGCATGCTCCAGATCTTCCAGAACCAGCATGCCGGCGCCCTCGGACATCACCAGGCCATCGCGATCTTTATCAAAGGGCCGACTGGCCTGGGCTGGCTCGGGGTGCTGCGAAAGCACGCGCAGCTGTGTCCACCCCGCCAGCACGCTGCCACAGATGGGCGCGTCCGCACCGCCCGCCAAGACGACATCGTCCTCTCCGTGGCGAATGCGACGAAATGCCTCGCCGATGGCCACCGCGCCCGAGGCGCAGGCCGCCGCCACGGTGTGGTGACTGCCCCCCAGTTTGAATTGGATCGACAGGTTGCTGGAAAGGGAATTGAACATGTTGCGGGGGACCGACAAGGGATGCATCTTGCGCCAGCCGCGCATGTAGAAGGCGTCATACACATCCTGCAGACCCTGCATCGCCCCGAAGGCCGAGCCCACCATCACCGAAATGGGCCGCCTTTGTTCGGCCAGGGCACCCAAACCGGCCGACTCGAGCGCCAAACCACCTGCCAAAAGGCCGATGTTGGTCGACAGGTCGTTGCGACGGATGAGCGAGGCGGGAAGAAACGGGTTCGTTGCGACGTCTGCGACCTGCCCACCGAAGTGAATGGGAAAGTCAGAGGTGTCGAGCCGAGTGATGGGCGCGATACACGATTGGCCGGCCAGCAGCGCCTGCCAGAAGCTTTCCACATCGTGGCCGAACGGCGTGACCACGCCAATTCCCGTCACCACCACGCGCCGCCGCGAGGTGCTGGCGTAGGCCGAGCCTGCCAAGTCGTCGTAGCTGCTGCCCTCACCCCGCCCACAAAACGGCATTTGTGCGAGAGCCATAGTCGCAGAGTAAACCAGCCGCAGCGTCCGATAGGTGACAGCTCGGGAACGAAGGGGCGAAGACAGTGAAACATTCGAGTGCCTACGCCCACTGTGGGGCGTTGGGGGGCGACGGTTGCGACCGCGTCGCGCGGTTCGGGTCCGTTGCATTCTTGTCACATTGGTCAGGCGACGCACTGCTAGTTTCTGGCGCGAGGGTGACCCCATGACGTTCAATTCTAGAGTCCTTGTTCTTGGTATTCCTGTGGTCCTACTGCTCGCCTGTGGCACGGAGTCCAAGACGTCGTTCGTTCTGCCCGATGGTGGGACAGTGGTGCCCACAGCGGGAGACGCACAGGCTCCGGGTGACGTTGCAGGGCAACCCAACACGGACGCCGGAACGCAGCCCGACGAAGGGGTTGACCGGCAATCTGACGCGGATTCCGGAACGCAGCCAGAGGCGGGTTCGCCCACAGGTGTGCCGTGGACTTTGATCGCCTTGCCGGACACCCAATACTACTCGTCCACCTACCCGCAGATCTTCGACGCCCAGACGCAGTGGATCGTCGACAACAAGACAGAGCGCAACATTCTCTACGTGGTCCACGAAGGCGACATCGTCGACAACGACGTGGACGGCCAATGGACCAATGCCTCACACAGTCTGCACCTGCTCGACCGCAACGTCCCCTATGTCTTGGCTATGGGCAACCACGACTACCCGGGAGCCGGAGGCGCCTTCAGCCGCGACACCACCCTGTTCGACAGGTACTTCTCGCTGACCAGTCTGGACTGGCAGCCCACATTCAAGGGCACCTACGAGCCCGGAACTTCCAGCAACAGCTTCCATTTGTTTGAGGTCAATGGTCAGACATGGCTTATCGTGTCCTTGGAATTCGGCCCGCGTGACGCCGTACTCGCCTGGGCAGACAGAGTGCTCAAGGCGAATCCGTCGGCGAACGCCATCATGCTCACGCACGCCTATTTGTACTCGGACGGCACGCGATTCGATCACCTCACCCGGACCGATCAGGCCTTCAACCCCCACACCTATGGCGTGGAGGCGCTGGCCGGTGGCGTGAACGACGGCGAGGAAATCTGGCAGAAGCTGATCGTCAACAACCCGAACGTGCGCCTCGTGCTATGCGGGCACGTCCACGCCGAGAGCCACCTGACCAGCGCGCGCGATGCAGGCCCGCCGGTGCACCAAATCCTGGCGGACTACCAGGATGATGGACAGGGCGGCGATGGCTACCTGCGCATCATGACCTTCCAGCCCAACGGCGCTATCAACGTGAGCAGCTACTCGCCGTATCTCAAACAGTACCACACCGACCCCGAGAACCTCTTCACTCTGTCGCTTTGATAGGGTAGGACCTCTGCGTGCCATCCGGTTCTATCGGCCGGGCTTTCAGACCCGCGCCGTATTTGCCTTCTTGGTTCTCCTCGCCCGCACTCAGACGATCGAGGGCTTGAGGCAACGTGCAACCGACAAACGGTAACCCGCCTTTGTGCTTCCGATGGTTGTGGTGTGAAGCCTGTTCCAAATGCTAGTCAAGCAGGCACACTCTCAGGAAAAGTCGCTGCGACTCATCCGCGAGAAGTGGCGCACATCCTCGCCGGTCACGATGAAAATCACTCGCTCGGCTACGTTCGCGGCGTGATCCCCGATCCTTTCGATGTACTTGGAAATGGCCTGAACGCGGGTGGCGCGAAATATGTTTTCCGGGCTCTCGCGCATGCGGCTCAGGATGTCGTTGAAGATTTGCGAGTAGTAGGCATCGACGACCTCGTCCTTGTCGATGACCCGGCTGGCACGGGCAACATCCTGGCCCCTCAGCGCCTCCAGCGCCTCCGTCAACATTTCGCGCGTCGTGACCATCATTCGCATCAGGTCCTCATAGGGGATCAGCGGTGGTTCGCGCCCTAGCTCCACCACCCGCCCCGCGATACTGACACCCAGATCACCGATCCGCTCCAGATCGATGACCAGCTTTAGCGCCGAGGTCAGGAGCCGCAGGTCACCGGCCACCGGTTGCCGGCGCGCGAGGATCTCCAGACAGAGGTGGTCTATTTCCAATTCCATGGAGTCCGTCTCCTCGTCCCCGACGATGATCCGCTCGGCAAGTTCGCTGTCGCCCGCCAGCAGCGCCTTTCCGGCCGACTCCAGAACTCCGTCCACGTGCCGCCCCATCTCGGAGATCCGCTGCCGGACGGACTCGAGCTCCGCTTCAAACTCCTGGCTGGTATGCTGACGCAGGCTCATCCGAACCTCCCTGTGATGTATTCCTCGGTCTGTTGCTGCGCCGGCTTCGTGAACATTTTCTTGGTGTCGCCGAACTCCACCAGGTGGCCGAGATACATGAAGGCCGTGTAGTTCGAGACGCGCGCCGCTTGCTGCATGTTGTGGGTCACGATCGCGATGGTGTAGTCCTTTTTGAGCTCTGTGATGAGCTGTTCAATCTTCTGCGTCGAGATGGGATCCAGCGCGGAGGCCGGTTCGTCGAGTAGCAGGATGTCCGGCTTGACGGCCACGGCACGCGCAATGCACAGCCGCTGCTGCTGTCCGCCCGACAGAGCCGTTCCATCTTGGCGTAGCTTGTCCTTGACCTCGTCCCAGAGGGCAGCTTTCTCCAACGCCCATTGCACGCGCGCCTCCATGTCGGGGCGCGAGAGACGTTCGTAAAGATGGACGCCGAAGCTGATGTTATCTTGCACCGACATCGGGAATGGTGTCGGCTTCTGAAACACCATCCCCACCTTGGCGCGCAGCAGGTTGACGTCGTCCGCACGCTCGAGAAGGTTGCGGCCGTCGAGCATGATTTTGCCGGTCGCGCGTTGCCCGGGATAGAGCTCGTAAATGCGGTTCAAGGCTCGCANNCCACAGCCGGATGGGCCGATGAATGCCGTGATCTGGCGGTCGTAAATGTCCAGGTCGATGTCGTGCAGCGCCCGGTACTTGCCGTAGAAAAAGCTAAGGCTCCGGATCTCCAGCTTGGGGCTCCTGGCGGGCGCAGCGGTTTTGGCCGGGGCGCCGGCCGTCGGGCGCGGGGAGGCCTCGGCGTGCGCGGGGACCGAAGGTTCGTTGCTCGCGGATGAAGCTTCCGGTGATTCCATGTGTCAACTCACGATCTCTTGCGTCTCAGGATCATCCTGGCGGCGATGTTGATGACAAGGATGGTGACGGTGATAAGTAACGCGCCGGCCCACGCCAAGTGTTGCCAGTCTTCGTACGGGCTCATTGCGAACTGGAAAATGACAGCCGGCAGATTGGGAAACGGCCGGCTCATGTCGGTGCTCCAGAATTGGTTGTTGAGGGCGGTGAACAGCAGGGGCGCGGTTTCGCCGCTGACCCTCGCCATCCCGAGCAACACACCGGTCATGATCCCCGGCAGGGCGCTACGGTAGACGATGACGATGGTGACCTTCCAACTCGGCGCTCCGAGCGCGGCCGCCGCCTCACGCAAGCTGTCCGGAACCAGGAGCATCATGTTTTCGGTGGTGCGCACGACGACCGGCAAGACGATCAGCGCGAGGGCCACCGCGCCCGCCCAGCCGGAGAAATGCCCGACTCGCAACACGATGAGGCCATAGACGAAGACGCCGATGATGATCGACGGGGCGCTGAGCAGGATGTCGTTGACGAACCGAACGATCCAACCAAGGCGCGACGTCCGGCCGAATTCAGCCAGATAGGTTCCAGCGAGAACACCGGCAGGCGCACCCATGCCTACGCCTACGATCGTGAGGATTACACTGCCCACAATGGCGTTCGCCAACCCGCCGTTCGCTCCGGGGGGCGGCGTGGATTCGAGAAACAGCCGCGGCCGGATCCATTGCAGGCCGTTGCCAAACAGCGTCCACAACAACCAGAAGAGCCAGAAGAGCCCAAAGAGCGTTGCCAGAATCGACAGCGTCAGGCCGACCCAATTCACGAACCGGCGCCGCGTGTAGAGGTTCAAGTCCTCTCCCCCTCGCGCGCTCGCATCTTCATCAGCATCAAGCGCGCTGCGATGAGCACGATCAGGGTCAGCACGAAGAGAACCAACCCCAACGCGAGCAGCGACGACGTATAGAGCGGCGTGACGGCCTCGGTGAACTCATTGGCCAACGTGGATGAGATGGTGTTCCCCGCCATGAACAGCGACAGGTGAATATCGTGGGCGTTTCCAATGACGAAGGTGACGGCCATGGTCTCGCCCAAAGCCCGACCAAGGCCGAGCATGATGCCTCCGATCACGCCGACGCGTGTGTACGGCAACACCACTCGCCACACCACCTCCCAGGTCGTGCAGCCGAGCGCGTAGGCCGATTCTCGCAGAGTGGCCGGCACCGTCTCGAACACATCGCGCATGACCGCCGCCATGAATGGAATGATCATGATGGCCAAGATGAGTCCAGCCGTGAGCATACCGATGCCCATGGGCGGGCCCGCAAAAAGCAAGCCTAGAATTGGCCACGACCCGAGATGGTTCGTGAGCCAGGGCTGCAGGTGTGCTGCGAAGACCGGCGCGAACACGAACAATCCCCACATCCCGTAAATGATGCTGGGGATGGCCGCCAGCAGTTCGATGGCCACGCCGATGGGTCGCTTCAGCCAGCGTGGCGCGAGCTCGGTGATCACCAAAGCGATGCCGAAGCTCACCGGAACACCCACCAGCAGCGCGATCACCGAAGTGATCACCGTGCCGTAGAGCGGGGCCAGGGCCCCAAACTGTCCAGTGACCGGGTTCCATTCCTTGCTGGCCAGGAACTTCAGCCCGAAAAGCTTCAGCGCCGGCCACGAACCCGCGAGGAGCGTGACCAGTATGCCGAAGACGGACAACAACACCAGCGCCGCGAAGAACCCGGTTAGCCCCCGAAAAAACCGATCGCCAAGCGAACGAGAACGAACTCCGACGCTCGATGGGTCAGGAGCGTCGGGAGACTCGCTTTCCCTCTCTTGTTTGGCCGCGCCGAGTGAGCTCACGACGGCCTTTCCGGGTGTCTACTTCCCCGCTTGCTTGTTGGCCGGCCAGAGCTTCTGACCGCCAGAGTCCTTCAGATCCTTTTCCCAAGTCTTCTCGACCTGCTCCACCACGCTGGTCGGCATGGGGATGTAGCCCAGCTCTTTCGCGGCCGCTGCGCCGTTGCGGTAGCCCCAGTCGAAGAAGCGCAGCACGGCACGACCGGTATCCGCATCTTTCTGCTGGCGATGAACCAATACGAAGGAGGCGCCCGTGATGGGCCACGAAGCAGCGCCCACCTGATCCGTGAGAACCATGTAGAAGCCGCGCGCATGCGTCCAGTCGGCACCTTTTGCGGCCGCCTGAACGCTGTCGTCCGTCGGGTCGACGAAATTGCCGTCGTGGTTCTTCAACCTGGCGTGGGCCATATGATTCTGAGTCGCGTAGGCGGATTCGACATAGCCAATCGCACCGCCTATCCGCTGGACGTAAGAGGCCACACCCTGATTTCCCTTGCCGCCCACGCCCGTCGGCCACGCAACCGATTTGTCGCTGCCTACCGTCTTGGACCAGTCGGCGCTGACCTTGGAAAGATAGTTGGTGAAGATCCAGGTCGTACCCGAGCCGTCCGAACGGTGCACGACGGTCACGGCCGT
>PMBY01000231.1:0-723 GCA_003153875.1 Myxococcales bacterium | reverse complement strand
GCCTGGTAGTTCAGCTTGACGTGCGTCTCCTTCGCGTAAGTGTCGGCCCACTTCGAGTAGACGGGATATGGGAACGTCGCGCCGGCACCTGAAATGCTGTTCGCGTCGCCCGCGAAGGCGACTTTCCCTGTTAGCGTCAAGCCGACAGCGGCGACGACCAGTCTTCGGAACCTTCGGTCGATCATGTGCATGCGGCTGCCCCTTCTTGTGTTTTGATTTGCGAGGTGGGAGATGTCCTCACCGCTGCAAGCGAAGTCTGGTTTCGCGATCTGCAAGCGCGCGTGTCAGTTGTGTAACAGGTTAACGACACCTGCCATCTCGCGGGGTTGGCGCAAGACTCGCTATCGTCAGGAGTGCCGCCGCGCCGCTAACGCATCCCTGGAACGGGGAGTGATTCAGCGTAATAGGCGCACATTGGCGATAAGTCTCGTCGCGCCAACAAACGCCGCCGCCAGAATCACAGCAGGGTGGCCGGCAGCAACGGCGTCTGCCCGGCGAGCATGCATTGTCAGGATCCTCACAGGTCCAGGGGTGCGGGTTCCCCCTCGCGGATCGCCTTCCCGTCCAGGGTTGGCCGTCGCCCTCGCTCCATCCCTCCCTTTCCCACGCACCAGACCCCCTTCTATCGGTTACGCTCCTGGACTTCGTCGAGTTCCTCGAGACTCGGTTGGACCGGGGCGCCGCGGGGCGAGGCGAAATGGCCGCTACGCGGCCTCCGGGAAG
>PMBY01000515.1 GCA_003153875.1 Myxococcales bacterium | reverse complement strand
CCACCGTGAGCACGACTGTGACCTGAAGAATGATTCCCATGGCCGTGGCGGTGAGGTGCTTGAGCGCGCGGGTCATGATGAGCTGAGCCCACACGCTGGTCGCTGCCACACAGAGAAGCAGCAGCCATTCGCGAGGGTTGGGCGCAACCCAGTGACCCAAGGGCGGCAGTACGGGCGGCAAGGTAGCCAGCGCGCCCAGCAGAGTGAACGAAGCGAACACCGACCAGTGGCTCTCGGCTGGAGTGCCGTCGTTGCCGGATCGGCGTGCCGCACGGATGGACGTCACGGCCATACCTGCGCACAGCGCTGACAATTCGGCGACCAAGTCCCAGCCACTCACACGCCAACTTCCGCCCCCGCTGCCGACGATCAACACAACGCCGATCAGAGTCAGGAGCAGCGCCGGCACGGCGTGCCGACGCGGACGTTCCTTGAGCAGGGCCCAGCTGAACAGCAGCGACCATACCGGCGACGTGTAGTTGAGCANNCGCCAGCGGTGCGGCCGCAATTCGACGCGGAAAATCGCCCACGCGCCCGCCACCACCAAGACCCCGACGCAGAAGCGCACCAGCGCCACCTGCGGCCCCGGGATGTTGTGCGAAACCAACCGCGCCAGCATGGCCATGACCGCGAACAAGGTCGCCGACATAAGCAGGCTGGTCGAAGCGCGTCGGGCTGAGCTTGACTCTGCAGCGGTCGAGCGATCGATGGACGGTTCCAGGAACAAGTGACTCTTTCGCGAAAAGCGGGAAGCCTACACGAAGAGCAGCCATCCATCCCCGGTTGATTTCTTGCCTACAGGCTGGGCGCATTTCACGCGGAACACGACCATCTTGTGCGGTCCCCCGCCCCAGGTGACAATGCGTCGGGGGGGGGAATGACCAAGTTGCTCGCTGCTCTTCTGACGATTGGACTGGCTGCTTCTTCTTGCGCCAGTGGACCGCCGGTTACCGCCGATGATCTCAAGCTGTGGCTCAAGCACCCGCGACAGAATGGAATGAAACTCATTCAGCCGCCCAAGGGCACGGAAGACAACATCGGCGCAGGCAGCGCCCTGGTCCCCGTGGAGATCGCGGGCCACGCCAGCAAAGAACTCGTGCTCGACGAGCGCCAGGGCAGCCGGCAAGCCGAAGAATGGCTGGCCAATCTGGCTGACGACGCGGTCAAGGAGTACCTGGCCGTTCCTGATGGCAAGGGCGAGGCAGCCGCGCAGCTTCGGGCCGCGTGGACCATCCGCACCGACTGGAAGCGACTGGCTGACGAGGCCGAACGCCTGCAGTCAGAACAGAACGATCTGCAGACCTCCACCGAGGAGACGCGCGAGAACTTGCGGGCCATTGAAAAGAACAAGGCCGCCGAGGATCTGCGCCGCACCCTGACCGCCCGGCTCACCAAAGCGTCGGCTCGCCTCGACGAAGTGACAAAACGACTCATCCAGGTTCACATGCAGATCAAGGAGCTGGAGCTGCGATTCCGCGAGGCTGTGAAGCTGGTACGCATCCCAGCGCGCGCGCAGTCAGGGCGACCGCAGGTCGCCCCTACCGCGGATTGCAGATGTTCCAGAAGGATCTGCTANNGGCATGGGCGCGGTCTACTACGGCAACGATACGTCGCTGGAGCGCCCGGTGGCCATTAAGATCCTGGCGCCCGAAATCGCCCACGACCCGGAGGTGGTCGAGCGCTTCGAGCGCGAGGCGCGGGCGCAGGCCAGGCTGCGCCATCCCAATGTCGCGCAGATCTATTTCATTGGAGAAGATCGCGGCATTCACTTCTTCGTGATGGAGCACCTGGAAGGACCAGGGCTGGACTCGCTGCTGGCTCGGCCCGAACCCTTGCCCTGGGCTCAGGCCCTGGAATACACCATCGCGGCGGCCCGCGGGCTGCGCGCGGCCTCGGCGCAGGGCTTTGTCCATCGCGACGTCAAGCCATCCAACCTGATGCTCGATCGCGAGGCCGGCATCAAGATTCTCGACTTCGGGCTGGTCAAGAGCATGCACGGCGACTCGCANNTATCACATGCTGTGCGGCCGGCCGCCCTTCACCGGCCCCTCGCCCGTGGGCGTGATTTCCATGCACGTCACCGACAAGGCCGCGCCCGTGCGCGTGGTCAATCCCAACGTGCCCGAGGTGCTGGCCCGCATCGCCGAACGCATGATGGCCAAGGAGCCCGCGGATCGCTTCGCCAACTACGACGATCTGCTGGCAGCGCTGGAAGGGGCGCGAGCCGACCGACGCGAACTGTCCGGGTTTCGCACGCGCGGGATCGCGCTGGCCATCGACGCTGTCCTGCTGTCAGTGGTTGGATATTTTGCCGGCCTGTGGGTGCTGGCAGCGGCCTTCGCGTATTTCGTGCTCTTCCACCGCCTGCTCGGACAAACCCCGGGAAAGTGGCTGCTCGGGATCCGCGTGGAAAATGCGGCAGAAGGCAGGATTTCGTGGAAGGCGGCGCTGATTCGCTTCCTGGTCTTTGCCTGGGGCCCNNGTGTCCTTTCGCCTGGCCAGTCTGACCTTGTCGCAGCTGGCTTTGCCGGCGGTCTACGTCGCGCTGGCAACCGTGATCCTGGTCGCGTACTTGGCCGGATTCCTATTGGTGGCCTTCCATCCGCGACGGCTGGCCCTGCACGATATCCTGGCGCGCACCGAGGTTCGCTTCAAGGCGCGGCCTCCAGCCGAACAAGTGGTGGAGGCCGTGAAAGCGACGACGTTTACTCGGCGTCCGCGCTAGCCCCGTTGCTGCGCGCGGAGCCGTTCTTGCCCGCACGCTTGGACGCGCGGGCCGGCTTGCTTCCAGAGTGGGTGCCCGAGGCGGCCTGGCGCAAGGCCTCAGCCCGGTCGGTGCGCTCCCAGGTGAACTCGGAGTCGGTGCGACCGAAGTGACCGTAGGCCGCGGTCTTGCGGAAAATGGGACGGCGCAAGTCCAGCTCGCGGATGAGCGCGCCGGGACGCGCGTCGAAGTTGGCCTGCACCAGCTCGGACAGGCGGTCGTCGGGCAGCGCGCCGGTGCCGAAGGTCTGCACCAGCAGCGACACCGGCTCCGCCACGCCGATGGCGTAGGCAAGCTGCACCTCGCAGCGACGGGCCAGGCCCGCTGCCACCAGGTTCTTGGCGATGTAGCGNNCCGGTGAGGCCCGAGTCGCCCATGGGACCGCCCACCACGAAGCGGCCGGTGGGATTGATGAAGTACTTGGTCTTGCCCGACACCAGGCGCGCGGGCAGCACGGGCTTGATGACTTCCTCCATCACCACCTCGCGCAGTGTCTTGTACTTCACGCTCTCGCTGTGCTGGGTGGAAATGACGACGGTGTCGATGGCGACCGGCTGGTTCTTCTCGTC
>PMBY01000165.1 GCA_003153875.1 Myxococcales bacterium | reverse complement strand
GGCTCGCTCGCGTCGGCTCCTGCCGGTATTACCGCCAAGACGTAGCCCGCCCCGCGCACCGTCTGTACCAAGCGCGGATGGCGCGGATCATCTTCGATGGCCTGACGGATGCGCGAAATGTGCACGTCAATGCTGCGATCCACGTTGTCCCATTCTTCGCCCTTGAGCGCGTCCATGAGTTGCTCGCGCGTCTGAACACGCCCTGCCCGCTCTGCCAGCAATAGCAACAAGTCGAATTGCCGGCCGGTCAATTCGCGCCGCAGGCCGCGCACGCGAACCTCGCGGGCTCCGCGATCGATCTCCAACGGCCCCACGCGCAGTTGGTCGCTGGCCTGGCGCTCACCCGCGCGCGTGCGACGCAAGACCGCGGCCAGGCGCGCCAGCAGCTCGCGCGGGTTGAAAGGCTTGGGCAGGTAGTCATCCGCGCCAATCTCGATCCCCACGATGCGGTCCATGTCGTCGCCGCGTGCGGTGAGCATCACGATGGGAACCTGGGAAAAGGCGCGCATGCGGCGGCACACCTCAAGCCCATCGATCCCGGGCAGCATCACGTCGAGAACCACGGCGTCGTACCCGGTGCGACGCTGCGCCTGCAGCCCGCTTTCCCCATCCCCGCAGCAGTCCACCTGGTAGCCGTGCGTGCGCAGATACCCGCCCAGCATTTCCACCAGGCGGGCATCGTCATCGATCAGAAGAACGCGGGTTGGCATGGTGAGGATTGAGACAGTAGGGAGCGGCCCTTATGGTAGCTCAGCCCAGCTTGGGGGCCTAGTTCGTAGCCGGAGCCGGTGGCCGGAACAGGAAACAGGCACTAGAAACCGTGACGATGGTGACCGCCATGGTTGCGCATCTGCTGGATCAAGGTCTGGCGTTGATCAACGGTCAGGATGTTGCCGGCCTGGACCAGCGCCGTGGTGATGGTCTTTGAGGCCTGGTCCATCAGGGCAGAAGCCTGCACGCGCAGATTCTCGATGCCTGCCGGATCAAGCGTGGTGGCTGCAAAGGCATCGAGCATCGCCTTGTGCAATTGCCCATGCTGCTTGTGGATGGACTTCAGGTCAGTGGCTAGTTGCTGAATGATGGGCTTGATGGCAGCGCGCTGACTGTCAGTGGCCTTGACCAAGTCCAGCGCCTTTTCCAGCCGGCGCTGCATGAACGCCTCGTGCTCCCCGGGCGAGCCTTCTCCTGGCCCAAAGCCCATACCCATGCCTGGCCCGCCAAAGGCCCAGGCCCGCGCGACGTGAACCCCAGCCAATGCCACGGGTAGCGCCAACAGCAGCCACCAACGACGCCCCTTCGATTGATGCAAATTCGTGGATTGTCCTTCAGTCATGGTGTCCTCCTTGTAGTGCGACAGGCTTTCTTGTGTCCCGTCTGCAATCAAGATGACGCCTGGGTTGTGCTGGCGTATTGCGCGAAAGTAAAGTTAGGTAAATTCGGCGGGAAGCGGGGGCCGGGGCAACACCCGAGACTTTGCCGCGTTTTCTCTCCGACGGGGCACCCAGAAGCCAAACCGCAAAGCCCGCGGAATCGTTGGCGTTCATCAAGGAAGGTCGGCCGCGAAGGCGCGAGAGTCCCGCTGGGATATTGGCTATCCTTCGCGGGCTACTAGATTTGCCGGACGCTTAGCCGGTGTGACGGCGATCACCCTAGGTCCCTTCGGAACGGCTTCATAGTGCGACAAGCTGTTGTAGCAGGCCTTGCTTTTCCGTATCCTCCTGCGGTGTGGAGGTGTGGATATGGAGAGTAGTTATGGATTCCTTCTCGTCACTCTATCCTTCGGACTGTGCAGCTGCGGAAGTGACTCAGCTGGTTCTCTGAGCGGTGCCGATGGGCCAG
Organism: Myxococcales bacterium; assembly: GCA_003153875.1. Next base: position 7,450 of record PMBY01000165.1, on the reverse strand, counting down.
TCGTCAGCGATTGCGGGGACGGTTGCACGCGAAACGACGGGGCCTCGGCCTGTGCCGTTCCCTACAACCCTGCCGACGCGTCCGTCGAAAGCTGCGGCTCTGGAGAGGTCTGGGTCACTAGTTTCATGGCCGCGTTCAACGCATTTTGCGGGAAAGTCTGCACAAGCTCGTCGGACTGCCCACCAGGAGCAGCCTGCGTAGTTGGTGACATCATGGCCAACTATCTTGGGGCGGCTTGCGTTTCGGACCAAGTGCCCACCCCTCTTTGCGGCACTGGGGTCACAGTGAAAGAAGGACCTGACTTTGCCTGTCTGGATGCAGAAACGCTCGGCACAAAATACGTCAACAATCGAACTGGCATCGCAGGCTATGAGGTAAGCAAGTGTCCGAATGGCTGCCAAGCCGGTGGCCCGGACGGAGGCATCTGGGGAATGACCCCAGGCAATTGCCGCTGATTGAGCGTCGGTGGCGATGCACCCCGCACCGGCGAGTTCCACTAGGATCAAGAGCGCCCCACGAAGCCTCATTCGTCTATTTAGTTAGAGATTCTGTCCAGACCGGTTGTAGGGATGCTGCTCAACAAGGCGTTGCAGCCTTCTGCGCCACCCCCAGGTGAACGCCATCAGGTTCCAGGCACGTGGGGGCCGGCGTGACAAGATCGGGAAAGCAGTAGGTCGTCTGGATGACAGCACAATGATTCGTGTCAACCGGGCGATAGCCCTGTGGGTTGGCCTTGCAGCGTAGAGAACGGCCACCAGCCCACTAGTTTTTGTCGCCCTCGTTGCGGCTGTCGGGGTGGCGGATGTCGCTGCCCTTGACCATGAACACCACCAGCTCAGCCAGGTTGGTGGCGTGGTCGGCAATGCGTTCCAGGTACTTGGCGATCGACTGCAAGCGCGTGGCCCGATAGACGTTCTTCGACTCTTCCATCATGTAGGTGAGAAGCTCGCGAAATATCTGGGCGTAAAGATCATCGATGATCTGATCGCGGGCAATGACCCGGCGGGCGCGATCCGCGTCCTTGGCCACGAACGCGTCCAGGGCCTCGCGCAACATCATCTGGGTCTCGTCTGCCATGCGCGGCAGATCCACGTAGGGCTTGAGTGGAGTCTCGTTGTTCAGTTCCAATACGCGCTCCGAAATATTCACGCCCAGATCGCCCATGCGTTCCAAGTCGGTGACTGCCTTGAGCACCATGGTGACGAAGCGCAGATCCGAGGCGACCGGTTGACGACGCGCCAGGATCTGCAGGCAAAGGCCGTCGATCTCGATCTCCAGCCGATCGACCACGCGGTCAGCTTCGATGGTCCGCTGTGCCAGCTCGGAATCGCGTTCCACCAGGGCGCGCAGGCTGGCGCTGATGATTCCCTCGACGTGGCTGCCCATGAGCAGAAGCTGCTCGCGCAGATGCCGCAGTTCCTGTTCGAATTCCTGGTCTGTGTGCTCGCGTGTGCGCATGTCCCCTCCTAGCCGAAGCGGCCCGTGACGTAGTCCTCGGTGCGAGGCTGGCTGGGGTGAGTGAAGATTGTGTCGGTGCTGGCGAATTCCACCATGTCGCCCATGTAGAAGAACGCCGTGTAATCGGACACGCGGGCAGCCTGCTGCATATTGTGGGTGACAATGACCACGGTGTAGTCGCGCGCCAGTTCGTGAATCAGCTCCTCAATGTGCGCAGTGGCAATGGGGTCAAGCGCCGAGGCGGGCTCATCCATGAGCAAAACCTCCGGCTCCACGGCCAAAGCGCGGGCAATGCACAGTCGTTGCTGTTGGCCGCCTGACAGTCCCATTGCGCTTTCCCCCAAACGCTCCTTGACCTCGTTCCACAGTGCCGCTCGCTCCAGCGCGCGTTCCACCCGGCCCGCGACCTCGGCGCGGTCCCTCATGCCGCCAATGCGCAAGCCGTAGGCCACGTTGTCGAAGATGGTCTTGGGGAATGGGTTCGATTTCTGAAAGACCATGCCCACGCGCCGCCGCACCTCCACTGGGTCCACGCCCGGGCCATAGATGGGTTGGCCGTCCAAGCGCACGTCGCCCTCCACACGACAGCCCAGGACGAGATCGTTCATGCGGTTGAGCGAGCGCAGAAAGGTCGACTTGCCGCAACCCGAGGGACCGATGAGCGCGGTCACATGCTTCTCGGCGATTTCCATGGTCACCGGCCCCAGGGCACGTTTGTCGCCGTAGGACACGATCAGGTCGCGCACTGACAGACTGATCTTCGCTACGTCGGTGTTGGCGTCGCCATTCATGAGGTGGCTCCGGCGAAACGGCGACGCATGTGCGAGCGCACCACCACGGCCGTGGCATTGAGCGCGAAGGTCAGCAGCAACAAGACCAGCACAGTGGCGTACAGGATGGGGCGCGTGGCATCCACGTCGGGCGACTGAGTGGACAAAACGTAAACGTGATAGCCAAGCTGCATGAATTGGTCGTGCAAGCTTTTTGGCAGCTTCGGCAGAAAATAGGCCACGCCAGTGAACAGGATGGGCGCGACCTCGCCGGCACCGCGGCTGATGGCCAGAATGGCGCCTGTCAGAATCCCGGGCAGGGCTTGCGGCAGCACCACGCGAACGATGGTTTGCAGGCGACTGGCCCCTAGCGCCGCGGATGCCAGGCGCAACTCGCGCGGGACAGCGGACAATGCCTCCTCAGTGGCTACAATGACCACTGGCAGGGTCAAAACTGCCATGGTCAGCGCAGCCCAGACTAGGGCTGGCTGCCCGAAGACACGTTGGCCGCCATACAAGGCGCGGTCGATGCCAGCGCCCACGAATTGAACGAAGAAGCCCAGGCCGAAAAGGCCGAACACGATCGAGGGCACGCCGGCCAGGTTGTTGACGGCGACACGCACCAGGCGCGTCACGCGCGACCCGGGATTGGCATATTCCGAGAGATAGATGGCCGTGGCCACGCCGGCCGGCAAGACAGCCAGGGTCATCAACACGACCAGCGCCACAGTGCCGAAGATGGCGGGAAAGATTCCACCCGCCGTCATCCCGTCGCGCGGCGCCTGAGTGAGAAAGGTCAGCGTCATGTGCGGGGCGCCGTTGTAGACGACGTCGCCCAGGATCACGACGACTATCAGCAACACCAAGGCCGCAGCCAGACCTGTGCCCAGCGACAACGCCAGATCGCCGACTCGACGACTGCGCCGTTTCACGCCACACCTCCCAGACGCCGTCGCATGCGGCCGATGGCGAATTCACCAAGCAGGTTGGTGGCCAGAGTGAAACCGAAAAGCAACACGCCCAGGAAGAACAGCACCGTGTAGTGCGCGCCGCCGAATACCACCTCGGCCAGCTCGGCCGCGATGGTGGCGGAAATCGTGCGCACCGAATCCGCCGGGCTGGCCGACAGGATGGCGGCGTTACCCGACGCCATGAGCACGATCATGGTCTCTCCGACTGCGCGCCCCAAGCCGAGCGCAATACCGGCCGCCACGCCCGGCCCAGCAGCCGGGATCACCACGCGAACGATGGTCTGCCAGCGGGCCGCGCCCAGCGCCGTGGAGGCCTCGACGTAGCTGCGCGGAACAGCGCCAAAGGCTTCCTCGCTCACGGTGAAGACCACAGGGATGATGGCGAACGACAGCGCCACGCCGGCCACCAGGGCGTTGAGACGAGAATCGAGACCAAGAGCGTGCTGCAGCCAAGTGGCCATCACCATGAGAGCAAAGAAGCCCAGCACGACCGACGGAACGCCCGCGAGCAACTCGACTGTCGGCTTGATGATCTCGCGCAATCGGCGGCCCGCGTACTGCGACACAAAGACGGCCGCGCCCACAGCCAATGGCACCGCCACCAGCATGGCGATCAGGCTCACCTTCAGGGTTCCGACCACAAGGGGCCAGACCGCGTACTTGGGGATCTCAGAGACCGGCTGCCACACATGCTCGGGCGCGTCGTACCCGGGCCACTGCTGCGCGAACCACATCTTCGCCAGCGTGACCTCTTTCCAAATCGCAGAGTCGTGAAAGAGCGGCCACGCCTCCTTGGCGATAAAGACAAAGATCAGGATGACCGCGGCAATGGAGCTGAAAGCGAGAACCCGAATCGCTGCCTCGGCCAGTGCGTGAAGCGCCGGTCGCCGGCTGGCCAGCCGAGGTCGCTCGGCCTGCCCATGGCCCTTCCGCTCAGTCGGCTGGAGTGGCGGCGGTCCTAGGCGTGGCAGGGTCGGGCGCGGCGACTGCGCCAGCCCGACCGGCATGACTCGGCCGGGCTGAGGTTTCGACGACTGCTCGCTCATGGTCGCCATGTCTAGTCAAAGTGGAGCAGCGCCGCGAAACGCCTGTGTGACCGGATTGTGACAGTCGTGTGACAACGGGCTATTTCAAGGGGTAGTAGCCCACCTTGGTCACGATGGCCTGGCCCGAGGCTGACAGCACCCAGTCGACGAAAGCGCCCACGTCGCCAGTGGGCTTGTTGCGCAAATAGAAGAAGAGCGGCCGGCTCAGCGGGTAACTCCCGTCCTTGACATGCGCCTCGTCCGGTGGGATGGCCGCGCTGTCGCTGTCCTTCTTCACCTTGAGCAACTTGATGCCCTTGGCGTAGGCCGCGCCCCCATAGCCGATGCCGAACTTCTCCTTGGCCACGGCATTCACCACGGCGGCGGTGCCCGGCATACTCTGCGCACGCACGGTGTAGTCGGCGTTCTTGAGCACATGCTCCTTGAAGAACACGTAGGTGCCGGAGCTGTTTTCTCGCGAATACACCACGATCTTCGCGTCCGGGCCGCCCAGCTCTTTCCAGTTGGTCACCTTGCCGGTAAAGATCAGCTTGAGCTGATCCATGGTGATTTCGCCCAGTGGGTTGCTCGCGTTCACGTACACGGAAAGTCCATCACGCGCCACCGGGATTTCCACGCCCACCGTGGCGTAGCGGTCCCGCAACTTTTCCTTCTCGGCGGCGCTCATGGCTCGCGAGGCCTGGCACACGTCAGTGGTGCCGTTGATGAGCGCGCTGATGCCCGTTCCCGAGCCACCGCCGGTCACTTGGATGGTCGCGCTCGGGTGGGCGCGCATGTACTCCTCGGCCCAACGCTGGCCCAGGATCACCATGGTGTCCGAGCCCTTGACCGTGACCTCGCCAGCCGCCGCGGCAAGCGGTGCCAGCAGCGCGAGTGCAAGGGCCAGTCCCTGGGTGACCCCACCCAAAATGCCTCTGCCACGCGTGCGGATCCCTTTGCTTTGAGCCTGTGGTTTGTGCATCGCAATCTCCTTGCCCCCACCATGCCCATCTCGTGTGACGGCCTGGTGACAACGACGCAACTTGTGCGTGAAGCCGAGCCCGGGGCCGCGCAGAACCCGCCCGCACACCGCCAGGACACTCGGGCTCAACCGAGACGCTTCCTTCTGTCGTGCATCCGGATTGTTTCGCCCAGATGACCGACCCGAGGCTCGACGGTTTCATTGCGCCTGATCTCGCCCAGATAGCCACCGTCGCGCCCATGCAAATCCCGTCTACAGTGTTACGGCAAATTGGCCCCCGTGAAATACGTTGTTAACCGACTGTGAGTATAGTTGTTCCCTAGCAATGGCGAACGATCGCAAACGCAAAATGTGTCGGTGATAGTTCGCAACAGCAAAGAAGGAACAGAACATGGAACCAACATCGGCAACAGGCAACGGCAGTGCTGGGAAAGGCTCTGTTCGACCCACACTGGGTCTGACGGGCCTGACCGTAAATGCCATGGCGCTGATTGCGCCGGGCGCATTCTTGTGGCTCACCTATCAGATGCAGTCCCTATACGGCGCGCCCTTGGCAGGCTCGTCGATGTGGTTCGGCATCGTGGCGGCCTTGCTCCTGTGCTTTGCCACGGCCATCAGCTACGCTGAATTGTCCAAGCTCTATCCCGGGGCCGGGTCGTCGTACTTCTTCGCCGAGCAGGCCTTCCTCAACCACACCAAGGCCTATCGCTTCGCCCGCATCGCCAAGTTCATGACCGGATGGGCGAGCCACCTCTACTACTGGGTGTATCCGGGCTGCATGGTGGGGGTGACGGCCATCCTCAGTGGCTATCTACTCAATCAGTTCTTCCCCAACACCTTCAGTGGGTCAATCAACAGCCCCGTCTTTATGGTCCTATTCTGCGTGGGCTTTGCCTTTGGCGTGGCCTACATCGCGTTCCGAGGCGTGACCGGGACGACTGGCGTGAACGTGCTCATCAACATTGTGCAGATCACGGCGCTGCTGGTGTTCTCCGTCATGGCCATCTCGTACCGGGTTCACCACGGCGAAGGATCGCGGGCCTTCCAGCTCGTGAATGGCATCCCGGTCGACTACAACGTCATGCAGGAGCCGGTGCTGGAGAATGGCAAGCCAAAATTGGACCCCGCCGGTCAGCCGGTCACGGCGCCCAAGATGGATGATGATGGCATGCCCGTGCCCGAGATGAAAGACGGCAAGCCCGTGCCGTTCACCATCACCTATGCCGCCAGCGAGGCTATGAAGATGGAGCCGGTCGACGCTGACCATCCCACCACGCTGACCCCGCACTTCAAGTTCCACGATAAGGCGTCCTCGGTGCCGGCGCCTCATGGCTTCTCGCTGATTGTCATTCAGGCCTGCATCGCCATCCTCATCTTGGTTGGGTTCGAGTCGGTCACGTCGATGGGTGAGGAGGCGCGCAACGCCAAGCGAGACATTCCGCGGGCCGTGCTGCTGTCACTCGGCATTCAGGGCATCCTCTGCTACCTGATCGAGTACTTTGCGGCCAATTACTTTCTCAATCAGGGATACACCATGACCAATGCGGCCGGTTCGGGCGCGCCGCTGGGGGACATGATGGTCATCGTGGGCACTTGGCTCTTTGGCAGCTATCAGGCGGGCCGCGCCTTCATGCTAGTCCAGGCGCTGACCGTCTTCCTGGCTCTCATCGGCACCACCCTGTCCTGCCTGAGCACCGGGGCGCGCGTGACCTACGCTATGGGGCGCGACGAGGAAATGCCGGCACACTTCGGCATGTTGCACGGCAAGACGCTGACGCCGTATCGCTCGATCTGGATCTTGGCCGCAATTTCGGCGGTCATTGGCATCATCACCGTGTCGCTGTACCTCGGCGGCACCACCCCGTCGGCCTTGGAGCCAAAATTCCAGAACCTCTGGTACGGCTTTGGCGTGTTCAGCCCGGAGACCTACGCCAAGCTGCCCAACTCGCTGGTCATCGTGACTTTGATCAGCAACTTCGGCACCTTCATGCTGTACATGATGACCTGCATCGTGGCCATGGTGGCGTTCCGCGAGCACAAGTCGTTCAACGGATTCAAGCATTTGTTCATTCCATTGTTCGGACTCCTGGCCAATCTTGTGTGCATGCTGTTCTACCTGGTGGGTCCGTTCATGGTGGCGGGCATGAGTGTGAAAGAGCCGTATATTGCGCTCGGGGCCTGCGCGGTGTGGGGCGTGTACGGGGCGGTGTACTTCCTGCGCAACAGCAAGGCCAAGGCGCGCGC
>PMBY01000154.1 GCA_003153875.1 Myxococcales bacterium | reverse complement strand
CAATCGTCGACGTAGAGAATCGCCGGCTCCGGGAACAAAGCTTCTCCCACGCTCACCACGTCCCAGGCAACCCACGGCGTCAGCCCGGTAGACCCTGGCAAGTCCACGATTTGCAGGCCATCCAGCCAAAGAGTGAAACGGCCGGTGGAGTCGTTGGCATCCCGGTAGAAAGCCTCAAGTTGAAACCAGGTATTAACCGGGACCACAGGCTCAAGTACATCCAACAGCAGATCGCCACCGCCATTTCGATGGTCGTACACTCGCAGAGACATTCTCCCGGCTGACGGGTTGGTCAAGTTCACGTCGAACAACTCGCCTTGGGTCGGCGGATTGCCAAGCGCAGCGCGGAACTTCATGATCACCCAGTAGTAACCAACGGTGACACTCTGGGGCAGGTAGTACCAGGAACTGTAGTAGGCCTGGGTGGGCAGACTCCCGTTTTGCACAAGGCTGGCACCGATCCCCTGCGTGTTGGTTGCGGTGCCAGAGACGGTTAGCTTCGCCGCGTATGTTCCCTGGTGTGCGCGCTCGCTCGACACGCCTATCGTGTTGGGCGCCGCGGCGCTTTCGCTGCGGGAAACGAAAGCATCAGAGGTCCATTCGGCGAAGTTGCCTCCCTCGAAGCGCGAACTCCACAAGACGTCAGAGCCCACATCCAGGTCGCGGCCGCAGCCCGGGGTCAGTAGGCACGACACGGCCAAGACTGTGTTCGCCACGTATGTTCTCATCAGATTCCCCACGATGCGCCCGCGCAGGCGCCCATCCATACATAAGGGGTCCGGCCCGCCACACCTTCAGGCAAAGCGAACACCCGGGGTGGATCGGGCAAGAACTCAGCCTGCAATGAGATGAAAGGCGTGAGCCCGGTCCGCCGTGCGAGACGAGCCCCCAGGCTGATACGGCCACCCAGTTCAATTCCTATCTGGGTTTTTGCAGACGCCAGATCGAGGGCTCGTTCTGACAGCAGCGCAAAGGCCAGACCGAGCTCGCCGTAGAAATCGAGTGATGAGCTGGCCAGGGTCGCGCGGATTCCGAGATCCACAGGCAGTCTCCACTGCCGAAGCNNTCCGGTGACGAAGGTGGGGCTCAGCTCCAGGCGGACCATCGGAAGCGGCGGAGGAGCGGGAGCAGGAGGAGGGACTGGGGTTTCAATCGGGGTCGGCGGCGCTGGTTCGGGGGGTGGTGAACAAGGCGGCCGTTCGCAAAGACCGGCGTTGATCAGCGCCGTGGGATCGATGATCAGGGCAGCGAAAAGAGCCGCCACTTTTGCGCGGTACGCGCACTCCCGGGCCTCCTCGCGATACTCGCGAACCTTGTTGAGCACGGAGACGCGAAACATCGCGCCCAGGTCTTCGATCTGGATGGAGGCGTTGGGCTTGCTGGGCCCGCGCAATCGCGCGATCAGGCGTTCGCGCGGGACCAGCGTGACAAGCTCTTGCCAGATGGCGTCGGGCAGCGGGCAAAGGCTTTCGCCAACCACCGGGTCAACCAACGCTGGCGCGGTCGACCCACTGCTCTCGGTCGCCGGAGATTCTGCGGTCTTGGGCGCGTCATCAGAGGCATGCGCCCGTCCCGTTGTCGCGAGCAGGGTCGTCGCGATAACGCATGAACGCAAATGCCGACATGCCCTCACACCGAGTCCATATCCGAACGCACCCTCGGGGATAGGGCCATACGGGCGAGCCATCGCAGGAACGGGCCGAATTCTTCGTGAAGGTATCGCCACTGGTGTGCCCTACATCAGTTAAGTGCAGTCTGTAGTATCCTTGCAAGTTCAAATGGGCCAAAGCGGACTTAACACCGCTGAGCGATGGCGAGGTACGCCCGGTGGTGGCGGATTCGAACGGATCTATCACGAGTGGTTCGACGAGGTCTGCCGTTGGATTCGGGCGCTGGGCGGTCCGGATGCGGATCGCGACGACATCGCTCAAGAGGTCTTCCTGGTGGTGCGCCGCCGTCTGGGCGATTTCGACGGTGGGAACTTGCCAGGCTGGCTCTACCGGATCACGCAGCGTCAGGTTCGCGATTTTCGCCGTCGCACCTGGACCAGACACATCTTCACCAAGCGGCGCGTGGAGGAACCAGACATCCTGCCGCATGCCAGCCAGAATCCTGCGACTGCGCTCGAGAAGAAAGAGAACCAACGCGTCCTGTACGCGATGCTCGGCAAGATCCGCGAGGCGCGACGTAGCACCTTCATCCTTTTCGAGATCGAAGGCCTGTCCGGGGCGCAGATTTCGCAGATTCAGGGAATTCCACTGAAGACGGTTTGGACTCGGCTGCACCACGCTCGCAAGGATTTCTTTGCGCTCGCTGCCAAGCAACACAGATCGCTGGCCCGGCACGAGCAACGGAATGAATCGAGCACCAGCACGCTAGGGAGCGTAGGACCATGACATCGCCACAAGAACCCCCACCCACAGGCCCGTCCATCATGGAACAGGATCCCGTGCGATTGTCCATGGCCGAGGACAGCGTCTCGGATCCTTCCGCCAAGTGGGCTCTGTCTTTGCTTCGCGAGACGACTCCCTACCAGTCTCCCCCAGGACGCAAAGAACGCGCGTGGCTGGCTCTGCCGGCCGAGCGCCCATACCGGTCTGCGAAGTTGCGTCTCGCTTTCGCAGTAGTTGCCTTGGTTGTGTGTGGCTTCTGTACAAGTGCCGCGTTGGCGCAGTGGCCGGCCTGGCTGGCGCACGCTCTTGATAGCATCGTTCCCAGTGCGCCGAGCCCCACGCCAGCAGCTCCTGCGCAGGGGCCGCGCCACGCGCTCGGCGAAAGGCCCGCGCTGCCCGGCCTGCCACAGACAGCCACAGAGCCGGTTGTCCCGCCGCAGCCGCAGATCGCCGACGAGACAGCGTCGGTTGCACGACCCAAGCGCGTGACAAAGGCTGCGTCGCCTGATGGCCTGGGGCTTCTCCTCGATGCCATGCGAGCCCTGCGCGTGGAACAGAATCCTGCGCGCGCACGTGTGCTGTTGACCGCGTATCTGGATCGTCATCCCAAGGGCGAGCTGTCGGAAGAGGCCCTGGTCATGTTGGTCGAGGCGGCGGTTGCCCACCACGACAGCGATGCCTCGGCGCTGGTCGCCCGTTACCACAGGCTCTATCCGCGAGGCGTGTTTCGCGGCTTGGTCGAGCAGTCCGCCACCAGGAAGAGCCCGTAGCGCGGCGATCTAGCGATCAGATCGAAATGCGCCGTCGGGCCGTGTATGCCACAATTCGGGCATGACCACGGAGCACGATCCTACGCATCCCGAAGAATGCGGCCACGGTCGAAGCCCAGCCCGGATCGCGGGTGTTCTTCTTTCCTGTTTTCTCGTGGCAAGCTGCATGCAGACCGCGGCCATCGAGAGCGCCGGACAGGATGCGGCGGCCGGCACCTCGGGCGGCACCTGTCAGGGTGGCGGCGGTTGCGCCGGCAGGAGCGCGACTTCCGATGCCAGCGTGGACGTTCCGGTGGCCGGGACTGGCGGAGGTGGCTCGACTGGAGCCGCTGGCTCGACAGAAACAGGCGGCGCGACCGAGGCTGGAGGCTCGACCGGTGAAGGTGGCAGTGGCCCGGCCGGAACCTCTGGCAGCAACTGTAGCGGCTCAGGCGGCTGCGGCGGAAGCGGCTCGACCCCCGACGCAGGTCTCAGCGCACCCGATGCGCCGCTTGTCTGCATAGGGCCGGCCGTTTCCGAGGATCCTTCTTTGCGCCATCCCGGACCCCGTCCTGACGCCGGAACCAACTGCGGCGCCTGGGCGATGACCAATGGCGTGTGTTGTGCTCAGTACTGCAGCAACGACGACAAATCTGAAGACTGCAGCAAGTGCGGGGGACCGGGCGCGGCTCAATGTACGGTGGTCAGCAGCAAGGCGTGCACATCAGGCCAATGGCCGGAAGTCCATTGTGTCAGTGACAACGAGCCCTGGCACTATTCGCGATCCACGCACTTCGGGCTGACCTACGGTGGGGCCTGCGCGTTCGGTCTTTACGGGCTTTGCACCACTGCCTTCAAATTCACGGACGCGTCGCTACAGGGGCTGTGCACGACTTTCTGCAAGACATACCCGGATCTCTGCGCCGACCCTCCCACCATCACGTTGCGAGGAAACTTCGCGGCCCCTGACGGCGACTACTACACGCAGTTCTGGCCTGATCTTCCCGGCGACAACGACAACTATCTAAGCTGCGGCGAGTGCTTTCAGTTGGTGCGCACCAAGAAGGACGGCACCGACTACCAGCAGGGAGAGACCGGCTACACGCCGCCCGTCGTGCTCCAGATTGTGGATTCCTGCCCCTGCTCGGCCAATTCCAAGTGGTGCTGCGGCTCGGGACGCGACCATTGCGGCGAGGTTTCGGATTTCAAGTACGGCTGTCCGCTTCCGCCTTCCACGCAATCATCGGTGGTGCCGGCCGACCACGACCCCCTGCCCAACGAGAGCCTGCACCTCGATCTCTCGGACATCGCCATGTCGCGCCTGCAGACAGGTGACGCCAATGGAATGATGGTGGACGGGGTCATCCCAACCCGGTACCGTCGCGTGCCTTGCCCGGTGAAGGGCAACATCCACATTCTTGTGAAGAATGGGGGCGCGTACTACTTCTCTTTCAGTGTGGTGAATATGGCGGGTCTGGGTTCGTTGGTGAGTGTCGAGGCCAGACTTCCCTCTGGCGAGTGGGTGGCGCTGATACGGGATCCCAACTACACGCAAGCCAGGCCGCAGGAACGCTTTGGCACATGGGTGCTTCCGCAAGGCAAAGGGCCATTCACACTGCCCTTGGCCCTGCGATTCACGGATGCGTCGGGACATGCACTGGTGTCGGAGCAAGCCGTGAAGAGTTGGGATCCACCGGCCACCACCGACACAGCCCTGGCCAGTTTCTACCGCGATTTCTACTACATCGACACCGGCGTGCAGTTCTAGGACTTCACAGCCAGCCGGCGGCGCGCGCGCCCAGCAAGAACACCGCGCCCCAGGCGCCGGCAGCCACGTCATCCATCATCACGCCCCAGCCCTCGGGCAGGCTTTCAGCGGCGCGCGCAGGCCAGGGCTTGAATTGGTCAAACAGGCGGAACAAGGCCACGCCGGCCACAAGGCCGATCCAATTTGTCGGCGCCGCAAGCAAGGTGATAAGCACGCCAGCCACCTCGTCGATGCAGACGATCTGTGGATCCTTGATTCCGAGTTTGCGCACTACTTGATTCGATGCCCACACGCCCACGGCCGTGATGACCACGGCTGCGACTGCAACCGCCGGCCAACCACCGGTGTGGGCCAGCAGAAGATAGAGGGGAATCGCGCCCACTGTGCCTGCGGTCCCGGGCGCCTTGGGCACTCGGCCGCAGCCGAACCAGATGGCCAGAATGTAGGCCACGCGATAGCTCACGACTCTTCCCCCAGCATGTGCCGCACCTCCGCTGAATACTTGCCCTGCTCGTGCACGACCAGCGGCGCTTCGGTCTGCGTCTCCACAACTAGAGCCGACCACCGCGCCTCGAAGCAGAAGCGGCTGGCCCGCGCGCCGGCCTGCGCCTGCACCATGCGCAGGCGGGACATGGCCAGTCCCCTTGCGGCCAGGGCCGCGCGCATTTCTTCGAGGCGATCGGCCGGGTAGATCGCAGCCAGTCGGCCTTCGGGCCGCAGGGCCGCCTTGGCCACTTCCAGCCACTCGGCCAGGGTGAGCGCGACCTCGTGATGGGCCAGCGAACGCTCTGCCTGGGGTGGCAACACCCCTTGGCCCAAGGGCCGAAACGGCGGGTTGCTCGCCACCAGATCGAAAGCCGCGGGCAGCACACTCCCCACGTCGCGCACGTCAGACGCCACCACGGCGAAACGCGCGCCGAAACCATTTGCTTCGACCGATCGAATCGCCAGGCCTGCGAGACGCGGCTGGATTTCCACGCCCAATCCAGTGGCCGCTGCATCGCGCGCCAGTAGCAAGAAAGCCAGCGCGCCCGTGCCGCAGCCAATGTCCAGAAAATGGCCGTAGGGGGCTTGGATGAAACCCGCGAGCAGCACCGGATCCAGACTGGATCGGAAACCGTGCACCGGCTGGATCAGCTTGACCCGCCCGCGCAGGAGCGTGTCGTGGGTGACGTCATCCGACGCCGACTCGCGCGCGTCGTCGGCGGNNCCGGTGGCCAGCTTGGGCTGGAAGTAGGTCGACTTCTGCGGCAGCACAAAGCCCGCCTCACATGCGTCGAGAACCTGGCCCACCTTGGTTGCGTTCATGAGAAACGCCGCCTGCACCTCGGAGGCGGCCACCCGGCCCAGGGTTTCACGCAGATCGTGGCTGTAGGTCAGGTTCGACTGCTTGGCCATGGCCTCGGACCCGATGCCGAGCAGGGGTTCCAGCACCAGGCCGTGCAACACGCTCACGTCAAGGCGAGCGAGGGTAGGCGGGCCCAGGCGCGCCACGTCCGCATCGGCCCGCAGCTTGAGCCAAGTGGTCCCGCGTGCGCCAGCGCGCCGCACAGCAAAGGTCACGGCCTTTTCGCCCTCGCGGAGCAGGCGCTCTTCGATGGCGACCGCGTCTTCCTCGGTGCCTGACACGACCTCGAACCAGGGGCGGCAGCGCTCGGCCAGGGAGGACAGCGTTTCGGCGGACAAGCCATGCACCATGCGGTGGGTGGGCAGCACCAGCAATCCCGGATCCTCGGCACGAGCGAAAAACATCACACCCCAGTCGGCCAGCGAGTGGCCCATGGGGACACCCGCGGGCCGCATGTCGTCGCGGATGGCGACCATGGTTTCATAGCGGTGATGGCCGTCGGCGATCATGACACTGCGGGGAGCCAGCCCGCGCGCCACCGCGGCGATGACCGTCTCGTCGGTCACCACCCACA
>PMBY01000073.1 GCA_003153875.1 Myxococcales bacterium | reverse complement strand
AGCAAGTAGCAATCAGCGGCCTAACATGCCGTTGAATGACTGTCAGGGGCGCCACAGTGAAATCGTGTAGAATCGCGGCGCCGGCCTGGCGGCGCCCCTGCAGCTGAACGGCAAGGCGTCTTGTGGCACGTACCTCGTGATGCGAATGTCCCAACCATTCTTGATGCGCATTTGCCAACTGCTGCTCGTTCCGATCGTACTTGGTTCGCTACTCTCCTGTCGTTCGCCGGAGCCGATCATCCGAGTGACCGCAGAAGACTCTGAGCAACTACTTTCGGTACTCCCTTCTGAGGTCGAAACGGATGGCGAGCTACTCCGTCATGCCATGTCGGACTTGCCTCCAGCGAGTGAGCATGGCCTCCGCAGCATGTTGGTAATGCGACGCGGAAAGTTGGTCCTCGAGGCGTACTGGAATGGATACGACAAGAATGCGCAACAAGACCTTCGGTCTGCAACCAAGAGCATCACATCACTCTTGGTCGGAATCGCAATAGATCGAAAGTTTGTCAAAGGTATCGCTGAGCCCTTGCGAACATACCTCGAACCCGTGTATCCCAATGCCTCCGCGCTTCAACAGAACATCACTCTGGAAGATCTGCTGACTATGCGTAGTGGCTTGGCTTGCAACGACCGCGATGAGGGTTCACCTGGTCAAGAAGACAGGATGTATCGAGAGCGTGATTGGGTTGGCTATTTCTTGCATTTGCCTACCGTCAGCCCCGCGGGCCAAGCGACGCACTACTGCACTGGTGGCGCTGTTGTTCTCGGCAGGGTCATTTCCGAGGCCAGCAAACGTTCTGTCCCGACGTTTGCCGATGAGTTCCTGTTTGGCCCGCTGGGGATCAAGGGGGCACACTGGAGTGATTTTGACAACCATAAACAAACGGACACTGGCGGACATCTATCCCTGAGACCGCGAGACATGGCAAGAATCGGTCAGCTTGTCCTTCAAGGTGGAACTTGGAAGGGTCAGCAAGTACTTCCTCGGGCGTGGATCGAGCAGTCGACCAGCGAGCACACACGGATCGACGGCCGCAAGCCCTATGGCTACCTCTGGTGGCGCTTGCTCGTTCCGTATCACGACAGCCATGTCTCGGCAATATTTGCCGGAGGCAATGGCGGCCAGTACATCTTCGTGGTCCCCGAACTTGAGCTCGTTACGGTGTTCACAGGAGGGAACTACAACTCGCGAAAGGCGCAGCGGCCCTTCCAGATCATGAACCAGTACATATTGCCAGCCGTCCAGAAGTCTTCGTCTGTGTCGACGAGGTCACTCGATGAAGAGAGGCTTAACCAATAGGCGTTTGATCCGGTCGCGGGAATAGAAACCCTGTCTGTCTGGCGGAGGGTCGAGCGGCCTGCACCGCGCCCCGCTGCTCCGTCGCCTACCGCCGGCTCCAGTGGTTCACACCGGCGCGGGTCTGGGCAATCACCTCCAGCAAAGCCGAGCGGTCATCCACGTTGCCCACGAAATCGATCTCGGAGGCATCCACAATGAGCAGCGGACCGTCGTTGTAGGCGAAGAAAAACTCGGAGTAGGCCTTGGCCACCTCGCGCATGTATTCCCGGCGGATGGGTTTCTCCTCGGGCCGTCCTCGCTTCTCGACCCGTGCCATCAGCACCTCGGCGCGCGCCTGCAGGTNNTGGTAGACACGGTCGTAAAGCGCCAGTTCGTCAGCCGACAGGGTCAAGGTGGCGAACAGGCGATCCTTGGCGAAAAGGTAATCGGCCACTAGGCCGCCCCGCTCGAACAGATGGCCTTGGGCCAAGTCGGCCTGCTGACCGTAGCGCTGCAGAAGGAAGAAGAGCTGGGCCGACAGGGCGTAGCGCCGCGGATCGCGATAAAAGGATGCCAGAAAGGGATTGCCGCCCGGGTCTTCGCTCACCAGGCGCGCGCCCAAGCTTTCGGCCAGGATCTCGGCCAGGCTGCTCTTGCCCACGCCGATGGGGCCTTCCACCGCGATGTAACGAGGCCTCTGTTGTGGCTGTCTGGTCACGGGTCGGCTTCCTGACGCCTTATCGCTAACACGATTTCCAGCCGAGCCGAAGTAACCGACTGCCGGGTCGGCCGCGTCACGCGCAACCCGGACTTCACCCGTCGAGAAACACAGGCCGCGAAGCCCCGCCAGGCAGGCGAGACCCCAAACCCCACGTCTCGACCCAACTCGACCACCACCTGGCGCAGGACGCCCCGGCCGTCGATTTCGAGCAACAGGGACATGCGAAGCGTGTTGGGCGCCGAGTCGGGGATTGCGTCCATGCACGGTTCGAGCAGGCGCGGGCGGCTGTGCCAGGCAGCATCGATCAAGGGAGCCGGCAACGGACCATCCGCCCGCACAGTGGCGGCGGCAACCACCTGGGCGCGACGAGGCGGACGCGGCGGCTCTTCTGCGCCCGCTGCGGCCAGCCCGAGGAGGTGGTTCTCGGCCTGCTTTTTCCAGCGGCCATCGGGCTGGGCCGCCAGGAAACGCTGGAAGGCCTGCATCGCCTCGCCGCCCTTGCCCGACACCGACAGCGCCAGCCCCCGGTAGTAATGCACCTCGGCCGCCGGCACCAGCGCCGCACCGAAATACGGATCGGCCGCAGCGTCGAGCAACGCGAGATCAGGATCATAGCCCAGCGCCCGTACCATGGTCTGGCGGGCATCGATCTCGCGGGCCGCGCGGTCTTGCGCCACGGCCAGGCCATAGAGCGCCAGCGCCCGCGCGCTGTCCCGCTCGGGCCAGTCTTGCCACTGGTCCAGCAGGTCAATCGCCTTGCCAAAGCGTGCCTCGGCCTCATCCAGCTGACCCATGGCCATGTGCAATCCTGCCGCTCGGATGTGCACAGTGGGCAAGGTGCGGGGATCCGCAATCTCCAGATGGCGATCGTACTCGCGCAGGGCCTCGACCAACTGGCCCGCGTGGGCACGCGCGGCCGCCAGGGCAAGGCTGCAGGGAAAAACCTGGTTCGGTCCGCGCGCCAGGGTGCACGCGCGCCCGAGAGTAGTCACCGCTTCGTCGGCGCGGTCGGTACGAACCAGCACGTCACCCAGCGCGACCAACGCAGAGACGTCATGCGGTTGCTGGCCGAGTGCCTGGCGCAGCCAGATCTCTGCTCGCTGTAGTGCCTGTTTCTCTGCCGCAGGATTGCCGACCGGCGCGGCCGATAGCTCAACCCGCGCCCTGGACACCAGCGCGCCGGCTGGTTCAGTCCGCGCGTCTTGCAGATTACCGGCGTCGGCAGCCGGCTGTGCTGCGAAGGCGCGAGCACTCGCGACCGCCACGGTCATGACCGCCATAACCGCACAGCGAAGCATGCGAGACTCAGTGTAGCAGAGCCACCCGACGGGCAAAGAACCACGCTTGCGCCCGGAAGGTTCCTCTATAACCTTGCCACTGAAATGAAACATCCACCTCTCAGGTACGACCTTCCGCAGATTGCCCACGACGCCATGACGGCCCACGGATTCGAAGCCGATTTTCCTCCGGCTGCGCTCGAACAGGTCGCCACGATTCGTGAGCCGGCCCAGGATCCCTCCGACGGTCTCGTCGACTTGACCCAGCTTGCCTGGTGTTCCATCGACAACGACGA
>PMBY01000361.1 GCA_003153875.1 Myxococcales bacterium | reverse complement strand
GGTGCTGTGGGCGGGCCGCCTCGACACGGACAAACGGCCGGACCTGCTCCGAGCCATCGCAGAGCGGCTGCCCGCACTCCGCTTCCACGTCTACGGGACGCCGGTTCTGCACGACGACTCGGAACTTCGGCGCCTGCGCGCGGTCCCCAACATCGACTACCGCGGCCCCTTTTCGGGCTTCGACAGCATCGCGGCGGCGCCGTACCACTGTTTCCTCTACACCTCCCGCTGTGATGGCCAGCCGAACGTTCTGCTGGAAGCCATGCAGTCGGGCCTGCTGGTGGTGGCCTCAGATGTAGGAGCAGTGGCCGAGGTCGTGGGGGACGAGACCGGTGTGCTCGTGCGCCCGGCGGACGAACCTGCCGCCTACGCAGAAGCGATTGGCCGGACCCTGCGCGACGGCCAAACCTGGCGGCGTGTAGCCGCGAACGGCCAGCGCCACGTCGCCGCGAACTTCACGACCGCGGCCTTTCGCGAGACCCTGCGAACGCTGCCTGGCTACCTGTCGTAGCCGAGCTGTGTTACTACCAGACCACGGCCACCGGCACCTCGTGGACCGCAACCTTCCCGCAAGACGTTTACAGCGTCAGCCTGATCGTGCTGAGTCGCTGACCGGTGCTGGCCACCCGGGCGCTTCAGTTGGCGAGCTGGCCGCTGGCCTTGCGTGGCGCAAAAGTGTCTTCCCAATGGCGCCGGTACTGGTCAGAAGCCACCTGCGCCGGCCCCACTGTGTCGCGCATGGCTCGCTCGGCTGGCTGGATGACTTCCACGTCGAACAGCATGGGCAGCTCTGAACGCGGCCGCAGGCGCACCAGTTCCTGACCGCACAGCGACCGGCCCTCAACGAGTGGACGCACTTCGCCGGTTTGCAGCTCGCCCTGGTGCGCCCGCACAAACCGGGCCCCTGCTCCATCGTCGGTGGGGGCATAGAGCAACGCCACATCTTGCGCGGGCCACTTGGAGAGCTTCCTCACAACTATATTGTTGCCTGCCCGAGGCATTCGCGCAACCCGCGTTTGATGTGGAAGCCAATTGCGATCTGCCGCATCCAAACAGACATGAGCAAGATAGATCTGAACGTGGGGAGCAAAGCACCGAACTTCAAGCTGCCCGACCAAGACGGCCGCGAGGTGGCTCTGTCCGACTTCGCAGGGCAGTGGGTGGTGCTCTACTTCTATCCTCGCGACGACACGCCGGGCTGCACCGTCGAGGCCTGCGATTTCACTGCCGGTCTGGCCGGCTTTGAGAAGCTGGACGCCGTGGTGATGGGCTGCAGCCCGGATTCGCCCGAGAGTCACCGTAAATTCATCGCCAAGTACAACCTCAAGCTGACCTTGCTGAGCGATCCGGAACACAAGCTGTTGCAGGCCTATGGGGCCTGGGGCGAGAAAACCCTGTACGGCAAAACCAGCGAGGGTGTGATCCGGTCCACCGCGACAATCGATCCCGCCGGCCGCATCGCGCACCACTTCCCCAAGGTCACCGCCCAAGGCCACGCCGCCGAGGTGCAAGCCAAACTGGCTGAACTGCGCAAGTAGGTGCGCCTGATCAGGAATCAATTCACGAAAATGGGTCGGGCCCCGCGCGTGAATATACGCAAGCCCGTTCGGAGCGAGCATCAGCAGCGCGAGCAAGCGCAAAAGTTCCCGTGGCTCTCGGTCGGCGAGGCAATCGACTGGCCAGCTGCGTATGCCGGGATGTGCCAAGAACGTCACCGATAGCACCAACTTCCTGGACGCAGCCGGCACAGCCAGCTCCAGCTACACGGTCAGCGCCGTGATCAAAGGAACCGAGGGGGAAAAGTCTCCTGCGGTCAAGGTCTGGGCACAGCAATACCTGAGTATTCCGATTCAAGCGCCGTCCGGATCGTACACCGCAAATGATGCCAGCCCTGGCGATCTCGATGGCGACGGCAAACTCGACATCGTGCTCAAATGGGATCCGTCGAATTCGAAAGACTCTGGGGCGGCCGGCACTACCGACCCGGTCTATGTCGACGGGCTCAAGATGGACGGAACCAGGCTGTGGCGCATCAACATCGGCATGAACATCCGCGCCGGGGCACACGATACGCAAATGTCAGTGTATGACTTCGATGGCGACGGCAAGGCCGAGGTGGCGTTCAAGACCGCGCCCGGCACCAAGGATGGAACGGGCGCCTTCTTGAAAACCGGGCCAGCGGCGGGCGCCGACAACACCAAGGACTACAGAATTCCTCGAGGCATGGTCTTGACCGGACCGGAGTGGTTTACCGTGTTCGACGGGACGACCGGGGCGGAGCGGGCGACCATTGAGTATCCGGTGCTCTACGGGAGCACTCCCGATTGGGGCGACCCCATTTCCAACGAGCTTGAAAGCGGCACGTCGATCACTAAAGACGGCGGCGGAACCCTGCTCAGCTGTGGCCAGTGTTCGTCGAACAACAGTACCAAGAGCACCCCGACGCTGACCGCAGACATGCTGGGCGATTGGCGTGAGGAGATCATCTGGCGCGAAACCGCCGGCGGAGCCTTGCGTCTCTACACGACCACGGATGTGACCAAGCGCCGCATCTACACTCTCATGCACGATCCGACCTACCGGGCGCAGGTGAATTTCGAGCAGTCAAGCTACAACCAGCCGCCGCATGTGGGATTCCACATCGGCGCCGGCATGGCTGATCCGTGAGGTAGACGGGGCGCGAGTCGTTCTGATCTGACGGAGTGCCAGCAGGTCAGCCTGCTTCCAGATCGAACTCCTTCAGATCGAACCAGAACCCCAGGCGCTTGACGTTGTCGATCTCGGCTTGGACAATGGCCCCGTGCCCTTCCTCGATCTCCAGAAAACGGGAGAACAGGTTCTGGCCCTCCACCGGAAGCTCGCGGACCATCCGAATGTAGAAGGCCGAGGTCTCGTCTTCAGCCGCCAGGGCTTTGTACAGCGACGACAATTCGGCGTCGTGGCTGCCGGTTTCCTTGCCGACCCCTGCGCGTGTGCGCCCAACCCCGGCCCGGATGCGCTGGGCAGAAGGTAGGACGGTTCGCAGCGTCTCGGGTGACAAACGGCCGTCCTTCTGCCACTCGGCCAAACGGCTATCCAGGTAAGCGACGTGGCCCTGTTCTTCTTGTGCCAGAGTCGCGAACACTTTCTTAGCGGTGACGTCGCTTGCGTTCTTCGCCGCAGTTTCGTAGAGCGCGTGAACCTTCTTCTCGAATTCAAGTGCGGTCTTGATCGCCTCTTCGATGGTCATGTCTCCTCCTCTGCCTGCGCCCGAGTTGTTGGGCAACCCCAAAAGACTGCGCAATATCATACCTTAGCACTCCTCTTTCAGGTTTGCACAGTTGGGGCTTGCCGATTCGCACGCGGTGAGGGATGAGATCTCTCATGTCGGGTATTCGTCTGTACCGGCTTGCCTTTCTCTGCGGCCTTTTCGCACCCGCTTGCGGCGGCGCCAGCAGCCCGTCGGTGACCCCCACTCCGACGGTCAAGCTGATGGTCTTCTCCGACCCTCACTACTACGATCCTTCGCTGGGAACGACCGGGGCGGCGTTCGACAGCTATGTGGCCCACGATCGCAAGCTGGTCGCGGAAAGCGATGCTGTCTTGCGTGCCCTGGTTTCTGCGGTGAACGCTGAAAACCCCGACGTCGTGCTCATCCCCGGCGATCTGACCAAGGACGGCGAGCAGACATCACACGGCCTAGTCGCCAACTACCTTGGGCAAATGAAAGCGCAAGGGCGCAGGATTTTTGTCGTGCCCGGCAACCACGACATTCAGAACCCCGGTGCCGCGAGCTACTCCGGGGATACCACGACGCCGGTGCCGTCGATTGCGCCCGCCGATTTCTCGACGATCTACCAGGACTTTGGCTTTGGCGAAGCCATCTCGCACGATCCCGATTCACTCAGCTATGTGGCCGAATTGGTGCCCGGGCTCTGGCTCGTGGCGCTCGACTCGTGCATCTACGGGCCCAACCCCGGGGATTCGCAAGTCGCGGGCCGCCTGCGCGACACCACCCAAACCTGGATCAAGGCTCGGCTCGACCAGGCCAAGGCAAGCCAGATCCGCGTGATCGGGATGATGCACCATGGAGCGATCGAACACTTTGCCAGCCAGACTGTGGTCTTCCCCGAATATCTGGTCAACGACCGCGCCGCTATCGCCAGCCTGTTCTCCGACGGCGGTATGGGCGTGGTGTTGACCGGACACTTTCACGCCAACGACATTACCCAGGGAACGCCCGCCGGGTCGAGCCAGTCGCTCTTCGATATCGAGACAGGTTCAGCGGTGACCTATCCTTGTCCCTATCGCATCGTGGAGGTCGCGGGTGACACACTCACTGTGACCACCCAACACATCACTTCCATCGACTACGATCTCCAAGGCGCCGCCGACTTCCAGAGCTACGCCCACGACAAGCTGCTGGCCGGCCTCGATCAATACATCGCTGCTCTCATCACGGCCCCGCCCTACTCCATTGCTGCCGACCAGGCCCAGCAGATCTCGCCCTGGATGGCCGAGGGGTTGGTCGCGCACTATGCCGGCGACGAGGTCATGCCTTCCGACATGCAGGCCAACATCCAGAGCCTTCGTGGAAGCGGTGATATCCACACCCAACTTGCCGCCACCATGCTGGAAAGTGTCTGGACAGACTTGCCCCCGCCCGACAACAGCGTGGCGTTGGATCTCGCGACCAGGTAGTTGCTCTCGCGGCGGCAGCGCACGTTTGCACCTTGGGTTCCGAATCCCTGGACAACTTGGGGCAGGCGTCAGAAGCTGCGCCGGTGCATCTGACAGGCCTGACCATCGTTCACGATCGCTTCCCCACGCGCGAGGCGTATCCGTTCCACCTGCCGCTGTTCCAGCAGACCACGACCGTACCCATCGACGCGCCGGTGACCTTGTTCGTGGGCGAGAACGGATCGGGCAAGTCCACCCTGCTGGCCGCCATCGCGCGTCGGGCGGGCATCCACATCTGGGAAAACCGAGAGCGGTCGCGCGGCCATCACAATCCGTACGCCGAGGGCCTTGCCGATTGCCTCGATTTGCGCTGGACCGCCGGGCCCAAACCGGGATCCTTCTTCTCCGCCGAGAACTTTCGCCATTTCGCCGAGCTGGTGGACGCCTGGCAGGCCAGCGATCCCGGCTTGTTCGCCTATTTTGGCGGCGGNNTTCGGCAGCCGCTATGGCGTGGAGGGCCTCTATCTGCTTGACGAGCCGGAAAGCGCACTGTCGCCCCGGCGGCAGCTTGAGCTGCGCGACCTCATTAGCCAGGCAGCAAGCCGTGGCCACGCGCAGTTCATCATGGCCACCCACTCGCCCATTCTGCTGTCCCTGCCCGAAGCCCGCATCCTCAGCTTCGACGACACCAGCGTGCAGCCCGTCGCCTTCGAGGACACGGACCATTTTCGCCTGTACCGCGAGTTCTTCGCCTTTTTGGCCCGCTGAAGCGCATACCCTTTGAGCGACCAAACTCTGACGATGGTGTCGCGCTTCGCGCTTGCTTCACCAGAAGATCATCGTCCGCTCAATGTAGATGGCCTTCTTTCTGTGGCATGCCTATTGCTGACACTGAGCTGCTAAATCGACGTCTGTGCTATGTTCGCAGCTCGCGTTGGCCTCTTGCTCAGGGGGATAGCTATGAAAATTCGCCACGGAGTTTTGGTCCTGCTCCTTTCCACGACTTGCGTGAACCAGCCCGATGAAGTGACCGAGTCAGCCAGGTCGGCCCTCGGCGTCGTGCCTCCCACGGAGTCCGCCACCTGGAGCCGCGTCGGCTTCAGCAACCTCCCCGATGGGCGATACGCTCACGCCCTGGCGTTCGACGAAACCCGCCAGGTGGTGGTGGTGTTCGGCGGAATGACGAACAGCCCTGACGGGTCGACGACTCCCCAGCAGGACACCTGGGAATGGAGTCCGGCGCAAGGTGCCTGGACGGCGCGCACCATCGCAGGCGCCAAGCCTGCGGCTCGCACTGGCGCAGCCATGGCTTATGATTCGGTCCGCAAAATATTCGTCCTGTTCGGTGGCCGTGCCGGCAGCGGCTACGACTATCAGGACACCTGGGAGTGGGATCCGGCAACCGGCTTGTGGACGGACAAGACTGGCTCAGGCACCAAGCCCAGCGCGCGCAGCCAGCACGGCATGATTTTCGATAGCAAGGCCGGCAAGATCCTGCTGTTCGGCGGCGGCCGCAGCACGATCAACGGGGATATCATGACGGTGGGCCTGGCCTTCGACGACACCTGGGAATACGACGGCCCCACCGCCACCTGGAGCAAGCTTGCGACGGACAGCGCGCCCTCGGCCCGTATCGATTTCGGTTTCGCGTATTCCAGTCAGACCAGCAAGGCCTATCTGTTCGGCGGCATGGAGATCACCACGGCCGGCGTGGACGGTACGCCCATGCAGGACTCCTGGGAGTGGGACGGCGCCGCTGGCACCTGGACCGAACGCACCGGCCCGGGCAACAAACCCAGCCCGCGCTTCGCTCATGCCATGGCCATCGACAGCGCCAAGGGCCAGGCTGTGGTCTTCGGCGGCTACGACATGTTTTCCGGCGGCAGCCTGAACGATGTCTGGTACTGGAATCTCGCATCTGGCACCTGGACCGGCACCCAGCCCCCTGGCAGTGCGATCTGGCCAGGCCAACGGCAGTGGTCGTCGCTGGCATTCAGCACGTCGACCAGCCGGGTGTATCTCGTCGCCGGACTCGTGAACGACCAGTCAGGCTACGGTGGAATGGGAGGAGGCTACGGTGGAGTGGGAGGAATGACCGGTGCACCGATATGTTTCCCTGGTTCTCCGTACTGCTCGTCCAGTTCCTACGGCGCGACCAGGGAGGTGTGGGAGCTGAATCCGGCGACCACCACCTGGGTGGATCGCTCGGCGCCCAGCAACTCGCCAGGTCCGCGCTCTTCGCACGCCATGGCCGCGGACCCGGTCACAGGCAAGGTCTACGTGTTCGGCGGACAGGACTACACCGGCACCGCGCGCGATGACCTATGGGAGTGGAATGGCGCCAAATGGGTCGAGTGCTTGGCGGATGTCAAGCCTCCGGCCCGCTATGATACGGGGCTGGCCTACGATCCTGCGCGCAAGTCGTTGATCCTCTTCGGCGGCTCGTCCGGAACCTACACGTACTACGGCACGACCGACGTTCTTGCCGACACCTGGGAGTGGAACACCGGCACCCGCAAATGGACCCAGCTTTTCCCGACCCTGTCGCCCTCACAGCGAAGCAGCCACGGCATGGTGACGGACAGTGCGAGGAAGAAGATCATTCTCTACGCTGGATACGATTCCACTGGCAGCATCATGGTCTATCCTCCGTACTACTACCCGGATGCCGGGGCGTACTCGGATCCCAGCAAGACCGACATATGGGAATGGGACGGNNCTCCGCGGCGGGTGACTTCTGGGAGTGGGATCCGGTGGGCGGCGCATGGTCGCAGAAGGTGACCGGGGAAGCGCTGGGCCAGGGCCTCTACGACGGGCTGGTGAGCTACGATTCGATCCGGCGCCGCGTGGTGCTGCTCGGCAGGCCCGCGATGATGGACAGCACGGTGAGCATGTCCACCTGGGAGTTGGACACAAGCGGCCCGACCTGGTATGCGCGACCGCCGTCCGGCGAGCCTGTCGATTCCCCCTATGCGGCCATGGCCTTCGACAACCAGCGCGGCGTTGTGGTGCTGTTCGGTGGCATGCCATGGGGTACTGCGACGGATGAAACCTGGGAGTACAGCGTGACTAGCCGGGGCAACGGCACTGGGTGCACAGCCGCGAGTGCCAGCCTATGCGCCTCGGGCAACTGCGTAGACGGCGTGTGCTGCGAGTCGGCCTCGTGCTCGGGCCCGTGCAAGTCCTGCAGCGTCCCGGGCAAGGCCGGCACCTGCGTGTTGGCCTCCCCAGGAACCCAGGTGGCGGGCAGCTGCTCCGGCGACCAGGCGTGCGACGCCACCGGTGCCTGCAAGAGTGCCGACGGCAAGGCCTGCAGCAGCGCCACCGCATGCGCGAGCGGATTCTGCAGCGACGGAGTGTGCTGCAACAATGCCTGCACCGGAACCTGCGTTTCATGCAAGCTGGCGAGCACGGTCGGTACCTGCAGCCCCATCCCCATTGGAACCGACCCTGACAACGACTGCGGCAAAGGCACCCCGCCCTGCCAGTCCACCTGTGACGGCGTCGGCGCCTGTGTCTTTCCGGTGGATTCGTCCTGCGGAAAGTGCGGGACGTGCAACTACCTCGGCTCCTGCGTGGAAGCCGTGTACTGCACGCTGGCCACCACGAATACGCGCACCAATTCGTTGACCAGCACGGCAACGGCCACCAGAAGCGTGATCACCGCGACCGCTACAGGAACCGGCACCGTCCGAACCGGCACAGTAACCAGCACCAGCACCGGGCCTGTCCTGACTGCCACGCGGACAGCCTCCAGCACAGCAACCAGTGGGACCGCCACGGCAACCAACACCCTGCTCACCGCGACTGCGACAGGCACCAGCACGACAGGTACGGGCAGCGCCACGGTCACGCGAACCGCCAGCGCAACAATCACCAGCAGTGGAACAGGGTCCGGCGCTAGCAGCAGCACGACCGACACGGGAACGGGAAACCAAACCGGCACCGGCAGCCAGACCAACACCGGCACAAGGCCCGACGCTGGCCTCGCTACCGCCACGACCCGCGACGGCAGCATCGGAGATGGCGGGGGCGTCAAACTCGGTCACAGCGGCTGCAACTGCCATCTGGGCAGCACCCCGGCCGGCGGCCCTGGCGTCGAGACCGCGCTCGGCCTGCTGGGCGCGATCCTGGTGTGGCGCCGCACCCGCAAGCGGCGATAACAGCCCGCGATCTCGACAAGTGAGATCCTCAATAGTCTGCAGCAACGCGATCGAGCTGGAACGACTACTTCACGGTCCAATCGCGGAATTGCCCGCTGACGTGCATGACGGCAAGGAAATACAGCATGCCGTCGTAGTAGCGCCAGGTTCCCGTGGGAGGGCTGGCATTCCACAGGGCGTCCACGAACGGGCCGGCGGTGGCGGCATCGGCGGCCAGCGCGCCCACGGCGTTGCAGGCCAGAAGCCCGAGG
Source organism: Myxococcales bacterium (assembly GCA_003153875.1). Next base: position 9,515 of record PMBY01000361.1, on the reverse strand, counting down.
GCGTTGTCTGTGCCTTGCGATGTTCCGTCGAGAAGATACAGCGACCCTGGGGTGCTCGCGCGAGCAGCACCGAACCAAGTCAGCAAGCGCTTGGACAAGGCGGCTTCGTCCGTGGATTTCTTGTTCCAGGCATAGTCCACCGACCAATTCACCACTGTGCGGAAGGCGTCGTAACGGAAGGTGGCGGTCTTGGCGTCCCAGCTAGCCGCCTTGGGTGTTCCGTCGAAGTTGGCGTAGTCAGGCGTCAGGCCGGTGGTAGAATTTGCGGCTCTTGTGAAAAAAGCGCGGCTCTTCGCGGCTGCCGTGGACCAGAAGGTCGCGTCGGCGCCGGGCCCCACGCGGGCGAAGGCTTCATAGAACGCCGGCAGGTGGTACGACGGGTCGGTGAAATCGCCATTGCTGGTTTGGTTCGCCACATCGGGCGAGAAGCGAACTTGGAATTCGGTTGGGTTGAAGATAGCATTGCACGTCTTACTGCCCTTGCTGGTGTTGCCAGTCATTTGATCGTGGTGGATCAAATCCTTCAATAGCGTCTGGGCGCGGGTGTTGTAATCGTAGATTCCAGTCGAGGAACCCCAACGGGCATTGGCGAACAACAAGGCGGCGCCGAAGTATTCCTCGCCGTCCGGCGCGGGCATGGGATCCATTTCAGTGCCGTCGGAGTTCATTTGCCACGCGAAATAGCCATGCGCCGGGTGGGCGGCATCGGCGTGATACATGTATGTCACCGCCCAATTCCAAATCGCGTTGAACTCGGTCTTGTGGTCTGTCTGTACGGCGATCATCATGCCGTAGCTCATGCCTTCGGAGCGTACGTCGCCGTTGCCGATGTCCTTGATGTAGGCCAACGCTCCGTTCGCGTTCGAGCCTGCGGCGAAGTAGACGCTTTCGTTGGTGGCGTCGCCGGCGAATAGCTTCTGCCAGGCGGTGTTGATCTTCGTCTGAGTTTCCGTATCGCTGTGTCCGCGATCGGCGAAGTAATTGTGATTGGCGGGAACCACCGCGGTTCCACCGGTACCCGCACTTTCCCTGGTGGTAGTGCTTCCGCCCGTTGTCGTTTTTCCGCCTGTCATCGCGCTCCCACCCGTGTTTGCAGTTCCACCGATCGTTGCGTTTCCGCCCGAGTTTCCACCAGTGGCGGTCTTTCCACCCGTGGCCGTGGTTCCACCAGTCGCCGCAATTCCACCGGTCGATGGGCTTCCACCTGTCGCGGCGATTCCGCCCATCGCCGTGCTTCCACCTGTCGCCGCGCTCCCGCCTGTGCTTGCAGTTCCACCCGCCGTAGCGCTTCCGCCCGAGTTTTCCCCAGTGACGGTCTTTCCACCTGTGGCCGTGTTTCCACCTGTCGCCATACTACCACCCGTCGCTGCGCTACCGCCGGTCGCTGCACTTCCACCCGTCGCTGCACTTCCACCCGTCGCTGCACTTCCGCCCGAGCTTGTGTTTCCACCAGCGAGGGTCTTTCCACCTGTGGCCATGTTTCCACCTGTTGCCATGCTACCACCCGACGCCGCGTTGCCACCCGTCGCGATTTGCCCGCCCGAGTGGGAACCCCCGCCCGTGGCCGCACTTCCACCAGTGCCGGGACTGGATCCGCTGGATGGGCCAGCGCAATTCATCGTGGCGGCGATCACGCCGAGGCCGCCAATCCATGCGGCGATTCGCGTTCCGCGCCGGAGATGATTCTTGCTCGCATTGAGGTTCGTTTGCTTCATTGGAATCCTGCCAGGGAAGGGAATGGTCGTGCCAACGTGGGTTGACTGGCTCGTGCCTTGAATGGCACACGTGACACCGGTCTCAACCCGCCTCGCCCCCGAAATGGGATCGCGTTTCTCTTGGGCTGACTTCTATTGCGCGCCGTTGTCGATCATTTCGATGGTCTTTCCCTGACGCAGACGCGGGCGCAGTGTGGAGCGCACGGAATCGGCATTGGGGAGGACGTGCTTGTGCTCGATGATCTTGAACAAGTGCAAGCCCCCGTCGCCGACGATCACGGGTGACAGGCCGCCCGGCGGAAGATCGCGCGCCTGGGCGGCCACCACGTCGTAGGGATACTCCTCGTGATCGCCGATGTGCCAGGGCGCCCCGGAAATGTCCAGCTTCAGATAAGCGTATGGGATGGTGTCTCCGTTGGCGACCAGCGCGCGCAGCCGCTCAAGGGCCGCGCGCTGGGCGGCCTGCGCTTTCTTCGACTTCACGTCCTTCACCCACGCGTGATCGACAAGCAACATGTGGGTCCCCAGGGGGATGTCCAGCTCGAGCTTGCGCGCGAGCTCGAACTCCGCCGCCGCCCGCGCCTCAGGCGTTGGGTTCCCGGGCGCCAGGCTGATCCCGTTGGCCCCGGCCGCTGCCCGCAGTAGGGTCAGGTCGATCAGATCCTCCAGAGCCTCGGGCCGCGAGAGCCCAGTCCTGGACTGGTGGGCGTCGAGGTCACTCGCGGTAAGCCGCTGGCCATCCACGCGTGCCACGGCGGGCGCCGCGCCCGCCGCGGGTGGGCGAGCGGGCACAGTGGCAGGCGAACTGGCGAGCGCGGGTGGCGCGGCCGTGCCCGGCCCTGTGGCCTGAGGGCCCGCACAGGCGCCCACAAGAAGCAGCAGCGCGAGAAGAGAACCTCGACCAATGGCATACAGGCGCATAATTGCCGTGGATTATGGCATGTGCGCGTCCGATCCCGGAATGCAAACAGACGCCGCCTTCAATCTCCTCATCGAAACGTCGGCCCGCCTCGATGAGGGCGAAACTGACCCACTATCCTCGCAAACCGTGACTTGCTCGCGGACGCCATACTTCCATGATGCCTACCGCCCACGCTGAGGCGGTATTGTGAAATCGGGAGTTCCCCGTCTCGATGAGCCATTCCCAATGACATGCAAGTGATCGGCGAAGTGAAATGGCCCAGGTTGCTCTGAAGGTGATGGGCTTGGCGGGCGCGGACATTCTCAACTGCCAATTCTGGCGCTGTCCCGGATCACGGGGAGACAAGCCGGGGTATTTGGCTTGGCGACGCGGGACGGGTTTTTTCGATCGAGGGCTCAAGCTGGTGCAGGACGGAAAGGTGGTGGATGACGGAAGCTTCAGCGGGTTGAGTGGCCTCGTGGCGAGAGAGCCCGCCGCTGTCGAGTACGCGAAGCGCGCCGAGGCACAGATACACCACTCGGCCAGCATGGGTTTCGTTGCCCTTGGCGTACTGACCGTCGCGTTGGCCGGGGCAGGGGTCGCGGTGTACGGAACCATGAAGCACAACAATCGCTTGCTGTTTGGTGGATTGGGCGTCACCGTGGTGTTCACTTCTGTGGGCTGGGGCTTCGCGGCCGCTGCGGCCAATGCAGCCAGTGAGGGGACCACGGAAGCGATGAATGCGGTGGATGTGTACAACGGCGACCGCGTGGAGGGCGGAGGCGCCCAGTGACCATTGCAATCCGGAGGTCACACCGGTGCAGTCGACATCTTGCTCGACACTAGGTCCGCTGACCTGACCTCTCACTTCTCCTGGTGCCCTTGACTGCACCAGCCCACGTGAGGGGCTACCGGTGTTGTGGTAGGGTGCGAGGATGGGTTGACGGGATCGCCCGTCAACAGGAGGCGGGAACAGCCGCGACACAGAGCGATCCTCTGTGTCGGGAGCCGGATCGGTCGAGCACAAGGAGCCGTGATGTACCCATGTCTTTCGAGAAAAATGCCGCAACCTCAATTCTGCCTGCTGCTTGGCGTTCTGTTTCTTTCAGCTGGTACGGCTATCGGGTGTAGCTCCTCGGGGAACAAGTCACCGAACGGAAGTGGCGGAAACCAGGGCGCGTCTGCTCCCTTTGGCGGCACATCGAGCGGGGGCAGCGGGGGAGCCGGCGGGCTCACGGGCGCGGCAGGTGCCAACGACTCTGGTGGCAGCAGGAAAGGGGACTCAGGTGGCACCGGCGCGGCGGGTTTGAGCGACACCGGGGGTCAGGTTGGCGGCACCGGAGGCAGTACGGGCGGGGATGGCATGAGCGGCGGCAGCGGCGGTGCAGGTGGCGTGACATCGGCCGCTGGCACGACCAGCTCAGGCAAGATGACCGGTGGAACCACGGCGGGGGGAGGAGCCGCTGGTGGCACGACCAGTTCAGGCAAAGTGACCGGCGGAACAACAGGGCTGGCCGGAGCCACTGCTGGCACGACCAGCTCAGGCGGAGTGACCGGCGGAACGACAGGGGTGGGCGGCACCTCCGGCGGCGCGACCGGTGGCGGCGGGACGATTTCCCCCAACCGAGTGCGCACGATCCAGTCGTTCAATGATGACTGGCTGTTCAACTACGGCGATGCGGCCGGTGCGGATGGGGCGGCGTTTGCTGACACGGCCTGGCGGCACCTGAGCGTTCCACACGACTGGGCCATCGAGGGCCCGAGTCCGCCCGCCGATCCGTTCTCTCAGAACGCGCCCAGCACTGGCAGAGGCGCGTATCTGCCGTCAGGTATCGGCTGGTACCGGAAACATTTCACGCTGGCCCAAAGCCTCTCGGGCAGCAAGGTTTTCATTGAGTTCGACGGTGTCATGGCCAACAGCACCATCTACGTCAACGGCACTCCGATCGGGAACCAGCCCTGTGGGTACACCAGCTTCCGCTACGACATCACAGCGAGTGTCAAGTTCGGAACCACGGACAACGTGATTGCGGTCAAGACCGACACCAGCTTGCAGCCCTCCTCGCGTTTCTATGCGGGTGCCGGCATCTACCGCCATGTTCGTCTCATTGCGAGCAATCCCGTGCATATCGATCAGTGGGCCACCTACGTCAACACGCCGGCTCCCACGACCACGGCGGCAACCGTGAAGGTGACAACGACCGTGGTCAATAGCGGGAACGCGTCAGCCAGTGTGAGCCTGCAAGGGATCGTCAGCGACCCCAGCGGTAAGTCGCTGGCACCGGTTTCGGCGGCGGCGCAGACCATTGCGGCCGGGGCATCGGCCAACTTTACCTTCGATGTCCCGGTGGCAAACCCGCTGCTTTGGGATCTCAAGACGCCCAACATGTATCAGTTGGTGACCAACGTCCTGGTTGGTGGCGCCACCGTCGACGACGACCTGACCCCGTTCGGGATCCGGGAAATCAAGTTCAATGCGGGCATGACCATCAATGGAAAGAGCGTGAAATTCCAGGGCGCCGCGCTCCACCAAGACTACCATGGACTGGGGATGGCCGCCCCGCAGCGGGCCATCCAGCGACGTCTGGCGCAGCTCAAGGCCCTGGGTATCAACGCCATCCGCACCGCCCATGATCCGCCCAACCCGGATTTCCTCGACCTGACGGACCGCATGGGCCTGCTCGTCTTGGACGAGTTCTTCGACACCTGGGTGGCTCACAAGTACTCCGACCTTGGCGACTTTGCCACGTACTTCAGCAAGACCGCGGCCGCTCCGACGGGACAGCCCGCGGTGCCAGGAACTGCCACCGGTGCGACCTGGTATCAGGTCGTTGTGACCAGCATTGTCGCGCGGGATCGCAATCATCCCAGCATCGCTCTTTACAGCACGGGCAATGAGATCCGCGACAGCATCACGACGAGAACTCCCATCTTGACCAAGATGGTTTCCATCATCAAGGCGCTTGACCCGAATCGTGGAGCCACTCAGGGACTTTTCCAGCCCGCCGATGCTGGCGATACCACCGGCGCCACGCAGACTCTCCTCGACGTCTTTGGCGGCAACTACCGAACCACCGAGGTCATTGCGGCCATGGCCGGCTCGCCTACCAAATCCGGCGTGCTCACTGAAATGGGCACCGAAACGACCACTTGGTCCACCGTCGTGGCTAATCCTGGGCTAACCGGCCTGTTCATGTGGCTGGGATCGGACTACCTGGGCGAGGCACCCGACGAATGGCCCGGCACGCAGGGCTATGGGCCCGCCACCGCACGCGGGCTGCAGGACGCGGTAGGGACCGCGAGGCAGATCGGCTACGACTGGCAGAAGATATGGGGAGTTCCCGCGACCACGCCTCCTGCCACGGGAACCACGGCCAGCAAGGTGGTTCTCACGGCCGATCACGCCACGCTGTTGACGGATCTGAACGACATCTCGTTCATCAAAGCCACGATTGCCGACGCCGCCGGGAATGTCGTGACCAGCTCCTCCGCACCCGTCACGTATTCCATCACGGGCCCGGGCAAGATCGTGGCGGTGGACAGTGGAAACCGAATCCAGGAAACCTTCCGTGGCGACACGCGTAATGCCTTCCTTGGTCTGTCCTTCGCCCTGGTGCAGGCAACCGGTCCCGGCACCATCACAGTGACGGCCAAGTCGGGGTCTCTCACCAGCGGCTCCGCAACCGTAGCCGCCAGCGAAGGCCGCTTCATTCCCTGTTCCGGCACCTGCGACTAGCCGGCCTCACAAAGCACCGGACGGCACAATGGGCCGAGTTTGCCGATCCCTCTTTGTTGACTCTCGGCCGTTCTGATGAGAGTGAGATTACATGACAAAACCAGACACATTGGTCCTTGTTGGCCTTCTCGCGATGGCGATGGGCTGCGGCAGTGGCGGAACCAGCACACCCTCCGCAGGCGGCGGCACAGGCGGGACGGGTGCGGCAGGCGGCAGCGGTGGGGCCGGAGGGGGCACTGGTGCCAGTGCGTGCAGCCTGCCGAGCTGTCTGACGAACCTCGGCGCCGACTGCGTTGAAAGTGGGGATTGCACCGTGCAGAAGGATACGGCGACCGGCAGTTCGAACACGTGCTACGCGAACGGGGTCAAGGAAATCAACGTCCACGACGTGAGCACTGATGACAGAGCCCTGACTGTAACCAAGGGCAGCTCGACTTGCTTCTCGACAGCCTTCAATGGAAATGACGTGTACGTTGGCATGGGATCCGTCACGGTGAAGAACGCCTCCGGCGCGACCGTGGCGACCGTGCGGTTGGATGACACGGACAACCTCTTCAAGGTCACCTGCACGGGCGGCCAGGAAGTCTCTCTCGACAAGTCCTGCAAGTCGGTTTGGCCAGTATCCGGGCTGATGGGAACCTCCTGCAGCAACGAAGGAACCTGCACGCCCTCCTGAGTCTGACTGCAACCATACGCGCGCATTCGACACCCGGGGTAGCTCGGGATGAGCGGGTTCTTCGTCGCCGTCCCCCTCGGCTCCTGGGCAAGCCTCACTCCCGTCGCGGCCAGCGTCGCGCTCCATATCCTGCGCACCGCACTCGAAGACGGCAAACTCCTCGCGGAGCTGCCCGGCTACCGCGACTATGCGGCGCGAGTCCGGTATCGTCTTGTGCCGGGGATCTGGTGACCGCCCGCGACGGCACCAGTCTCCCCGCTCACCTTCTTCACTTCTTGAGCGAGAGCGCGAGCTTCACGGCGTCGGCAACGCCCTTCTCGGCGGCCATCTGCTTAACCTTGGCCCTGTCCGCGCCTTGCAGCGACTTCAAGGCACCCAGGTACTGTCCTTGCAGCTTCCGCGCACGCGCAACCTTCGGCGTCACCTTCTTCACTTTTCTTGCTTTCGCCGGCTTGGCCGCAGTCGGCCGGGGCACCTTGCCTTCCCGCCGCTCCTCGCGGTACTTCTTGATCTTGCTCTTGGCCACGTTCTTGTGGTCTTTGCAGACCATCCCGAAGATTGGTGCTGCTGGGTTCTTGCAGCCGGGCACGGGACACAGCTGCTTCTTCCGCGCCGCCACGGGTGCCACATGCGCCGCGGCCTGCTTGGGTGGCCGGCCAGGCCCGCGCTTCTGTGGAACGCCGAGGGCACCAGCAAGGGCAGCCTGGATTCGCTGAGCTACGGCTGCTTCCACGGTAGCCACGATCTGGCGGGTGAAGGTTTCGATCTGAGCGGTGATATTGGGGTCGGTGTTGGGCATTGGTTCTCCAGGGGGTTCTGTGACCGCCAATGGTATGGGGCAAATGAGAGATCGGCAACCAAATCCAANNGGAGACATCACGACTTCCACCATGGCGCAGATCATCTTTGAGGAAGAGAAAAAGACTCCCCGGCTGACGGTGCAGGGGCTGCGGGACATCATCGTCGGCGGGCCGAAATAGGCATGCCTGGCGGCGCCACCGGGGCCGTCCCCCCGAACCTGGGTCATGTGTAGTGGGGGATAGCGCCCGTCCTCCTGCCGCGGATCATTCGATGCCGAACTCCTTGTCTCGACAACGACGGCTGCTCGTCGGCATCAGTCTGCTCACCACCTTCGCCGAGTCGATGCTGGTGCCGATGTACGCTGTCTTCACCGAGAGCGTCGGAGGCAGCATCCTCGATGCCGGCATCGCCTTTGCCTGCTTCTCCATGGCCACCGGAGTCTTCGTCAGTCTGCTGGGCACGCGGCCGTGTTTTCAGAACCACGTGAAGACGTTCCTGGTGCTTGGGTTCCTTGGGTCGGCTGCTTGCGACATCTCGTACATCTTCGTGCAAAACCGCTGGCAGCTTTTCGGTGCTCAGGTGATCGCCGGGCTGGCGACGGGACTGGTCGAGCCGGCCTGGGACTCACTCTTCACCGACGCCATCGAGAACTCGTCGGCCAGGCATTGGTCGATCTGGTCCGGGAGCACACACCTGGTGGCAGGAGTCGCGGCGCTCCTCGGCGGAGTCATCGTGGCCTACTTTTCCTTCAAGGTGCTGTTCGTGGCCATGGGTCTCATCGACATGTTCGCTGCCCTCCTGGCGGTGAGGGAAAAACCGGCGAAAGCCCCGCTTGCTTGACGATTCCTCAGCCGGCCTGCTCACGCGCGATGATGTGCTCGACGCCATCGCGGCGCTGCGCCTGCGCGTGGAACGCAGCGAGCGGCCGGGCGCGGCCTGCCTGGCCGATCTCGATCGATTGCGCGCTGGCTGGCGGGCGCGGCCTCACTTGTTTTCCAGCAGCGACGTGGAAACCCTGCGTGCCATCGCAGGCAGCCTCAAGAACCATGACCCCGACGCCGACATCGCGCGGGCGCGCAAGGTGTTGCAGGAGGTTTTCGGCTATCCATCGTTCCGGCCAGGCCAAGAAGCGATCATCGGCACTGTTCTCGCCGGCCGCGACTGCGTGGGCGTCATGCCCACCGGCGCGGGCAAGTCCATCACCTTCCAGATTCCGGCGCGGCTTCTGGGCGGCACCACCCTGGTCATTTCGCCGCTAATTGCATTGATGAAAGACCAGGTCGATGCCCTTTCGGAAGTTGGCTTGCGCGCGACATTTCTCAATTCCAGCCTGGAGCCCGACGAGCGCGGCCGGCGCGTGGCCGCGGTTCTGCGTGGCGAATTCGAATTGGTCTATGCCGCGCCCGAGGGACTGGAGGCGTCGCTCGGCCCGCTCATGGGGCGCGTGCGTCCGCGCCTGCTCGCTGTGGACGAAGCCCATTGCATCAGCCAGTGGGGACACGATTTCCGTCCTGCCTATCGCAACCTGTCCGGGCTCAAAGCCCGGCTGGGCAGTCCGCCGGTGCTGGCCTTGACCGCCACCGCCACCGCCGAGGTGGTGCACGACATCGGCCAGCAGCTCGGCATGCAGGCGCCCGCCACCTTTCGCGGCAGTTTCTTCCGGCCCAATCTGCACCTGTCGGCCTA
>PMBY01000121.1 GCA_003153875.1 Myxococcales bacterium | reverse complement strand
CCGCGCGACTTGATGATGGTCAGGGTGCGATTGCGTTCGCCGCCGCTGCGCACGATCTGGAGCATGAGCCAGGAATCAATCAGCGAGGAGATGCCCACCTCGCTTTGTTCGAGGGCGCTGTCACCCGAGGTCAGGCTGGTGAAGAACGTCGTCGTCCTGCTCATTTTCAAGAAATCAATGAGACGGGTCATCATCGACTGGATCTCGGGCGTGTTCCCGACACTGATCAGATTGGTGATCGGGTCCACGACCACGACATCGGGCTTGAACTGGTTGACCGCCTTGTGCATCGACACGAGATGCATCTCCAGCCCATGCGCCGTCGGCCGTGATGGCAGCACCTTGAGCAGGCCCTTCTTGATGTACGGCTCAAGGTGGATGTCTACCGACTGCATGTTGCGTACAAGCTGGGCGGTCGATTCTTCGAAGGCAAAGAAGAGGCATCTTTCGCCCCGCTTGCATGCCGCCTGCACCAGCAAAGCCGCCACGCTGGTCTTGCCTGTGCCAGCAGTGCCAGAAACCAGGATGGTGCTTCCCTTGTAGTAGCCCTTGCCACCCAGCATTTCGTCGAGGCGCGGAATGCCGCTTGCGATTCGCTCGCTGGGCGCCTTGTGGGTGAGCCCCAGCGAGCTGGCCGGGAGGATCGATATGCCGCCCTCGTCGATGAGGAACGGGTACTCGTTGGTTCCGTGGAGCGAGCCGCGATACTTCACCACGCGCAGGCGACGAGTCGAGTTCTGCTCGGCCACGCGGTGGTCGAGAAAGATCACGCAGTCCGAGACGTACTCTTCCAGCCCCTCGCGGGTGAGCGTTCCTTCACCCTTTTCACCGGTGATCACGACCGTCATGCCGCGGTCCTTGAGCCAGCGGAACATGCGGCGCAACTCGGCGCGCAGCACGTGCGCATTGGGCAGACCGGCAAAGAGCGACTCAATCGTGTCGAGCACCACGCGCTTGGCGTCCACGGTTTCGATCGCGTGCTGGAGCCTGACGAACAAACCCTCAAGGTCGTATTCGCCGGTTTCCTCGATCTCGCTGCGCTCGATCCGCACATAGTCGATGGCGAGCTTCTTCTGCGCCTCGAGCTTCTTCACATCAAAGCCAAGTGAGGCGACATTCGCCGCGAGTTCCTCGGCAGTCTCTTCGAACGCCATGAACACGCCCGACTCGCCGAATTGGGTGGCCCCGCGCACCAGGAATTCCATCGCGAACAGGGTCTTGCCGCAGCCAGCTCCGCCGCACACCAGGGTCGGCCGCCCACGCGGCAAGCCGCCGCCGGTTATCTCGTCAAGCCCTTCTATTCCCGAGGGCGCTTTGGGAAATTCCCGCCTGTGGTCGAACTTCGCCATCCCGCCATTCGTTCTGCGTCTGCGTGTCTGCGAATCCGAGGTTGACATCAAATCTCCCTTGAAAACTAGGCCCTTGCGAGCCCAAGGCGACAAGCAAAGAGTTGTGGCAACGCCCTCGCGTTCCGAATGCCGCGCCCCCCCATGCCAAGGATTATTCATAGCACAGTTTGCGCGTTTGCCAGGTGCTCGCCGAAGCCAGCTTCTTGGCCTGGGCGCGATCCTAGACCAGAGCAAATCGCCTGCGAGCAGGTGGCTTCATCCAATGACCACCGCTGCCGGCGCACTTGCAGTTGCACCGCCAAAACTCCAGAATCTTCTGGTGCGCAACTGGCCGGATGTCCTTGGACGACCTTCACCGCCGCCGATTCGGCCAGCGTGCTGGCGGGCGGCTGGCTCGAAGCTGCTGGAGTCACTGAAAGTGCGGATACCCTTCGCACTTTTCGTTCTCTTGCCGGCCAGCGTTCTGGCTTGTGCGCAGGCCGGTGACAACAATGTGCGTGGGGGGACCGTGGGCTTTCCCCATCGACAAAAATCCGCGGTCAGGGGGCGCTGACGGTGGCTACCTGCTACCCGCTCCCACGAGGTTCCGGAAGAACAGAATGAGGTGATCATCATGTGCAATTACAAACGATTTTCCGTGTCGTTGGCTCTATGGCTTTTCTTCGTCGCGATCGGTTCGCACACAGAGGGAGCCCAAGCCCCGCTGAAAACCATTAACAATCCCCAGGGCGGCGTAATCGTCTACGGGTTGGTGGACGGGGCCACCAGCGAGGCGGCAGCCATGAGCAAAGTGCTGCGCATGGTGCATACCAACTGCGGCGAGAGGCCTCAAGTTGGGAAAGTCTTCAAGCTGCGCGGCACCAATTCCGTCGCCGTCTTCTTCACGGTGGTCAACCACCCGCAAGGGAACAAACAGGTGGCGGGCATGCTCATCGCCGCTCCCTCCGGCCCCCATCAGATCGACGCGGCCATGGTGAGCGACGATACGGCACGCTTTCGCTCGACCGTGAACCCCATGCTGAACCGGCTATTCAGCGAGTGGCATCCAGGTGGCGGGGAGCAACCTGCCAGCTCGGCCACTGGGAGGCGCTCACATCTGTCAACCAAACTGCACACGGTAACAGCTTCCGACAACTCAGTGAGTATCGGCGTCCCCGGCGGATGGACGGTTGATCCCGCCAGTGGTCACGGAACAATTGTGGTCAAAGGTCCGCACGGAGAAGCGGTTGCCATCAACATGATGAGAAACGCCGTGGACTCATCAAGCGCGTGGCAGCAGAACTTCTGGCGAATGGGCGGTAAACCCATTCCGGGAACAATCCTCTACCCGTATCATGGGAATCTCATAAGGGAATTCCCGAACCTGGTGCAGGCGTGGCGGCGCGCGGGCGGCCTGGGCCCAGCGAAGCTTCAGGTTGACAAAATCGATCCGACGCCGCCACCCCAGGGGGCGCCCCAGGGTGAGGAGTGCGTGATAGTAGAGGGGCAGTTGGATCCCGACGGGGGAGGCATGCGGTCGTGGAGCGAAATGATGTGCGCGACCTTGCCTGCGAACGAGTGGAGAGGCTACATGGTCATCCGCCACCAATCCCTTTTCCCCAATTCCCTCGCCGCGCAGCTGCAGCCCACCGTGAAAGCCATGATTCCCACCTGGAGGCAGAACGCAGAAGTGCTCAATCAAGAGTGGGCGGCGGACATACGGCGGAAGCAGGCAGATGACGCAGCCATCAGGGCCCAAACCCGAGTTGCCATCGACAATATTCACGCCATCGGCCAGCAAGCGACAGCACGGTACAATGCGACCCAAGCCGCTAACGACGCCCAACACGCCGGCTATTGGGCTCAACAGGACACCAATGCCAGGAACAGTCAGAATTTCAGCAACTACTTACTCGACCAGACCGTCATCCAGAGCAACGACGCGTACGGCAACAACACCGGCGTCGTCGGCCACGGCACAGTCTGGAACTCCACCGCCGACGCCCTGGTGAAGAGCGACCCCAACCGCTACGAGTACGTGAACACGCCGGGCTTCTGGAAGGGCATCGATTACTAAATGACCCTTGCTGTCCGAAAATCCATCGCCGAGTCTCATGCGGCCTCCCGATGGTAGTAGTTCGGCAGTCCGCCGAGGCGCGACCGACAGGCCGCTGCGCGCTCGAGGATGTGCTGCTTCGTGATCACGCGGAATCTTGTCCCTCCGCACCTGTGCCGTGCTCCCTCACCGCTTGGGGAAGAGGTCGTTCAACAGATCCGTGAAGGCNNGCGCCGGTCTTGCTATCCGATCCGGCGCTAACGTCGGTGAAGCTGTGGACGGCCCCTCCATAGACCGTCATTTGCCAGTCCACGCCGTTCGACCGCATCTCGTTCTGAAACCCGGAGATATCCGATGCCTTGACATAGGGATCGTCCGCGCCCTGCAGGATGACCACTCTGGCTTTGATGTTCTTGCCGTCGGCAGGATTGGGACTGTCGAGTCCGCCGTGGAAGCTGACCACGGCTCTCACGTCAGCGCCCGCGCGCGCGAGTTCGATCACGCCCGTGCCCCCGAAACAGTAGCCGACGGCAACCACCTCGCTTCCATCGACGCC
>PMBY01000534.1 GCA_003153875.1 Myxococcales bacterium | reverse complement strand
CGCGATTGCCGCGTGTTTGAGCGTGTCGAACGTCACCGCGCAACGATAGGCATCGAGTTTCCGAAAGCCGAACATGTATGAGTTTCGGCAGCAGAACGGAGAAGTTGCACGGCCACGGCCACGTCTACGACCACGGCCACGACCTCCGTCTTCACCCAGCGGGTGACGGCTTCGTCGCACCAAAAGCCAAGCGCCACCGCTGGTTACTCGCTGATCCCGCGCCTTAGCGCGGGATCAGGGGGACTCCGTGATCCCGCGGCAAGCGCAGCGCCGCCGCGGGGCGCATGGCGGAAGGGGGTAGTGCCCTCTGTGGTGAAACAGCTAACTTTGATCCGCGACCCATGCGATGCTGGCTAGGATCTTTCTTTCCTCGGAGTCCGCACAGTGATCCCTTCACTCTCAGTCCCGCTTCGCGTGCCGCGGTGAACTTCGCCCCTGGTTCTCATCCGTGCGTGAAGGTGGTGGTGATGGTGGATTCGCTCACCCAGGGCGGGGCCGAGCGCCAGGCCCTGGAGGTCGCGCGCCGTTTGCCCGCCGAGCGATTTGAGACCGTGCTGTGCACCCTGCGCGATGATCTGGCCGGGGGGTATGTCCTGCCGCCTGGCCTGCGCCGCCTGGTGATCGGGAGCAAGAACCCGTTCACCATCGCGCGCCGCTTGCGCCAATTTCTCGCCGCGGAAAAGCCTGACATCGTCCACAGCTTCCTCGAACCATCCAATTTCTGGAACCGACTGGTGGCGCCCGGCGTGGGACGACCCATCGTAATCTCGTCGGTGCGCTGCCGCTTCATGCGGCCGCGCTTTGCCCTACTAGAAAAACTGCTGGCGCGCCGCTGCCACGCGGTCGTGGTCAACAGCGTCGGCGTGCAACGCGAGCTGGTGCGCTGGCAGAGGGTTCCCGCGGGCAAGATTCGCTTGATCGGCAATCTGGTGGACTTTGAGCGTTTTCGGCCGTTGTCTGACGAGGTCCGACAGCGCGTACGTTCGTCGCTGGGTTTGCCAGGGCCGACCTTTGTCATGCCAGGCCGGATCACCATCATGAAACACCAACTCGGTCTGGCCCTGGCGTTGGGACGGCTCAAGCGGCGCGGGCAGCTTCCCCCCACGGCCAGATTCTTGCTGGCGGGCCGGGTGTCGCAAGGGTGGACCAGCCGGCTCTTCCAGCATCTCGTGCGGCGCAACGGTCTTGAGAAACAGGTGCGCTATCTGGGGCCGGTGGCTGCCATCGAGGAGATCTACGCCGCGGCCGACTGGGTGATTCTGCCCTCGCTGTGGGAGGGCCTGCCCAACGCCGCGCTGGAAGGCCACGCCTGCCAACGCCCGCTGTTGCTTTCGCACGCGGCCAACCTCGACGGCATCATGGCCGATGGCGAGACCGGGTTCGAATTCCGCACCGGCGCCATCGAGCCCTTGGTCCAGGCGATTGCGCGCGCCCTGGCGACCCCGGATGAGACGGCGCGGGCCATGGGAAGCGCGGGCCGTCGGCGCGTCCTCGAACTCTTTACCAATGAGAAAGTTATGAGTGATCTGGTGGCGCTCTACGACGAATTGCTGCCGCAACGGCTGACCTAGGATCGAAACCATGTGTGGCATCGCTGGCTTTCTTTCTGCGCAATCCACCGAGGACGCATTTCTGCGCGAACCGGTGGTTCACATGTGCGAGCGCCTGGTGCACCGGGGACCCGATATGCACGGCTGCACGGTGGACGGCCCGGTTTGCCTGGGTCACCGGCGACTGTCGATCATCGATCTGTCGCCCGAAGGCGCGCAGCCCATGGCCAACGAGGACGGCAGCGTCCAGGTCGTGGTCAACGGCGAGATCTACAACTTCGCCGAGCTGCGCGCCGAACTGGAGGGCAAGGGGCACCGCTTCCGCTCGCACTCCGATTCTGAAGTGACGCTGCACCTTTATGAAGAGCTGGGGGCGAAGTTTCTCGGCCGCCTGCGCGGCATGTTCGCCCTGGCGCTGTGGGACCGCAAGCAGCGCCGCTTGATCCTGGCGCGCGATCCGGTGGGCAAGAAACCGCTCTACTATCATCAAGGAGCGCAGGGCCTGCTGTTCGCGTCGGAGGTCCAAGCGCTGGTGGCATCGGAGCGCGTGCCGCGCGAGCCGGATCTCGACGCCATCGACGCCTACCTGGGCTTGCAGTATGTGCCCTCCCCGCTGTGCGCCTTCCGCGGCGTGCGCAAGCTGCCGCCGGGCTGCTTCGCTCTGTGCACGCCAGGCCAGGAGCCAACCATCGAGCGCTACCACCGGCTGGATTTCCATCCGCGCAAAGACTTGCCGCGCGATCGGGGCGCGCTTCTGGCCGAGCTGCGCCGGCAATTGCAGGAAGCCGTGCGCCTGCGCATGGTGGCGGACGTGCCACTCGGGGCATTTCTTTCCGGCGGGCTCGATTCGTCGCTGGTGGTGGCCCTGATGGCCGGTTTGTCGAGCCGCCCGGTAAAGACCTTCTCAGTCGGCTTTCCCGAGCAAGATGTGAGCGAACTGCCCTACGCGAAGATGGTCGCGCAACGCTACGCCACCGACCACCACGAGATCATTGTCAACCCCGACATGGTGGCCATCGTGCCCAAGCTGGTGTGGCACTACGGCGAGCCCTTTGCCGACGCCTCGGCGGTGCCGACCTGGTACCTGGCGGAGGTGACCAAGCGCCACGTCACGGTGGCGCTTTCCGGCGACGGCGGCGACGAAATGTTCGGCGGGTACAATCGCTACCGCATCGCCCGTCTATTGCACGGACTTATGAAGCTGCCGCGGCCCCTGCGCGCAGCTCTTTCCGCGGGACTGCGTGCCCTACCCTTCCCGTCACTGCAATTCCTGCGCAACACGGGACTGCGNNGCCCGCGACGTGGTGAGCGCGCGCTTCGACGAGGTCATCACCGGCGGTACCGCTGGCGACGCCGTGGGGCGGCTCATGGAACTCGACAGCGAAACCTATCTTCCCGACGACATCCTGGTGAAGGTCGACATCGCCTCCATGGCCCACGCCCTGGAAGTGCGCGCCCCGATCTTGGACCTGGAATTCATGCGCTTTTCCGCTTCGCTGCCGACTGACATGAAGTTGCGCGGCTTCTCATCCAAGGTGCTGTTGCGACAAATGGCCAAAGATCTCTTGCCCGCCAAGATTCTTCGCCGGCGCAAGCAGGGCTTTGGCCTACCCATTCACCGTTGGATGCGGCACGAGCTGGCGGACATGTCGCGCGACACCCTGCTCGACAACACTGCACGCACGCGCGGACTGTTTGCGCCTGCCGCGGTGGAGGCTCTGCTGGCGGCCCACGCGCGCGGCGAGCCCCACGGCCATCAGATCTGGAATCTGATGATGCTGGAACTGTGGTTCCGCACCTTCATCGACCGGCGGCCTGACTGACCATCCGTTGCTGGGCTGCAATTGCAAGAATCCGACTGAAGCTCTTCCGCGTCAGATACCCTAAAGAGGTTTGCAATGGCCAAGAATAGCGCCCCCACCGACTGGCAGGCGAGATTCGCCATGTCGAACAAGAATGGGCCGTGGACCCGCTACCTGGGGGTCGGAATTTCTCTGCTTCTCGCTTTGGCTGCCTGTTCGGGAAGTGAGTCCGACGGGCTCGGGCCAGAGGCAGGCACGAGCACGGGAGGAACTGGGACCACTACAAGCGTCGCCACCGGGGGCAGCGCAGCGGGAGGCGGAGGCGCCCTCGGGGGCAGTCTGGCCGCGGGGGCAGTTTCAACCGCCGATGAGACGGGAGCGGCGGGCGCAACGGGCGCCGCAGCCGGCACGGTGAGCACGGGCGGCGCAAGCATGGGAGGCACCCTTTCCACGGACGGCAGCGCAAGCACCGGCGGAACGGCTCTTGCCGGGGCAGTTTCCCTTGCAGGCGGAACCGTCAACACAGGCGGTTCCAACGGTGCTGGCGGCACGATAAGTACCGGCGGCTCCAAGACCACAGGCGGTACAGTGAGCACGGGCGGCTCCCGTACAACCGGCGGCACGACAAGCGCAGGCGGCTCAAAGGCAACAGGCGGTACCACCGGCGCAGGCGGGACTGCGGGCGCAGGTGGTTCCACGGGATCCAGTGCGGGCTGTCCTGGGGCCGATGCTGCGGAATTCGCCTTGACGCAAGCCTGGCTGAACAACACGACCGCTGTGGGCGCATTGCCCAACTACGCCTACAGCAACATCAAGAAGAATTTTCCCGCTGGCGCGGCGTTTGACAAACTCGCCTGTTCTATTGCCATGAGCTGCGCGGAGTTCGCACCCATGGAAACCGATTGGTTGCGCAAGTGCGAGGCTGTGATTACGTCGGCAATTGTGGCCGAGAGTTCGTACAACCCGATTTCGGTGGTCACTGACTCGTACGCTACGCGGGCCGTGACTGGCGGAACCGCCAATGACCCCACTGTGGGCCTGCTGCAAGTCCGCTTCAGTTCCACGATGCACGACTACAATTACAACGGACCAATGGCCAAGATGGCTGCCATTGGCTGCACCTGGCCTGCGGCGCTTCAGACCCAGGCGGACACGACTCTATTCTGGGCCACCGAGGGCGGCACGACCTTCCTCAGCTTCATGCAGGACGTGACCTGCAACATTGCCTCTGCCACTTGGTACTACTTCTACAATGCCACGGGAAATGGTGGCACCACTGCTGTATGGATATCGAATTACTGCAAGGGACAGGGGATCGCCGGGACCATGGTCACAGGCCTGCTGTCACACTTGCAGGGGGGCAGTTACCCGCGGCCCGCCGACCCCAACAACACCTACCCCTGGGGTATCGAATGTTGCTCTTGCGGCAATCCTTCGGGCTGCACCTGCACAGGTTGCACCGGCCGCTTCGCCGCCTTCATGGGCATCGGCACCCCCAATTCGCGCCCCAGTCCGGACCCCTTCCTGGAGAACCTGACGCCTGAGCCCACCAAGTACTGCAAGTGAGCTCGCGCTCTCCCCTTCTCCCCTGCACGGATCCATGATTGTCTGGTCTCGATGATCGTCTACCTCGACAACGCTGCTTCCACGCCTCCGCTGCCCGAAGTCCTGGCTGCGGTGACGTTAGCGATGACCGATCTCTACGCCAATCCTTCCTCGGCCCACGGCCTGGGTGCGGCTGCTGCGCGCGCGCTGGAACAAGCGCGTAGCGAGGTGGCGGCGCTGCTGCGGGCGCAGCCCTCGGAGATTGTGTTCTCCGGCGGCGGCACCGAGGCCAATGCCCTGGGCCTGCTGGGCGCGGCCGCCCTGGCGCGCGGACGTCACATGGTGGTCAGCGCCATCGAGCACCCTGCGGTTCTGCGCTCCGCTGAAAGCCTGGTCAGCAAGGGCTGGGAGCTGAGCAAGGTCGCGCCAGCGCCCGATGGTCGCGTGACCGTGGAATCGCTGCTGGCTGCGCTGCGGCCAGACACCGCGGTGCTGGCGGTGATGCTGGTCAACAATGAAATCGGGACGCTGCAGCCGGTGGCGGAAATCGGCCGCGCCCTGCGCGCCGCGGGCCGCAAGCTGCACTTTCACGTCGATGCCGTACAGTTCGCCGGCCTGCTTTCCATCGACGTTACGACCCTGGGCGCTGATTCGCTCGCCATTTCGGGGCACAAACTGCACGGACCCAAGGGCACAGGCGCGCTCTGGCTGCGCAAGGGCGCCCGCGTGGCGCCGCTGTGGGACGGCGGCCGGCAGGAAAACGGTCTGCGCTCGGGAACCGAGAACCTGCCGGGATGGGTCGGCCTCGGGCGCGCAGCAGCGCTGTGCCAGCAGAGTCCGCAGGCCGGTGAGAAGGTGGCCGTCCTGCGCGACCGTCTGGAATTTCTGGTTGTCGAAACGATTCCTGAGGGCAGAACCACCGTGCCCGCAACCACGCCGCGTGCGCCGCACATTGCCAGCCTCTTGTTGCCCGGCTTGCCAGCCGAACCGCTGTTGCACGCCCTGGAAGCGCGAGGCGTGTACGCTTCGGCCGGGGCGGCCTGCTCCACCCGCGCGCACGGGCCCAGTCACGTGCTGGCAGCCATGGGAATCAGCGACCGGGACGCGGTGCTGCGCTTCTCGCTGTCCCGTCTGAGCACGGAATCCGACGTTAAGGTTGCGGCGCTGGCCCTGCGCGAGGCAGTGGACGAGATCGCGTCCGTGGTAAAGCTTCGTCGGCGAGACAGCAAACCATGACCACGATTCTTTGCCGCTACGGCGAGCTGTTCCTCAAGGGCGGCAACCGCCACATCTTTCTCCGCGCGCTGGCCAACAACGTGCGGGCCGCGGTTCGCGATCTGCCCGAGGCCAAGGTTTCCCTTCCCCATGGTCGCGTGGTGGTGGCCGTGGCTGACCAGGCGCGCGCGGAGGCCTGCAGCCGCCTGGAACGCGTGTTCGGCCTGGTGTCGATTTCTCCGGTCGCTAACGTCGCGGCCGACATCGACGCGATCTGTGCGGCGGCCGTGGCCGAGGCGCAGGCCGCGGTCGAGCGAGACCCGGACCTGCGCCGCAGCTTCAAGATCGAACCGCATCGATCCAACAAGCTGTTCCCCTTGCAGTCGCACGAAATTGCCTGCCGCGCGGGCGACGCCGTATCCGAGGCCACCGGAATTCCCGTCGACGTACACGATCCAGCCCTGCGCGTGGGCATTGAAATCTCGACCCAGGCCACGCATGTCTTTGCCGAACGCCGGCCGGCGCCCGGCGGCCTGCCCGCGGGAGTTTCAGGACGCGCCATCCTGCTACTTTCAGGCGGAATCGATTCGCCAGTGGCTGGATGGCTGGCAGCCAAGCGCGGCCTGGCGCAAGAGGCGCTCACCTTCCACTCGCCGCCGTTTACCGGCGAGAAGGCGAAGGACAAAGTCATCGCGCTGGCCCGCCAACTGAGCCGTTGGCAAGCGGTGTCCACGCTGTGGATTGCGGGTTTCACCGAGACGCAGAAGCGCCTGCGCGCTGCTGGCCGGCCCGAGCTGGCCGTGGTGTTGTATCGGCGCATGATGGTGCGCGTGGCGGATCTCCTGTGCGACCGCGCCCATTGTGGCGCCATCGTCACCGGCGAGAATCTGGGCCAAGTCGCCAGTCAGACCTTGACCAACATGCGCAACATCGAAGCCGCTGGCCGACACTTGATCCTGCGGCCGCTGCTCACCTACGACAAGGTGGAGACCACGGCGCTGGCGCGGCGGATCGGCACCTACGACATCTCCGCCCTACCCTTTGAGGACTGCTGTTCGCTCTTCGTGCCCGCCCACCCGGCGACTGCGGCCAGGCTTTCCGACGTCGAGCGCGCAGAGGCGACGCTGGATGTGGCCAAGGAAGCCGCCGACATCGCGGAGCAGGCCGAGCGGATCGTGCTGTGAGCACGCGCTGATGCTACGGGCAGACAGTAGCAACGGTTGGGAGGGCGCATGTCCCTGAAAAGTCACACAGGAGCGAGCCCAGGCACTGTGGCCCGTTGACGTCGTCGCACGCGTCACCCGCCCGTCCTTTGGTCACGCAACGGCCAGTCGAATCGCAGTCGGCGTCGCCGACGCAACCCGCGTCGGAGTAGGCCCCATAGTAGGCGCTGCAAACACCCCCCACTGGAATCCTGGGCACACACTTCAAGGTCGCGCTGTCGCAATAGTCCAGCATGGAATCGCACGCATGCGAGTAGCCAGCCCCCGTCGGATAGCAGGTCTGTCCTTCGCTGGGAAGCTTGCCACAAGTCCCTCTGTTTGAGCCGTGCGCCACACAGTACGCCCCGGCCACGCACGACTCAGCGGCAACCGCAAGATCGCAAGGCTGGCCCAGGCCAGCCTTTGCCTGGCAAGTCACGTTCGAGCTGCAGAATGCACCATCGACGCACTCGAAGTGGGTGCCCATGCAGTGAGCACCGATCCCGGCCGGTCCTGTGGAAACGGTGGGGCCGCAGATCCCTGCGCAACACGTCTCCAGGCTGGTGCAGGATCCGAGGTCACAACTCCTAGAGATGCATTCTGTATCGACGTAGCACCCGCCGCCGTCCGGAACCCGTCCCAAGAAGGTGTCCCTACATGCCTGCGGCGCGAGCGCAAACTGCTCCGAGTAGTTGCAGCTCTGCGACCTGACGGCATCAAGGCAAGCAGCCGCGGCCCGGTCGTCATACTTGAGTCTCCCTGCTTTCACGCCGGCTTGCAGTTTCGTCAGGCTTGGGTCTACGGCTGTTGCCGTCACACACGAGGCCTTGTCGGGCATCAGCCCGCAGCGAGCCCCATAGCTACAAACAGCATCCACGAACGTGGCAGGGAAGTCGGCGGGCGGAATGCTGGCCACACTGCCACCACCTGTGCCGCCAGAACCACCGCCAGCCCCGCCAGCACTACCAACAGCGCCACCGCTCGTGCTGCCAGAACCACCGCCGGCGCCGCCAGCACCACCCATCCCCGTGCGACCGCAACTCGGAATTGCGACCAACAGAAGCAATACCGAACCGATCCGCCGGAGGATCTCCATGACTTCAGAGTACCACTCCCCCCTCATGGGGCGACCGCAGGTCGCCCCGCAAGACTACTGGCAGACAATGGTCGCGGGCGGGATGGCGCATGTCCCTGAGTTGCACTCGAGCGAGCCGAGGCAGTGAAGCCCATTGGCGTCGTCGCACGATTCACCCGCCCGTGGCCGGGACACGCAATGCCCGGTCGCATCGCAGGTGGCGTAGCCAACGCAGGTCGCGCCGGTGCTGCAATCGCCCCCGACAGCGATCTTGGGCACACATTTCAAGCTCGTGCTGTCGCAATAGTCCAGCATCGAATCACAAGCATCGCCATTTCCCGTCGGATAGCAGGCCTGTCCATCGGCAGGAAGCTTGCCGCAAATCCCGGTGTTTGGGCCATTTGCCACACAGTACGCCCCGTCCACGCACGAAATGCCGGCGTACGAGGTATCGCAAGACTGACCGGCGGCGGCCTTGGCCGTACAAATTTCCGTCAGCCCGTAGCTGCAGAATGCGCCCGAAACGCACACCGCGCCGAGCCCGCTGCAATCGCCGCCGATGGCAATCGCTGCCCCGGAACTGGGGCTGGGGTTGCACTTGCCTGGGCAACACGCGCTGCCGCCTGAACAGCCTCCGCCGCTGCAACCGTTTCCGGAGGCACATTCCGAACCGCTGTAGCAAAGGCCACTGTCCGCGACTGTACCCTTGAGAGCATCCTTGCAAGCTTGTGGTTCGTCCTGGCTGAAGGGGTCCGAGGCGCTACAGCTCGCCGACCTCATTGCGTCAAGACAAGCCGCAGCTGCCTTGCCATCGTACTTGATTCTTCCTGCTGTCACGTCCGCCAATCTCTGCCCCATGTCTGTTCCGGCAGCCGCTTTGCACGAGGCCACGTCAGGCATCTCCCCGCAGCGAGCCGCGTAGGTGCAAAAGGCATCCGTGGCCGCAGCAGGAAGATCGGACAGCGCAATGCCGCTGTCGCTGCAAGCGGGAATCGCTACCAAGAGAAGCAACGCCGAAAAGATCTTTGCCATGAGGCATGGTACCGCGGGTCGAAGTGAGGGGCAAATGCGCCGATCGCGCGCTATAGTTGGTCACGATGACCCTGTCACAGAAGCACCAGGCGCTGCGCGACCTGATTGCTGCCCATGAATCGGTTCTGGTTTGCTTCTCGGGCGGCGTGGATTCGACGCTGCTTCTGCGCGTGGCACACGACGTGCTCGGGGATCGGTGCACGGCGCTCATCGCGCTCTCGCCCACCATGGCGCACAGCGAGCAGCGGGCCGCGCTGGACCTGGCCGCGGGCATGGGAGTGCGCTGCGAGATGGTCGAATCGCACGAGCTGTCGCGCCCCGAGTTCCAGTCCAACCCCAAGGATCGCTGCTACTACTGCAAGTCCGAATTGCTGACCATCGCCGCCCCGGTGGCCCAGCGCCTGGGCTGCAAGGCCATCCTGGTGGGCACCAACGTGGATGATCTGGGCGACTACCGGCCGGGGCTGCAGGCCGCCAAGGATCACGGCGCCCAGCACCCGCTTCTCGATGCCGGGCTCAACAAGCAGGAGATCCGCGAACTGTCGAAGCAGCTGGGGCTTTCCACCTGGGACAAGCCACAGCTCGCCTGCCTGTCGTCGCGTTTCCCCTACGGCACCACCATCACCCCCGAGCGCCTGCAACAGGTGGACGCCTTCGAGGAAGGTCTGCGCGCCTTGGGCTTCCGGCAACTGCGTGTGCGCTTTCACAATGAAGTCGCGCGCGTGGAGGTCGAGCCGGACGCCATGGCGCGCGCCCTGGAGCTGCGCGAAGCCATGGTCAAGCTGGGCCGCAAGCTGGGCTTCACCTTCGTGGCTTTGGATCTAGCCGGGTTCACCTCCGGCTCGCTCAATCAACTCATCGGCATTCGCCCGCGCGCCAGCGCGGCTAAGTAATCAAGCTTTGGGAATCAGCCGCGCCGTGATCACGCCTTCGATCTTGCGCAGTTTCTCGACCTGCGCCTCGGCCACGTCGCCGTCGATGTCGATGATGTTGTAGGCCAACTCGCCCGCGCTCTTGTTCATCATGTTGACGATGTTGATCTTGTCGGCGGCCAGCACCGTCGTGATCTGGCCCACCATGTTGGGCACGTTGGCGTTGGCGACCACGATGCGATTGCGGCCCATGACCGGCAACGCGCAGGCCGGGAAGTTGACCGAGTTCTTGACGTTGCCGCTCTCAAGAAAGTCGCGCACTTGCTCCACCGCCATGATGGCGCAATTGTCCTCGGCCTCGGGCGTGGACGCGCCCAGGTGGGGGATGGGGATCACGTTGGGCACATCCAGCAGATCATCGTCGGGGAAGTCGGTTACGTAGCAGCCGACCGCGCCGGCCTTCAGCGCTTCCAGCAGATCGGCATTCTTGACCAGCCCGCCGCGCGCCAGGTTGACGATACGCACGCCCTTCTTCATCAAGGCGAACTTGTCGCGATTGAGCATGCCCTTGGTTTGATCCATGAGCGGCACGTGCAAGGTGATGTAGTCCGACTGGGCCAGCAACATGTCCAGGCTGGTGGCGCGACGAACCGTGCGCGCCAGACCCCAAGCCGCCTCGACCGAGATGTACGGATCGTAGCCAGCCACCTCCATGCCCAGCGCCAGGGCATCGTTGGCCACCATCACGCCGATGGCGCCCAACCCGACGACCCCCAGCTTCTTGCCCTTGATTTCGGGCCCCACGAAATCGTTCTTGCCCTTCTCCACCAACGCCCCCACTTCCTTGCCCTTGCCCTTGAGGGTCCGGACCCACTCGATGCCCGGCACGATCCGGCGCGACGAGAGCAGCAGGCCGGCCAGCACCAGTTCCTTGACCCCGTTGGCGTTGGCGCCCGGGGTGTTGAAGACCACGATGCCGCGCTTGGAACATTGATCGACCGGGATGTTGTTCACCCCAGCACCGGCGCGACCTATGGCCTTCACCGAGGGGGGCAAGGTCATGCTGTGCATGTCTGCGCTGCGCACCAGGATGGCGTCAGGATTGAGGATCTCCGACGCAATCTCGTAGTTGTCGCGCGCAAAACCATCAAGGCCAATCATCGCAATCTTGTTCAGCGTCTGGATCTTGAACATGGCGTCTGTGTTCTCCCTCTGTGAGTGTCGGTTGGTCCGTCAGGCCGAAGCATCCTGTCCGATAACCCCGAAGCCGTCTAGCCCCCAAGAAGCACGCTGATTGCCGCGAACCGCCACCCGGGTCTGCCACCCCGTCGGCGATAGCGCTCGAACTCGACCCAATACCTCTACCCGCGCCCTCCCCGTTGCCGAGGCTCTGCGCCCCGGTCGGCTTCCGACGATTCCTCCACCCTGGCAAGGCAGGGCCGAGCCCGCTACACTAGTGTGCATGCCTCCTTGGTTGGGGTTGTTCCTGAGCACGCTGCTGCCTGTGGCGCCAGCGGCGGGTTCGGCGACATTGCCAGATGCTGTCGCCCAGGCGTTTGCGGCCGAGACGCTCGTCCCGGTCACCGACGAGCGGGCCCCACACCTGGTGCCGTCCCTGCGCGAACGGAGCAAGAAGGAACTGTGGCTGGCCGACAAGGCCCATCGCCCGGACGTGCACGTGACCGACGAGCAACTGCGCCCGCCTCGCACCTGTCGCGCGGGCAAGAAGCCATCGCCGCGCCAACCTTGCGCGCAGGCGGCCGAGATGTTGGCAGGCCCCCAGCCGCCGGTCGGCGCCCGCGTGCAGCCGCTGACCACCCTGCACAACCAGTGGACGCGCGAGTTGATGAGCTTCATCCCGGGCCAGCCCTATCTCGCTCGCTTCCGGACTTTCCTGCGCGACCATTTCACCAACCAGGCGACCACCATGGATCCAGAACTCGCGGAAGTGCTGGTCTCGGCCGCCCGCCGCTTCCACGCCCAGCGCATCGATGTGGTGTCGGGCTATCGCTCGCCCAAGTACAATCTGATGCTGCGCAAGAAGGGCCACCAGGTGGCGCGCGAAAGTCAGCACACCCAAGGCAACGCGGTCGATTTCCGCATCCGCGGGGTGCCCACGGAGAAATTGCTCGGCTTCGTGCGCTCACTGCGCCTGGGCGGAGTCGGCTTCTACCCGCACGCGCACTTCGTCCACAGCGATACCGGTCCGATTCGTTATTGGCATGGATCGTAGGGATTCAGTACGCGCGGTTGTTCACGGGCGCGGGCCGCTGCTTTCCCTTTGCATGCTCGGCGTGCTTGCGTTCCCCCTTGGCTGTAGCCGCACCAGTCTGCGCGGCGCTTCCGCAGACGCCAGGCCCGACGGTCACGCGCTTCGCCTCGATGCCGCGGGCGCCGGGCCTTTGGATGGCGCGCCCGATGCCCCACCGGACCGAGTCGGCGAACCTTCTCCCGACGAGAAAGTCGATTCTGCGCGCGACCTGCCTGGCGACCTGGCGCCCGACCTGACTGCGCCCCGCGATTCTCTGGCCGATCTTGCCCCTGACCAGTCCCGTGATGGGTCGCAGGACCTTGCGCCCGACCGGCCGCAGGACTTGGCGAGCGATCTTTCCCAGGACCTGACGACTGCCACGGCACCCGACAGCGAAGCAGAAACCGGCACGGACACCGGTCTCTCCATATGCGGCGACGACTACTGGGGATACCCCCCTTCTGTGTGTGGCGGCCGGAGTTTCTGTGCCTATCAAAACCGGAGGTGCGGACATGGACCGTCGGCCACCTTCTGCCAGGCGATGCCCGCGCAATGTCCCGCCGATGTCAATCCGGTTTGCGGCTGCGATGGCAAGGCCTACGACAATGCCTGCCTGGCGCAAATGGCAGGCGTGGACATTTCACAAGACGGCGGGTGCCCGCCGCCGCCTGGAACCTTCGCTTGCGGCGAGCTCTTCTGTGCGGAACGGCAGTACTGCGACATCATGCTGCAGGACGAGATTGGCTTTCCCATGAGTGCCAGCTGCAATCCGCTGCCCGCGGGCTGTGGCGATCCCCCTGACTGTGCGTGTCTCGGCTTGTCGCTTTTCTGTTTTCAGATGGATTCGCACCTGTATGTGGAGTGGGGAATCTGAAAGGCGTCAGTTGTGACTGGCCGTAAACAGGACGGCCAGTGCCCCCGAGTCCCATTCCGTGCCGTCACGATCTTTTGCGCCAGCGAGCAATAGTTGAAGAGCAACTCCAAGACCCCAATTGTCCGACACCCACCACTCCTTGCCCACCATGAGGTTGAAGCCAAGTCCTGTCTTGGTGAACTGCTTTGAGGAGACCGCGACGGCTGGGGCGACCACGACGGAGGTCTTGGTCAGCAACACCTTCTGGAACAGCAAGCTGCCCGACAGGTAGAAATTCCAGGGCATGAAGTAGTACGCAAGCCCGG
This sequence comes from Myxococcales bacterium, assembly GCA_003153875.1. Next base: position 2,639 of record PMBY01000534.1, on the reverse strand, counting down.
GGCCAAGTCCGATGTTGTCCACCGGATTGCCGACCAAGGTCGGATCACCCACTTTGGGTTTGCCCTTGGGGCCGGGGATGCTGTGGAAAAGAAGCTCTCCGTAGAGGATCAGATGCTCTGTGAGCGCGCCGCCAACGGCCGCGTCAAGAACGAACGATCCGCCCGAATACTTCGTCCCAGCCCCACTGGCTGATGCTAGTCCGAGACCCACCGCGAGGCGCGTGTAGAAACCGTCATGGGAGCCGGGCGGCGAGCACGCGCAGCCCGAGGGTGGCGGCGCAAGGGCAGGCGGCACAGGCGCGGGCGGCACAGGCGCGGGCGGCACAGGCGCAGGCGGCACGGGCGCAGGTGGCGCGGCAGCAGGCGGTGCAGCGGCAGCAACAGGCCGCGTATCTTTGGCAAGCGCGACCGGGGAAGTGGCCAGGCAGAGGCCTGCCAGCACGACCGCGCAAGGAATGCTCTTCTCTCGAAACCCCAGGCGGTTCTTCATAGCAAAAGAGGTTATCACGAACGGGCTGCATATTGGCCCGCCCTCTTCCACCCGCACCTGTGGCACACCGCCGGAGCCAATGTGGGTGTACAATACCCCGGGGACAGAACATGAAAGCGCAACTCATTGGCTGCGTGGTGTGGACACTCGCGTGCTCCTCGACAAGTCCAAGCGGCGGCGCAGTGCCCAGCACGACCTTCCCGGATGGTGGCGTGGCCCCCACGCCGACCTGCCTGGGCGAGGGCGGCTCGTCCCCGGTGGCGCAGCCGGTGTTCGTGCGCAACATGAAGGGTGACAAGTCCTGGGCCGAGACCGGCTGGTTCTCGTCACCCGCACTGGTCGATCTGAATGGCGACGGCAGGAAAGAGATCGTTGCGCCCTTCTACAGCCTGTTCGTATTCGACAGTGACGGCAACACCCTCGCGACCATCAAACAGAACGACACCATGGGCCGCATCTACGCGCCGGCCGTGGTTGCCGATCTTGACGGCGACGGCGTGATTGAAATCGTGGCCGGGGGTGGTTCCGGAACAGTGGCGGCCTACGAATGGAAGAACGGAACCCTGACCGCCAAGAGCGGCTGGCCTGCCGACGCCACAACCAAGGGCGGCGATGCCAACCCCGAAGTCCGCGGCGTGGCAGCGGGCGATCTCGACGGCGACGGCCAGATCGAGGTGGTGGTCACCACCACCGAAACCGATCCTAATAGCGCCCAGGTGTTCGCGTTCTCGCCCAATGGCGCGCTCTTCCAGCCGGCCGGCGTCACCTGGCCGGCCTGGCCCCGCTACAACACGCTCAGCGGCCTGGGCGGCGACGCCGACACCAATGGCCAGGGCCACCATGGCTATGGCTGCTATGGCCTCAACGTCGCAATCGGCAACATCGACGACGATGCCCAGCAGGAGGTGATCGTCACCTACGACAACCACCAGATCAACGCCTTCAAGGCCGACGGGACTTCGATTCGCGCCGCCCCCTATTTCACCAACCCGGCCAATGAGTTTCTGAACCAGCCGCTGGATTGGGGTCAGTTCATCCGTTGGTTCGATCCCCAAGTCGAAGCGAACCACTACAACCTGCACACCGGCGACTGGCCCGACGTCAACACCACCATGTGGCTGCAGTGGACCGCGTCGCCGCCCTCGGTGGCCGATATCGACGGCGACGGGAAGAACGAAGTCATCGGGATTCCCAACGCCGAAATGAAGGTGCCCTATGAGACCCAAGGCTACGCCTTCATGGTCTTGCAGGGAGCGCAAGATGGCGGCGCCCACAGTGCCATGCGCCTGCCGGGATGGGAAACCCTGCCTATCAGCGCCAAACCGGTTCCACGCGCCAGTGGCGACTGGTATCCCCCTGACGGTGTGCCCGCCCCTGCGATCGCCAACATCCTGGGTGACAGTCGGCCCGAGATTATTGCCAGCATCAACGATGGCGCGATCTACGCGGTCAGCCCCGATGCCCAGATCCTGTGGCACTACAACTATGCCAAGGGCGCAGCCAAGACCTTCGCTTCCGAGCCAGTGGTGGTGGACCTGAACCGCGACGGTGTGCCCGAGATCGTGTTTGGCACCTACTCGCTTTCAGCCAACGCCGGGCGTTTGGTGATCCTGAGCAACACCGGCGCAGAACTGTACGACGTGCCTTTGCCCGGACAGGGCAGCGACGGCAACGGCATCGGCGTACCCGCGGCGCCTTCAGTGGCCGATCTCGACGGCGACGGCACTTTGGAGATCGTACTGCTGACCTTTGACCATGGCGTGGACGTATTCAACGTACCCGGCTCGGGCAGCAAGTGTCTGCCCTGGCCCACCGGCCGCGGAAACCTCCTGCGCAACGGTCAAGGCCCGGCCACCGTGCCGTGACCCTGAGCCGACGAGACCATGGGCGAGAAGAATCCGCTGCTGGCGCGGCTACTGGCTGCGGCCACCGCCGGCGCCTCGCCCGCCGGCCCCGCAAACCAGCGCAAGCCCCTGCGCATCGTGCTCGACCCCGCCGAGCCACCCGCGCGGGCGCGGCTGTAGTATCATGCGCGCCATGCGCACGTTGGTGTTTCCTCACGCTCGTCGAGAACGGTTCTTCCTGGCGGCAGTGCTTGTCGCGGTTGCTCTTGGGGTTTGGGGCCCGACGGCGGAGGCCGGCGACAACA